>JBBSEU010000204.1:0-10914 GCA_038239365.1 Aggregatilineales bacterium
ATCGCAATCGACCAGCTTACCCGTTTTGCGATCCAGAATCTTCTTGGAGCCAGGGAGAATGATCGAGCCAACCTGATCCTTCACCTTCGACTCCGGCGCAACGGCCAGCGAACCAATGTCGCCCCAGTCGAGTGTGAGGCCACACTTGCCAGCCGTGAACAGACCGCGCGAATCACCCACGTCCGTCGCCAGTTCATTCGGCGGGCCGTACTTGTTGGTTTCCTTGTACAGGTTCAAGGCATTGATAAACGCTTCGTTGTTGACCAAAGGCTTAAACGTATCGGTATCGAAGAACCCGCCCTGGCTGGTGCCCAGGCTTTGCAGCGCACCGCTGGCGATGGATTGAATCCACCAGAAGCCCTGCCCGCTGCGCTTTTTGGCGATGCACGAGCCGTAAATCTTTTGGCCGTTGATATCCATGCCATTGATCGCCTTCGCATCGGCCACGTACTCATCCCACGTTGTCGGGGGCTTGAGTCCGGCTTGCTTGAAAACGTCGATGCGGTAATAGACCATGTGAAAGTCGCCGTCCAGCGGAACCGTGTAGGTCTTGCCCGCATAACTGGCGCTGAACTCACGGAAGAACTGGCCGACATCGTCCCATTGCAGGTCTTTGCTGGCGGTGACGCGCGCCGAGAGGTCTTCCAGATAGCCTGGCGTCACATAATCGACCATCCATTGTGGAGCCAACACAAACGCCTGATAGCTGTTTGTCTTGGTGGCCTGGTCAGTCAGAATGGTTTGATACAGATCGGAGAAGGGCACAGTGACGATGTTGACATCAGCGCCCGTCAGCTTTTTGAATTCGGGGGCGCGGCGGATCAATGGCTCCGCAATCTGGGGGCCAACAAAAGTGATCAGGTTGATCTTCACGCCATCATATTTGCCCTGCGCTTTGGCAGGTTGTGTCGAGTTAATGGTCACTAAGGCCAATACTGCGACGAGCAGAAGGATAAAGGACTTTTTCATTTTTTTCTCCAGATTTTGTAATGAAAATTCGGGTCAGGTGAGCGGATCACGACGTTCTTTCAAATAACGCCTTCCTTTCCTGAGTTATCTCTAAGATTTTTTCATAGGATAAATCAATTTTCATAGGATAAATTATAATCGTAATTTGCGGGTTGTCAATGCAACCACACACGGGTTAGCCAGTTTGCAGATAAGCGCCGCACGAACGCCGTATCATTAACTCCGTTTTGAGAATGACACTCTCTAGTGGCGCATCCGGACTGGCGATACGACGCAGCAGCAAGCGGGCGGCTTCATGGCCTAGCTGATAAGTCGGCTGTGCGACAGTCGTCAGCGGCGGCCACAGCGCACTTGCCCAGGGCAGATCGTCAAAACCAACTACCGCGATCTCCTCAGGCACTCGAACGCCCCGTTCGTGCAGGGCTTGCAGCGTTCCAAGCGCCAGCATATTGTTGGCGGCGAAAATGGCGGTAGGTGACTTTGGCAACGCTAACAATTCAAGCGTCAATTGATAGCCTGATTGCAAACTAAACCGTCCAGGCCGGATCAATTCCGGCTCGGAGCGAATGCCTGCTTCGTTGAGCGCGCTCAGAAAGGCTTCGTAGCGTTCACGCCCGGTAGAAATTAGTGAAGTGCCGCTCACCATCCCGATCCGCCGATGCCCCAGCTTGATCAAATGCTGCACGGCGTCGCGCGTGCCACTGGCGCTATCAACGGTCACGCTGTCCACGTCTACACCCTGCACGCGGCGATCCATGAACACCACCGCCATTTTCGAGTTGACCAACGAACCAATGCTATCGTCTGTCTCCGCGTTGGGCGTGATGATCAACCCGGCCACATCTTCGGCTTTCATCACACCGATATACATTTGCTGTTTGGTCGGATTCTCATCGCTGTTACACAACACGACGCTGATCCCGTGCTCGTAAGCCATATCTTCGACGCCGCGCACAACGGATACGAAAAATGGGTTCTCAATATCGGAAATAATCAGCCCGATCACGCCGCCTGCCCCTGCCCGCAGTCGTTGAGCAACCCGGTTTGGGCGATATTGCAGCGTCTCCATTGCCTTTAGCACGCGCTCGCGCAGGGTTGGATCGACGCGCGCATGGTTATTCAGCACGCGCGAAACGGTGGCAACCGAGACGCCCGCGCGCTGTGCAACATCCTTCATCGTGGACATAAAAATTGATTTCTCAAAAAAGATTAGGCGATGGTACTTTAATTTTTAGAGTTTTTAGAAAACGTTTTCTTTTTGGAACTTCTATTGTATGCTGGTTTCGGCGGGTGTCAACTGAGTAACCGCCGGCATCTTTTGGAGCAATTTTCCATGATCAAAGGCAAACTTATTCATCCCGAAATTCTCAAGGCGCTGGCTTCTGCCGGACACGGCGCGCTGGTACTGATCGCCGACGGCAATTATCCGTTCGCCACGCGCTCGAACCAGAACGCCGCACATGTCTACCTGAATTTATCACCGGGGCTGATTAATGCAGTCGATGTGTTGAGCGCCGTTGTGTCCGCGATTCCGGTTGAGGCGGCGCTCGTGATGACGCCCGATGATGGTTCTGAGCCGCCGATCTTCGCGGAGTTCCGTACACTGTTGCCCGGCGTCAATTTGAATGTAACCACCCGTTTCCCATTTTATGATGCAGCCCGTTCGCCCGAAACGGCACTGGTCATTGCAACAGCAGAACAGCGCATCTATGCCAACATTCTGCTGACGATTGGGGTGATCCCGCCCGCCTGATGGCACTTCTTAAACAAAACATCGCCAAAATTTAACGTAATCTTCAAGCGACATTGTAAGTATCGTAATATTAAGCCGTAAAAATCCAGGCTGGACAGTAAATGGGCGCTGATCAATCTGATCAAGCTGCATTCGTTGGCTGCCTACGAAAACACAATGTTCTGAGGAGAACGAAGAATGTCTAAGATCGCTAAATTATCACGCCGTCACTTTCTGGGTTTGGCCGCTGTCGGAACTGCTGGTCTGATCGCTGCTCCACAACTGACCTTCGCGCAGACCGCAGCGCCCACCGCCGCTCCGACGGCTGCTGCCACCGCTGGCGCGCTGCCGCCCGCACCCGCCGCTGGCCCGATTGACCTGAAGGCTGCTGGTGGCATGGACGCGCTCGTTGCCGCCGCAAAAAAAGAAGCCGAACTCTCGACCATCGCGCTGCCGAATAGCTGGGCAGACTATGGCGATATGAAGAAGCAGTTCTTAGCAAAGTATTCATTCCTCAAGCACAACGACCTGAACCCGGATGGTGGCTCTGGTGACGAAATTCAGGCCATTAAGGACAACGCTGGAAATAAGGGTCCGCAGAACCCGGATGTCGTCGACGTGGGTTTCACCTGGGGCGATACGGGCAAAAAAGCTGGTTTGTTCCAGCCCTATAAAGTCGCTACCTGGGACAGCATCCCCGACTCGGTCAAAGACGCAGACGGTAACTGGTATGGCGATTACTACGGTACGCTGCTGTTTGAAGTCAATTCGGATGTTGTTTCCAAAGTGCCGCAGGATTGGGCTGATCTGTTGAAGCCCGAGTACAAGGGTCAGATCGCGCTGGGTGGTGACCCGACCAAAGCCAATCAGGCCATTTACGCGATCTGGGCAGCGGGCATCGCCACCAACGGCGGCAAGATCGATGACGGCACAGCAGGACTGGCTTTCTTCGCGCAACTGGCAAAGGCGGGCAATCTGCTGCCGACCATCGCCCAGGATGCGACCATCGCCAAAGGTGAGACGCCCATCACCCTGCGTTGGGACTACAACGCCCTGGCAAACGTCGCCACCAGCAAAGCGGCAGGGGTCAATATCGCTACCGTTTATCCGACAAGCGGCACCATCGCCGGTGTTTACGTACAGGCCATCAGCGCCTATGCCCCCCGCCCGAACGCCGCCCGCCTGTGGATGGAATACCTGTACTCCGACGAAGGCCAGTTGACCTTCCTGAAGGGTCATGCCACCCCGATCCGGTTCGACGACCTGAAGAAGCGCGGCGTCATTCCTGCCGAACTGCTGGCGACACTGCCCAAGACCGATGTCAAGGTTGCGCTGCCAACTCTTGAACAGATCAACGCGGCCAGCACCAACATCAGCAAGAACTGGTCAACCATGGTCGGCTCACTGCTGAGCAAGTAAAAACGACAGACGATTAGAATCGGCGTCCGGCGGGCTACTATATGCTGTCGGACGCATTTATCTTTTAGAGCAACACAAACGGACTCCAAAAACATGGCCGAAGCAGTTCAAAGTGCGGCGCTGAGCAGCGAACTCCCAACTGAAATAGTCGGCGCTCCGCAAGGGCAAACCACAGCGCGTTTCCATTTTTCGTGGAACTGGCTGGGAGTGCTGCCCTTTCTGGCATTTGTGATCGCTTTTCAGCTATTTCCGACGCTGTCGATCATCGTGCGGGCATTCACCGACTCCACCGGGCATTTTTCGCTGGATAACATTCGCGCCCTCAATGATCCGGTGGTGATTGGCTCCTACTGGAGTACGATCAAGCTATCTGTCTTCACGGCGATTGGTGGCGGCATCCTCGGCTTGCTGCTGGCCTATGCGATCACGATTGGTGGACTGCCCAACTGGATTCGCTCCAGCATTCTGTCCTTTTCGGGTGTCGCCTCAAACTTTGCCGGGGTGCCGCTGGCCTTCGCTTTTATTGCGACGCTGGGCGTGACGGGTATCCTGACGAAACTGCTCAAATCAATGGGCATTGCACTTTATCCAAATTTCACCATTTACAGTTTTTCGGGGCTGGTACTCACCTATACTTATTTCCAGATTCCGCTCATGGTCTTGATCATGTCTCCGGCATTGAGCGGTTTGCGCCGTGAATGGCGCGAAGCGTCCGAAAATTTGGGTGCGACACCCCTGCAATATTGGCGCTACATTGGGCTGCCCGTCCTGCTGCCCTCGATTTTGGGGACAATGGCGTTGCTGTTCAGCAATGCGTTTGGCGCGCAGGCAACCGCCTATGCGTTGGTGGGCGGCGGTGCTGGCGCAAATCTGGTCATCTCACTGCTGGTTGGCAGTCAATCGGGCGGCGATGTGATTGCTAACGTAGGACTAGGCAATTCGCTGGTTTTCGGCATGATTGTAATTATTGGTATCACCATCGGGATTTATGCTTATTTTCGGCGGCGCTCCGAGCGATGGTTCAGTCATTGAGGGCGGGTAGATCATGAGACGCGCTTCCTTCTGGTCCTGGTTATGGCTTGCCCTGGGGTTGACCTATTTTGGTGTACCATTGCTGGCGACTTTCCTGTTTTCGGTTCAGGCCAATCGCGGGCTGATCAGCTTCGATGCTTATGCCAGCGTCCTGAGCGCGCCCGATTTCGCACGAAGTTTTCTGTTTTCATTTCGGACGGCCTTACTGACGATTTTGATCAGTGCGGTGCTGCTGGTACCAACCGCTTATTGGGTGCATTTGAGACTGCCACGTTTCCGTCTGGTGATCGAGTTTTTTACCCTGCTCCCCTTCGTCATTCCGCCCGTTGTGCTGGGCTACAGCCTTATTCGCGCCTATAACGGGACGGGTTTAACCGACAGCAGCGAGGGCGTTTATATCATCATGCTGGGCGCTTACGTGATGCTGTCTTTCCCGTACATGTACCGCGCTATCGACACTGGCCTGACAACAATCAACGTGCGTACCTTGACTGAAGCGGGGCAGAGTTTGGGCGCAAGCTGGCTCACGATCCTGTTTCGGATTATCTTCCCGAATATTGCAGGCGCGCTGCTCAATGGCGCGTTCATCACCTTCGCCATTGTGATGGGCGAGTTCACCATCGCGTCGCTGCTTTCGCAACCGACGCTCGGCCCGTATATGGCGACGCTGGGCAGCCACGCTATTTATGAGCCATCGGCGTTGGCGGTTCTCAGTTTCCTGCTAACGTGGGCGTCAATTATCCTTATTCAGCGTATTGGGCGCGGCAAACCAATTGCCGCCCGTTGAGGTCAATCACAATGCCCTTTCTCGAAATCAATGATGTTCGTAAAGCATTTGGCGCGTCAGTCGCCGTCGAAACGTTCAATCTGAAGGTTGAGCGTGGTGAGTTCGTCTCATTTTTGGGGCCGAGCGGCTGCGGCAAAACAACCACGCTGCGTATGGTGGCGGGCTTCGAGCAGCCCACCGAAGGCACCATCGTTATCGACGACAAAGACATCACCCGTGCGCCCGCCAACCAGCGCCATATCGGAATGGTCTTTCAATCCTACGGCCTGTTCCCGAACATGACCGTCGCCAATAACATCAAGTTTGGCATGAAGATCGCCAAAGAGACGACAACAGTTCAGGAAAAGCGTTTGGCCGACTTGCTTGGAATCATTCACATGGCCGATTTTGCCAATCGCTACCCACATCAGCTATCGGGCGGGCAGCAGCAGCGGGTGGCACTTGCGCGGGCGCTGGCGATTCAGCCGCAGGTACTCTTACTCGATGAGCCGCTCTCGGCGCTCGACGCCAAGATTCGCATTTCGCTTCGTCAGGATATTCGCGCCATTCAGCGACAGTTGGGCATTACGACGATCTACGTCACGCACGATCAGGAAGAAGCCCTTTCCATTTCGGATCGAATCGTCGTGATGAATCAGGGACGCATCGAACAGGTGGGCACGCCGCTCGAAATCTACAATACGCCGCAAACGCAGTTCGTCGCGTCGTTTGTCGGGACGTTAAACGTTTTGAAGGCGCATGTGATTGACGCCAGCAGCAAGCAGATTGCGATTGACGATCAACCCATCAATGTTGATACGCTCCCCGAAAGTGCTGATACCCAGGTTTCGCTGGCGCTGCGCCCTGAAGCAGTGGTGCTGAACTCGGAAGCGCAGCATGGCGAAAATACCATTCACGGCGCTGTCGAGGATATTTACTTTCTCGGTTCCGTCGTGCGAATTCGCGTTCGCCTGACCGAACAATCGATCAACGTGGATACCTTCAATAACCCGAATCTGGTACTTCCGGCGCGTGGCGAAACGGTGACGCTCCGCTTTCCGGCGGAAGCGTGTACTGTTTTGCGTCAGAATGTCCGCGCACAAACAATGCTAGCCTGAAACGTTTTGCCCTCACCCCAACCCCTCTCCCTCGGGAGAGGGGCTAAGCTGGACTTTACGCATCTTAACAATTGGCTCGTGAGCGGGCGGCGGTGACTGCTCAAACCTTTAATTGAGTTTTCCAATGTGTTGAGATCAGCATCACAGGCGAAAACTCTGACAGCTTTTGAGAGTACAGGCTCTGCTTACGGGATCAAGGAATAATTGGGATGCGTAAAGTCCAGCTAAGATACCATTCGTTAACCTGATCAGAAAGCTCGATCTGTGCTATCACGTCGTAATCGTTCACAACCATCTACAACACCGCCTGATCGCATCGGTCAACTTTCGGATTTAGTGCGTTTGCTGGCTGCTCAGGCCGAACCGCAAGGTTTATTGGAAAACGCGGCCAAATGGCTGCTTCAACAGCCGAACATCGATCTGGTGATCATCTATCCTTACGATCCGGCACAAAACCAGTTGACCACGCCGATCAGTGCCGGGCGGAATATCCCCGACGATCTGCCGGACACGATCCGACTCGGTTCCGGCTTGTATGGCGATGTGGGCAGCAGCCGTCAGGCACGTCAGATCAGCGCCCCGCGCACTGGCATTCGCGGTGATACAGCACCCGGCCTGAAAACAGGGTATGTCATGCCGCTCATTTATGCTTCAACGCTGATCGGTGTATTGGCGGTGCAATCGGTCAAAGAGGATGCCTATCCCGACGCGCTGCGCCCTTCGCTGGATGATATGGCCGCCGTGATTGCCGCGCAAACCGCGACGGTGCAGCAGATCGTCAATACCCGGCAGGCAATTGGGCGCTTTGACCGCTTTCAAGTGCTATCGCAGCGGTTGACGGCCACGCTGGATGTTGTGACTTTGTTGCAGGATATTGTCGAAGCCGCCCGCGAAATGCTGGATACTCAGATGAGCATCCTTTTGGAAGTGCGCGAAAACGATGATGTGCTGCACCCGGTCACGTGGTCAGGCATTGATGATGCCACCGCGAACCTGCTGCAATCGCATTACAAGGAAGACCTGAAAGGCTTGGTTGCCTGGGCACGTCGCCCGGCACGCACCCACAATTTGCTGACCGATCAGCGTACCGCGCACGCCTCGGAAGCGGTTGTGGCGGGGATGCTTTCGGAGTTGGCGGTGCCGGTTGTCTACGGCGAAACGCTGTTCGGAGTTCTCGCTGTCGAAACGAATGTATACCGCGACTTCACCGACGAAGAAATGACGCTGCTCACCTCACTGGCAGCGCAAGCGGGGGTTGCGCTGCACAATGCACGCCTGTTTCAGATATTGCAAAAGACGAACAGCGATCTGGAAAACGCGATCACCGAACTGGGACAGGCGCACGAAGCGCAAATCCGCGCCTATGAAGCCGAACTCGAAACGGCCAGAGCCATTCAGGAAAGTTTGCTGCCACAGGAAATGCCACCCGTCCCGCAGATCAGTCTGGTTGCCAGGGCGATTCCGGCGCGGCAGGTGAGCGGCGACTTCTACCAATATTTCCTGATGCCGGGTGGGAAACTTGGAGTGGCAGTGGGCGATGTGACCGGCAAGGGCATTCCCGCTGCCTTACTTATGGCCGTGACTACGACGGCGATGCGCGATGAAGTGACGCGCTACTCGACGCCAACCGCCCTGATGGATGAACTCAATCTCCGTTTGATCCCGCGTATGAAGCAGAACTTTATGAACAGTGCCCTGACACTGGCTGTTTATGACCCGGCGGCGCGGACTATCGAAGTGGTCAATGGCGGCATGGTGCAGCCCTATTTGTTCGATGGCACGGGCTGGCACGCTGTCGAAGTGGGCGGCTATCCAATCGGCGTATCGGAGCGAACACGCTACCGCTCCCAAACGCTGCCCTTTGAACCCGGCTCGTTTTTATTGTTTACCACCGACGGTGTGATCGAAACCCAGAATTTGCAGGGCACGTTCTTCGATTTTGAAGGGTTGGAAGCATTGCTCCAACCCTATAACGCCGATCACACCCCTGAAACGATCATCAGCGCCATCTTCAAGGCGGTTGAAGTTCACGCCGAAGGCCAGGAAGCCCAGGACGATATTACCGTCGTGTGCATGAAGGCGTTGTAGCACCCTCACTATCCTCCATTCGATAAAGTGGTACGTCTGTTGCTTATGTGTCGCTAACGGGCTTATCAATATTGGGAATGTGGTGACGATCCGCCAATGCTTATCTACATCAGCTACAGCAGCAGAGATCAAAAGTTAGCTCAGTCGCTGGCCGACCATCTGGAAAAACTTGGGCACGCGGTTCGTCTCGAGTCCAAAAAAGTGGGCGGCACAGCCACCTGGAACGAAGCCTTTGAGGACATACGAAACGCAGAGTTATTCATACTTGCGCTAACGCCTCAATCGCTGCGCTCGTATGCCCGGCGGATCGAGTATTCGTATGCGGCAGCACTCCATAAGCGCACGCTGGCCGTCATGCTCAGCCAGGTTGATTTGCGTTTGCTGCCGCCCGAACTTTCGGAAACGCTGGTCATTGACTTTCAAGAGCAGAGTGAATTGGCAATCGCGTCCCTTTCCAAAGCATTGGCACATTTGCCCACTTCAGCGTCTGGTGGTCTGATGCCACCGCTGCCCAATGTGAACACGACTCTTGCCAGCCTGAGAGAGCAGATCGATCTACTGCCGCCTCAGTACACGGCTCAAAACGTGATCATGCTGAACTTGCAGGAGTTTCTGGAGCGGGGCGAAACCGCCGAGGAAGCCAGGGTACTCCTTAATCGGTTGGCTGCACACGAAGCGGCAGAACCGGAAATTACTGACCACATCAAAAGAATTTTGGGTGGAACATCCACTGGTCAGTCAACAAACGGCGCAATCCGCCATGTTATTCGGCGGATCGGTGAACTGACTGCCGTTGTTGTGGTGGCACTGCTCATTTTGTTATTAGCCCGGAGCCTGCTTTCTACACGCCCGGTGAACAGCAGCACACCAACGGCGGTTGCAGCAGTGGCGATAGCAGACACATCAACGGCAACCAACACGCCGGATATTCAAGGCACATTCGGCGCGCTTTTGACGCAAACAGCGTTGGCTGCGCCATCCCTGACGCCCACTCCTACCGCTGTGCCGGCAACCGTGATCACAACGCCGCAGCCGACGGAAATTGCTGGGTCAACTGACGCCCCGACAGCTCCGCCGACAGTTGCACCAAGTTTTACACCAGTTCTAACATCAACCAGCAGTCCGCTTCCGCCTACCGTTGGTTCTGTAATTTTGGTCATCACGGCCACGCCCTTACCGACTTTCACGCCAGGGCCATCCGTGACGCCCTCACCTGCGCCAACGTTAACTTCCCCGTTCCGTCCCCAGATTTTCATTGGGATAAGCGTTCAGGACACCGCTCAGGGCATCAAGATCATCGAGACACGACAAAGTGCCAAAATAGCCGGAGCGCGTATTGGTGATTACATCCTTGATGTTGATCTACAGCCGGTAGCGGATCGTGCCGACTTTCTGCAAAGGATGGCCGCCTATCACCCGCTCTCACAAGTTGTGATTCGGCTGCGGCGAAACGGTCAGTTCGTGATCGCGCGCATTAATCTGACGGTACAGGATTTTGCGATTGCGACGGCCACCAGCGGAAGCTAGAAATTGGCGAACAGATCATCCGGCGAATCGCTATCGTCTTCGTCATCTTCATCATGTGGCGCGATCTGTTCTTCGATGAGTGCGATGGCGCGGTGCAGGCGGCGATTAAACTCTACCGCGTCGCTTAGAGCGGAAATCAAGTAGAATGAGCTAAAATCGTTTCTTGAGGAGGAACGATGAGCGGGTATTCAACGGATTTGAGAGAACGGGTGATACGGCTGCGTGAAAAAGGCGAGAGGCAGGCGCGCATTGGTGAGTTGTTG
>JBBSEU010000205.1:0-10904 GCA_038239365.1 Aggregatilineales bacterium
ACGGTACGTGAAGATCAGGGGTTGGCGTATTCAGCGGGCAGTCGCCTGAACGGGGGTCATGGGCCGGGCGCGTGGTATGCCGCAGCGGGCGTGAATCCGACGAATGTCACACTGGCAACCGAAAGCATCCTGCACGAGATCGAACGGATCGTCGCCGAACCCGTCAGCGAAGACGATCTGAACGATAACAAAGCCAATTTCACCGGGCGCTTACCGCTCACGCTGGAGAGCAACGAGGGCGTGGCGTCAGCGATTATGAACATGGAGACGTTCGGACTCGGTCTGGACTACTTGCGCGGTTATGCAGACATGATCAACGCTATCACCGTTGATGAGGTGCAAGCCGCCGCCCGTAAATACCTCAAACCGGAAGCCTATGTGCTGGCTGTCGCTGGGCCGGAGAACGCCTAACCCTCTGACTCATGGCTGCACCGCATTCCGGGCATGAGTTCTGATCGGGCGTTAATTGCCTGTTTTGCACCATGATGATCGTCAGAATACACTAATTTGTACGATCCGATTCTGGTTCGATGACGCTCAGGGCAGTTTTGGCGGCTTCGCGCTGACCCTCTGCCCAACCGTCTTCAGTTGCCATACGCTGCAAATGATCACGCACCGGTTGACGCGACTCATCATCGAGCGTCAACCACGCGGCCATGATGCGAAGGCTTTCTTCGCTCAGCATATCACCCCAAAATTCTTCCAGCCAGTTCATACAGGCTGTACCTGCTCGGTGAGCAATTCCGGCGTGTGTGCCCCGCTGATCGACGCTTCAATAAATTTACTGAACAGTGGGTGCGGGCGATTCGGGCGGCTCAAAAATTCGGGGTGAAATTGACTGCCCACCATGAACGGATGATCAACGATTTCCGCGATTTCAACCAGCTTACCGTTGGGGCTGAGGCCGCTAAAACGCATTCCGGCCTGTTCAAATTTGGCGCGATAGGCATTGTTGAATTCCCAGCGGTGGCGATGACGCTCAGGCACTTCGGGTACGCCATAGGCAGCTCCGGCAACCGATCCGGCTTCAAGGCAGCACGGGTAAACGCCCAGACGCATCGTGCCACCCATATCCACAACGTTTTGCTGGTCGGGCATCAGGTCGATGATCGGGTGCTTGGTCTTGGCGTCGAACTCGGTGCTGTTCGCGTTTTTGAGTCCTAACACATTCCGCGCGAACTCGATGCACATAGTTTGCATCCCCAGACACAAACCCAGATACGGCACTTTGTTTTCGCGGGCATAGCGTCCGGCGATGATCTTGCCCTCGCTGCCACGATAACCGAAACCACCTGGCACGACGATCCCATCGGCCAACGCCAGCAAATCCATGCACTTGCCTTCCTCCAGATCGCCGGAGTAAATCCAGTCGATTTGAAGTTCCCGATCCTGGGCATTGGCGGCGTGCAAAAGCGCCTCTTTGACGCTCATATAGGCATCGTGCAGTTCGACGTATTTGCCCACCAGTGCGATCCGCAGCGTATCTTTGGGACGCATCATGTTCTGAACGAGTTTGCGCCACTCTTTCAGATCGGGCTTGCTGGCTTTGAGGCGCAGCTTGTTCACAATGTAATCGCCCAACCCGGCATCTTCAAGCATGAGCGGCACTTCGTACAGGCAGCGCGTCGTGCCCAGTGGGATCACCGCTTCCTGATCCACATCGCAGAACAGCGCCAGCTTTTCGATCATATCCTTGTTGACCGGGTAATCGGTGCGCGGGATGATCACCTGCGGCTGAATACCAACGCTGCGAAGTTCACGGACGCTGTGTTGAGTCGGTTTTGTTTTGAGTTCGCCTGTCGCGGCCAGGTAGGGCAGATAGGTCACATGGACGTACATCGCCTTCTTGCGCCCCATGTCCATGCGAAGTTGGCGTAACGCTTCCAGAAAAGGCTGGCCTTCAATATCGCCTACCGTGCCGCCCACTTCAACGATCACCACGTCCGCGCCGCTCTCTTTAGCAACGCGCGTGATGCGTTTCTTGATCTCGGTAGTGATATGCGGGATCACCTGAATCGTCCCGCCCAGAAAGTCGCCGCGCCGCTCCTGACCGATCACTTCGGTGTAGATTTGTCCGGCAGTGACATTGCAGGCGCGGCTCAAATTTTCGTCAATGAAGCGTTCGTAATGACCGAGATCAAGATCAGTTTCCGCGCCATCAGCGGTGACAAATACTTCGCCATGCTGAAACGGACTCATCGTCCCTGGATCGACGTTCAGATATGGATCGAGCTTTTGAATGGCAATCTTCAAACCGCGTGCCTTCAGGATGCGCCCGATTGCCGCCGCCGTAACGCCTTTGCCAACACCGCTAACCACCCCGCCCGTACAGAAAATATAGCGTGTCATACGTTCCTCATTTACCCCCTGCATACAAAAGAACGGCGGGGAGACTAAGTGACGACTGTGTGTCGTGTGTCTCCCCGCCGGGTCGTTTTGAACGTGATATTATCAGTGTCAGACAAGTCGCTCAAGATCGTCGGCTGCACGCCTCATATCCAGAAAGATCAAACCCAGCTTGGCGTTCTGGCGCACTAATCCGGTGAGGACGGCCTCTTCGCCAACCGACATCAGAATGACGTAGCCGTGATCGCCACGAATGTAAACCTGATCGAGCGAACCGCGTCCCAATTCACCCGAAATACGTTCGCCCAGCGACAGCATGGCCGCCGACATGGCCGAAACGCGATCTTCTTCAACACCCACTGGCAGCGACGACGCCATAATCAGGCCGTCAACGCTCACCACCGCCGAGGCTTCAATATCGGGTGTGCCATATTGCATATCGCGCAGGCGGTCTACCATGAGTTCGGTTCTGGATTTTGCCATCTGATGAAGTCCTCAGCTTACACTCAAAAACAGGGCGACGTTGTTTACCCGATTGGCCGTGATCATAACACAGTCGGGCAACCAACGTCAAACAGTGAAACGTTAGAGAAGTCGTTGAATTGGGTAGGACTAAGCCCGTTCCCAGACTCGTTCACCACGCAGAATTCGCGCCAGTTGATCGGGAAAGCGATCCGAGTCGAGCGGCTTGGAAAGGAAGCTGTGGAAGCCAAGTTGATGGGCGTTATTGATTTCGTTAGCATGAACGGTGCAGGCGATGATCGGCACGGATGCAAAGTGCGGGTCTGATTGCAACACTTTCAGAATGTCGTAGCCGTTCAGCCCTGGCATTTCCAGGTCCAGGAAAACAACATCTACGGGGCCGAGGTCTGGCAGCGCACTGGCGACCAGTGTTGAATTGAGAATATCCGTATGGGAAACACCCTGTTTGGAGAGCAGACTCCCCAAGACCTGAACATTCCGGGCGTTATCTTCGATGATAAGGGCATGTGTTTGACTCACACTAGACTCCTGTAGAACACGATTAGAAAAATGATCATTTCGAGAAAGCGCGCTCACCCGCGTGCCAGACCTGCTCACCGGCAATGGCCGCAGCGATTTGCCTGGGGAACAATACATCGTCAATCGGCTTGGCGATGAAGCCTGAAAAGCCTTTTTCCTTTGTCTTAGCGATCCCTGCGCCGGGATCGATTGCCGAAACGGCCACAATCGGCACTGCCTGGTACTCTGGCAGCGCCCGAATCTTATCAAACATATCGAAGCCGCTGATGCCGTCAGCCAGCATCAAGTCCAGCAGGATAATATCGACTTGTTCCATGCGTTTCAATTGAATGATCGTCAGATCACCGCGCCGCTCAAAATGAACGGTTGCGCCGTGCTTTTGCAGCATCACCTGAAAGATGATTCGATTCTGCATGTTGTCTTCTGCGATGAAAACCCGTTTATCTTTCAGCAGCATATTTAACTCCTCAGAAACTAGATGATGCGCCAGACATGTTCGCCATTCAAGAGGCGCTTGAGATTGTCCGGGAAGGTTTCCATATCGAGCGGCTTGGAGAGGCAGCCGTCAAACCCGGCAGTTTGCAGCATGTGAACTTCTTCGTTCATCACACTGGCCGTGAGCGCGATCACTGGCACGTGCTTGAACGTTTCAACGCTTCGCAGCATTTCCAGCATTTGGAAGCCGCTGTTCGGCTTGACATGAATATCCAGAAAGACCAGGTTAGGGCGCGGATCGAGCGATTGAACCCGTTCCAGAAAGCGGCTGCTATCTTCAAAAATGGTGAAGTTTGACAGGCGCATTTTCAGTTTCAGGCACATCTCCATCACCTTTCGGCTGCGGGGATCGTCTTCCACATAAAGCACAATCGGTTGTACGGTCATGCGACACGCTCCATATTATCGAACATGGGGACTAACTGCATCGACTTGATCGGGAGCGCGACGAAAAAGGTAGTGCCCTTGCCGGGTTCGCTGGTCAGCCACAGCCGCCCGCCGTGTGCCTCAACCAGACTGCGCGAAATGGGCATCCCCAAACCCGTGCCGCCGCCCTGTCGCAAACCCGTCTCGGTCTGCTTGAAGGCTTCAAAGACGAGCGATTGATCGTCAGGCGCGATTCCCGGCCCCGTATCCTGTACGGACAGCAGGATTTCGTTATCGGTATGGATCGCACGCAGCCAGATTGAACCATTGCTGGTGAACTTGCAGGCGTTCGACATGATGTTGAGCAAGACCTGAAAAATGCGCTGACGATCCGCGCGGATGCGGGGCAGCGTCTCGTCCGTCTCGACTTTCAGTTCGACAGGTTTATCCGCCAGCAAACTTTTGCTCATCGACTCGACAGACGTAAGGATCGCTTGCAGGTCTACGTTTTCTTCGATGAACAGATTAAGCGATCCGGCCTCGATTTTGGACATATCCAGCACGTCATTGATCAGGTTGAGCAGGTGCTTACCACTGCTCACCACTTCGGTCAGCGTTTCTGCCTGATCCTTGTTGATCTCGCCCAGATCGCCATTGGCAACGAATTTGGTGAAATTGATAATCGCATTGAGCGGAGTACGCAGTTCGTGCGACATGCTGGCAAGAAATGCCGATTTGACATGGCTGGCACGTTCGGCTTCTTCTTTGGCGTGTTCGAGTTCAAGCGTGCGTGCTTTCACTTTTTCTTCAAGCGTCACGTTGATCTGTTGCAATGCCCCCTCAGATGCGCGCAGTTTGTCGTTAGTGTCGCGTAGTTGCTGCTGACGCTCCTGCTCAAGTCGTGTTCGGAAGCGCACGAATAACAGGATCAAAACGGCTATGTATACATTGAAAAAGAAAGCAGTCAAGTGATTGTGGGGAAATGCCCATAAAGCATGGATACCCAACACCAGGCCAACGACCACCTGCGTTTCCGTATACGTGAGGAAAATAGCACTGAATAATACGATTAGTGAGCCGAAAAAGGCACCAAACGTATCGAATACGCTGTAGCTGGCGATCAGCACAAAAGCCAGTGCCGTAAATGCCCGTGCGCCGATTTTGTAGTGCCCTGAATGGTTAAGCCAGTAGATAGGTACTGCCAGGAAAACAGCCGTGAATGCCAGGAAAACAGCTACCCAATCCGTATCGGCGTACATTGTATTGACGTATAACTGCCGAAGTCCGGTGAGACCCACCAACGTAGTCAGTGTGAGCATCATCACGGACAGCAAACGCGACTGCCGCCGCTGTTCAATATCCGTAATGGAGGGATGGGGCGCGATCAGTCGCTCCCAGACGTTATAGATCAGGGGTTGTTGTGTCGTTATCATGTTCGTTAGTGCTAATATCCTTTGCCCGGGAATGGCGCTGGCCGAAAGCTGACAAGGGCTGAAGCGTTTAAGCCGCGCACGACTCATCAACACAGTGTCAGATGGCGATAGACCGTACTACATTCTACGGAAAATCGAATCGGAGAGTCGTGGAAAATCTCTTAAAAGCATTACAGTCACCTTTTATAATGTGCCCCTCAACTTTCGTCTAGGTAAACACTGAACTGAGTATGGATGCTGCCTTGCTCGCTGGCGCGTATGCTTTACCTCATTAGCGTGAGTAACAGGGAGTAAACATCGTGTCAGACGTATTGATGAATCTTTCCAATGAATTAGCAGATACCGTCGCGGCAGCGGGCAAGGCCGTTGTTCGCGTTGAGGCACGTCGTCGCCTTCCGGCCAGCGGCATTATTTGGTCAACCGATGGCTTGATCGTCACCGCTCATCACGTCGTTGAGCGTGAAGACAATATCACCGTTGGCCTCTCGGATGGCAGCAGCGTTTCGGCAACACTCGTCGGGCGCGATCCATCGACTGATGTGGCCGTTTTGCGCGCTCAGGGCAGCAGCCTACCCGCACTGGAGCAGGTCGCTTTCGAGAACGTGCGCGTCGGGCATCTGGTATTGGCACTTGGCCGTCCGGGCAAGGATGTGCTTTCGACATTGGGTATCGTGAGCGCGCTCGGTGACGGTCTCAAGAGCGCGATGGGCGGCCAGGGCGAACAATTCCTGCAAACCGATGTGGCGATGTACCCCGGCTTTTCGGGCGGGCCGCTGGTTGATGCCGCCGGGCGTCTGCTTGGCCTAAACACTTCGGCTATGCGTGATACCAGCCTGACGATCCCAACCTCAACGCTGCGCCACGTGATCGACTCGATCCTTCAGCATGGCAAAGTTCGCAAGGGCTATCTGGGCGTTGGCGCGCAACCGGTTCGCTTGCCATCCAGCCTGCGCGACTCGGTGGGTCAGGAAACGGGCTTGTTGATCGCATCCGTCGAAACCGATAGCCCCGCTGACAAAGCCGGGATCATGCTCGGTGATACGCTGGTCGGCATGGGCGGCAAGCAGGTTCGTCATATGGACGATCTGGCCTCGGTGCTGGCAAGCAGCGGCGTTGGCGCAAGCGTCCCGGCGAAGATCGTTCGCGGCGGTCAACTACACGATCTGAGCGTGACGATTGGCGAGCGGGCATAAAGAAGCGATCAGGTATCAGCGGTCAGCTATCAGCTTTAATACGAATGCCTTGCCCGGCGCATTTGTGCCGGGCGACGCTTATAAAGTAACGGAGCAACCATCGTGTCGAATTTACTGGAACAACTGAACAACGATCTATCGTCGGTGATTGATGAAGTGCGACGCAGTCTGGTTCGGGTTAGCTTCGGGCCGGGCAATGGCGCGGGCACGATCTGGCACTCGGACGGCTTGATTATCACCAACGCGCATGTTGTGGGCGGGTTGGACGAGCGGCGCGGGCGCGGCTACCGTCGCGTCGATAATACACTCAGCGTGACACTGTCCGATGGCCGAACGCTGCCCGCGCGCGTGCTGGCACAGGATAACGAACGCGACATCGCGGCGTTATCCGTCGATGCCCGCGACTTGCCCACCATTCAGCTTGGCGATTCGCGCAAGTTGAAGGCAGGACAATGGGTCTTCGCCGTCGGCCATCCGTGGGGCGTGACGGGTGCGGCCTCGGCGGGAATTGTGGTAGGCTCTGGCGCGGAACTGCCGGAGATCACCAATGGCCGCGATTGGGTGGTGATCAGTTTGCGGGTGCGTCCCGGCAATTCGGGCGGGCCGCTGGTCGATGCTCAAGGGCGACTCGTTGGCATCAATACCTTGATGACCGGGCCGCAAGTGGGCGCAGCCGTGCCCGTTCACACGATCAAGGCATTCCTCAAGGAGTCGCTTGGATCGCAAGTCTCCGAATCGCTGGAAATGACGATCTGATTTTCGGCCAAACTGAGACTCTCCCGCGCGAAGGGTGTACTGAATTGTATCAATCGTGCGGGAGATGATATGCAAAAGCTGCGTTTCGTATGGGTGCTGATCGTTGTGTGGCTGGCGTCAGCCGTTTCGCCAACAAAGGCCGCTGCCGGAACGATTGCGTTCACTTCTTTTCACGAAGGTAAAACGGATATTTATGTAATGCAAATTGGCGATACTAAACTCACCAACCTGACGCATAGTGACGGCTTCACCAGCAGTTTTCCAGCGTGGTCGCCAGATGGCAAACGTATTCTATTTGAAAGACAAGCGAACCTCAAACCAGACCCCGCCGATTCGTCAAACGGCCACAACCAGATTTATGTGATGAATGCCGATGGAAGTGTTCAGACAAACTTGACGAATGATCCAAACGGTGATTATTATTCGCCAGTGTGGTCGCCGGATGGCAAAAAGATTGCCTATGTTTCAAACCCGGCCAAGAGCAATACCTATAACATTTACGTGATGAACATCGACGGTACAGACCCTAAGCCGCTTACGAACAGCGACGTGAACGTATATCCTTCATGGTCACCGAACGGTGAGCAAATCGCGTTTTTATCGACACAAAATAATGTTGCAAACATCTACCTGATAGATGCAAATGGCACGCATGTGGTTCAAGTCACGCACAATAGCGATCAGAACGCGGTTCGGAACTTCCCCGAATGGTCGCCCGACGGAAAACGCATTTTGTTTGCGGGCAGCGAAAATGATAATACCGATGTGTTTGTGATCAACGCTGATGGCTCGAATCAGATCGCTTTAACACAGTCACCCGAAGATGAAGCCTTTCCGCATTGGTCGCCCGATGGCTCATCAATTTTGTTTCAGGTGAATAGCCGTACCCAAAATGGCAAAGCTGAAATCTACCTGATGAATGCCGACGGAACAAACCCGGTGAAAGTGGCCGATGGTTTCGGCCCGGCGTGGGTACGCGAATAAGCAGGCGACTCATTATCGGTACATTGATCCTGTTCGGGATCAGTGTCGCCCTGAATCTTTTTGTTGCGCGTTCGGCGCATTTTGACGGCCTGTACGGGCAAGACCCCTACGCCTACTATGACTACGGCGGGCGCATCCAGAACTTGATGCTGCACGGCCAGGGATTGGGGCATCTGTACTACCCACTTGGCTATCCGATTCTGGTGGCGCTCAGTTTTTTTGTGGGTGGGTTGCAGCCGCTTAGCCCGCAACTGGCCTCTATCCTGTGCGGCGCGGGCACAACGGTTCTTGCCGGACTGATCACCATCGAGATCGCGCGTGCCATTGGCATAACGCAGCGGTTTGCATGGGTGGGTGGCTTCCTTACATGGGCAACACTCACCGTAAGCGGTCAGGTGATTCAATCCAGCATTGTGATCATGTCCGATATGCCCGCGCTATTTTGGGGGACTCTCAGCGCGTGGGCACTGGTTAGCTATGGCCGCACTCGTAAACCCCGGTTGATCGGACTCTCGGCGTTTGGGCTGGCCTTTGCCGCCATGACGCGCTGGAATTATGCTGTGCTGGGATTACCCTGGGCATTGTACGGACTATTGATCTGGCAATTTCGTATTCGGTGGCGACATGCAGCGTTGGCGATCTTGATCGGAGTCGTCACCTTAGCGCCGCAGATCATCGCCAGCAGCCGCGATCCTGCCGGCCTGACCAGCAACGCCGCCACGCAAAGCTGGTCACTGGGGAATGCCTTTGGGCGCGATTTCGTCACGGCAGACGGCACCGCACACTATGACGAGTCAATTGCCGAGTATTATCTCAAACCGCTGACTTCGCCGTATTACCTGAACGCTTTTCTGTCGTTGTTCGCATTGCCTGGATTGTGGGCACTGCGAAAACAGAGCGCACTACTGCTGCTGATCCTCGGTTGGATTATCCTACAGTATGGGTTTGTGGTCGGGTTGGCGTTTCAAAATATACGGTATGGTCTGGCGTATTTCGCGCCGTTGACGATTCTGATCGGGTTGGGTATGGCCTGGCTTTTGACCAGCGTATCGAATCGCCCTGTGATGCAAAGACGATTGGTGTTCGCACTGACCGCCGTTCTCATTTTTTTTGCAACTGGAACAACGCTCAACACCGCCGCTGATCTACTGAGCGGCTTTGTCGCTAACAAAGATCGTGATTTGGCCGCCATTCAGTGGGTCGAAACGATGATCCCGGAGCCAGGTGCAACCGTCTACACGCTCGATTTGTTGCAAACGATAGGCCACTACGCGCCATCACTGAAACCTGTTCAGGTCTTTTACGAGACGCCCGACTCAATGGCCGTCCGCTTGTCAACAGATCGCCCCGCCTATGCGTTGTTCAATGTGTGGACGACGGAGCATCAATGGCAAGACAAAGCACCCTGGCGAATCTATCACTGGCTACTCGATCAACCCGGCCTCACCGAGATCGGCAGCTACAGCGTCTACACCCTCTACCGCGTGAACTAACCTTTCGTTCCTGTCTCTTGCTGAAAGCTGACCACTTCATGGACAGTTGTATTGTTTGCTAGCCGCCAGTGAGTCCGCGTCGCCCGCTTTGGCGAACGCCTGACAACCCAACTCGAACGTTCGTTGATAACTGGTCGTGAGCGCCATCAGCTTGCGGAAAACGATGCTGGCAAGTCGATAATTGCCCGCGTCCAGATAGGCTTTGGCGTCCAGATAGAGTTGCGCGGCATTGATCGTGAACGGCCAATTCTTGTTCGGTGTCAGGCGGCACGACAGCTTGATCGCTTTTTTGATCACGATCACCATTTCGCTGAGGCGGCCTTCATTATCGTATTGATTGCCCAGACTTTCGTAGGTGCTGCACAGCGCCGACTCGACTTCCTTCTGATTGAACGTTGGGTCGGTGTCGTGTACGGCTTCGAGCAAGTCTTTGGCCTGTTCAAGATGACCGTTGCGAACTTCTTCCTGTGCGCGGGCGTACCATTCCTGCGGATCGAAGGTGGTACTGCCGTTGGTCGTGGCCGTTGGGTTGGCTTGCGCCGTGACGTTGGATACAGTGGCTGGTACTTGTGTAGGCGGTAGGCTTGTTGGCGATTGAGTCGGGGTGGCGGTGGCATTCAGTGCTTGCTGCGAGTCCTGAATACATTTGCTGATGTTCGGATCGCCTGGCTGCAACGTCGCCACATATTGACAGCGCGCCAACGCTGATTCCCAGTTGGCGGCCTGCAAGTCGGTGACGATGTAAGCACGCTGCGTATTGACTGCTGCAACGCGCGTTCGTGCCGAATTCGTAGCAGCGTCGTTCACACCGTCACGGTAGCCCGCGACTCCGGCCA
>JBBSEU010000206.1:0-10871 GCA_038239365.1 Aggregatilineales bacterium
CCAAGTACACACTACTATACAGTCTCAGAGAGGGCTTCGCTTGCATGGCTTCCTCCGGCTTGGTTTTGTTTCAGCAACTCAACCCTATCCGGTATTTCCCTGCTCTGCAAGCCCTTTCTCCTCTACTGTCGGGTGACTAGATCAAATTGAGGTTCGCAAAAAGGATGACAAATGGCAACTTGTCATGATCGGCAACTCGAAGCAAAAGCCACTTACTCTGACGACTCAACCGGACGACAAGGTAAGCCTCTATAACGGTAGCGCGGATGACGGTGACCAAAACTATATAGCTATTCTGATTCAGCATGTGGACACTTCTGCAACACTTGAAATTTACGCAGTGAAAACATGGCGTCGGCAAGTATCAGTCAATGGTTTATATGTTGAACCCTACTGCCCACAAACTTGTGCTGCGTGGAACGGAATAGCCCACCGTGCTGCATTTACTTTTCAAAATTCCCAGAATAGAACGCAACGCCTGTTATTGATCGCATTGGACACAGGCGTAGTCCAAAGTTTTGACCTCGACGGGCTGGCCGAAAAGCATAACATGATGCAATCGTTCGCATCGGAAATTCCTCTAGAAATGAAATGGTCTCCCAACGGTCAATATCTAACCTACGTTGCAAAAATTAATCAAAAAGATGCTTCAGGTACTCTGAGTTTGTTCAATATGAATGGCCAGTTTCAACTTAGCATCGAACCTCAGACCTGCCAAGCCTATGGTGGAGAGGGCTATGTTTATCCGGTGGTTATCTGGTCAAAGGATAGTCAACAAATCTTTTACAACCACTACAGTGATACTGATAAAAAAGACTACTATAGTTGTTCTTCTACCCCATCACTTTGGCTGTCGTATAATGTGTTAACAAAACAAATCAAACAGCTTGCCCAATTGGATCGTTTTTCGATAGTTCTCCCGGACAGGTTTAACCCAGCAGGCACGCGCGCTCTGATTCAATGGATTGATGAAAAAGGAACCCATCGTGGGATCATCGACGTGCGTACCGGGCAAAAAACGTCGCTCATTGATGGCAGTGACGACGGATACGTTCATTGGACAGATCGGGGCTTCACTTGGATTGAGGACTTTGCGAAAGATGGGTTGAAAATCATTTGGATGGCAAATGAAACCGCACCTCGGCATGAAGTTGCTTTTCCGGGTGAAGGGGTGGATTTTGGTTATTCGGGTTTGCACCCTGGCCGCCAGTTACCTCCCGAACTAATTTGGAATCGGCAAGCCCTCGTCATGTATCTCATTTCTGGAAGTGAAGAAGACGACACCGTGATGTTTAGCACCTGGCTCATTAACTTGAAAACAGCAAAAGCACGGCGACTTGCACACGAACGTTACCGCACTACGATCATCAATTCACCTGATAACACAATGTTGGCGTTGCTCCCGAATTGGGGATTCATAAATATTGAGGATGGACTACCAGATGCTTATATGGTCCTGGTTTCGTGGAACGAAGCTATTGCGGATATACGCCTGCCAGTAACACCAGCGCCTTACCTGGCTACCTGGTCACCGAATAGCGCGATGTTGGCATATACCCAAAATGGCGGCGATTTCTTAAGCATAATCAACAGGCAAGGTAAGTTGCTGCGTCAATATCCAATCGAAAATTTAGCGTCTGCATTTTACATGGAATGGACAGCCGCTTGTTTGCCAGGCGAATCGTTAGATTGATCCTTCCGCTGTTGGCAGGGTGCGTAACGGCATCCCGCGAACGGCGCTGCGGAGAGCCTCTCGATCATCCCAAGGGTACTCTATCGTGCCGAAGGCCATGCTTTGCTCATGACCTTTGCCGCACGCCATGACCAGATCGCCCGGCTGTGCCATCGAGCAAGCGAACGCCAACGCCTGACCTCGATCCGGCACGCGCCAGAACGTACTGTTCTCGACTCCGCCTTTGGTAACGGCACTGACCGCCATCGCTGCCAAAATTCCATCTAGGGATTCGGTGCGCGGGTCTTCGGCGGTGAAGATGCTGATGTCGGCCAGTTCAATGCTCGTTTCGGCCATCAGGTGCCGCTTTTCAACGTCGCGCAACCCGGCACTGCCAAAAACGGCGATCAACCGTTTGCCCGGCGCAATCATCGTCCGTCCGGCTTCTAGGGCACGACGTAAAGCATTCGGCGTATGAGCGAAGTCCACAATCGCCAGATAATCCTGCCCGGCGTCGATTCGTTCCATGCGTCCGGGGATGGGCGGCATGGTATCCAACCCGGCCTGTACGTGAGTCTCGAAGCGCCGCCAATCGCCAGAGTTGATCAACGGAAAGGTCGCGGCCACTGCTCCCAGGATGTTTTGCACGTTGAAGTCACCAACTAAGCGCGTCGTGAGTCGCAAGCGAGCGTTTTTGCGTCCGTTATAGCTGATTTCGAGTGTGGTTGTGTTCGCACTATGTTCGATCTGACTGGCGTAAAAACACTGCTTTTGCTCCGGCACGGTCATTGAAAAATAGTACGTGCCGCGCGCCTGGGCATACTGAGCAAAGTAATCAGCGTTCGGATCATCGGCGTTGATGATGAACGACTTTTCGCGGTTCAGTGCCGCTTTTCGGCGCGAACTGGCGGTTTGCCGGAACAACTCCGCTTTGGCGTCGCGGTAGGCTTCAAACGTGCCATGCTCATTCAGATGTTCGTGGGTGATGTTTGTCAGCACGGCCACATCGTAATCGACGCCGCGAACACGCCCCTGCGCTAAGCCGTGACTGGTCGTTTCCAAGACACAGTGCGTCAAGCCTGCCTCTACCATGCGCCGTAAGTAGCGTTGAATATCCGGCGCACTTGGTGTTGTGACATGCAATCCGGTTGACAGTTCTTCATCACCAATAATCGCACTGACAGTACTGATCATGCCGACGCGCATCCCCGCCGCTTTGAGGATGCTGTAGATCAAGTTGGAGGTGGTGGTTTTGCCGTCCGTGCCCGTCACGCCGATCACGGCCAGTTTGTGCGATGGATTCCCGAAGTAGGCAGCGGCCAACGGACCGAGCGCGATTTGAGCATTACTGACCTGCACATAGGGCACACTGCTGTTTAACGTGTTGGCTGGGCGTTCACCAACAATCGCCGCCGCGCCGCGTTCAATCGCTTTCGGAATGCGATCATGGCCGTCACTGGTAGCACCTTTCCGCGCCACGAACAGACCGCCCGGCACGATCTGCCGATCATCTTCGCTGACGGGCGCGCTGATGTCTGGATCGGCAGATGGGCGTGACAGGATCATGTTGGCGGGCAACGCCGCCAATAGATCGGATAGTCGCATGGTGGCCTTTCTGAAACTGTCCCACCCAAAGTCCCCTCTCTGCTTGCGGAGAGTGGGTTGGGGGTGAGGTTAATTCTCAGGCCGATCCTACAGGCTTACCTTTCTGCCGTCAACCGAATCGAACGCTGCTTGCCGCGAAAGAAGATGCGGAACTGCACCGACTTCCAATCGTCGGGCAGGTGCGGATCGAGGACAAACTCATCGCCATCGAGTCGCAGCCCGGCGAAACCAAACACGGCAGCTTCCCACAGGCCGCCCGCCGCCGCCGCGTGAATGCCATCGCGCACGTTGCCTTTGTTATCTTCAAGGTCAATCGTGGCGGCATGGCTGAACATATCGTAGGCGTCGTCCATCTGACCTAAACGTGCCGCAACCCAGGCGTGCGTTGAAGGGCTGAGCGATGAACCATGATCGGCCAGCGGGTAATATAGCTTCCAGTTGCGGAGACGGGCAGCATCATCACCCACTGCGTCGGGCAGCAGCGCCATGAGCATTACCACATCGGCTTGCTTGATCACGCCGACTTTCTGAATCTCCTCGTGGCCGATAATCGCATCAATGTTTTTGATCTTAGGCGTCCAGTAGTCCAGGTTGAGCGGCTCCAACTGGAAAAAGCCATCGAATTGTTCCAGAACGCCGCGCATTTCATCACGCGGAATGTACATGCGCGCGATAATGTCCCGCCACTTTTCGAGTCGATCCGTTGTCAATTTGAGATTTATGGTCAGGGTGGCTGCCTGTTCAGGATACGACTTTTTCAACCAGTCCAGCAGATCGAGCGCGGTTTGCAGGTGCCAGCGTACAACGCTGTTGGTGAACACACTGTTGTTTACGTTTTCGTGATACTCGTCCGGGCCGATCTGCTGACTCAGTTCGTAGCGGCCTTTCTCAGTGTTGTATTCGGCGCGGCTGCCCCAAAAGACGGCGGTATCCAGCACGATTTCCGCCCCATAGTTGACGAAAAATTCCGCATCACCTGTCCAACCCCAGTAGAGCATGATCGCGTAGCTAATATCTGTCGAGATGTGCTGCTCATTATCGCCCGTCCAGATGCGAATACGCGATCCGTCGGGTAGAGGATTCGTCCAGCGCGGCGTCGTTTCTTCGCCCGTATCCGTCGCTTCCCAGGGATACATCGCGCCTTCGTAACCTGCTTCTTTGGCCTTATTACGAGCGCCTTGCAGGGTATGGTAACGATACATCAACAGATTACGCGCCAACTTTGGTTGTGTCACGCTGAGAAGGGGCAAAATGAACAATTCGGTATCCCAGAAAACGTGACCTTTATAGCCGGGACCGGAGAGCGTCTTTGCGCCAATGCTGACGTGTTCATCATGGCGCGGCGCGGCGATCAGCACATGATAGGTGGTGAAACGCAGCGCCTTTTGTGCCAGTTCGTCGCCTTCGATCTGAATATCGGAGTTGTACCAGTATTTTTTCCATTCGGCGCAGTGTTCAGAAAAAAGGGAGTCATAGCCTGTGCTTTCGGCCTCATCAAGTGTTCGATTGGCCGTCGTGACCGGGTCGGCGTTATCGCGCGTGGTGTGAATAGCCGTGAGGCGCGTGATCACAAGCTGTTGTTCGCGCGCCAAATTCGCTGTGAAGGTGCGTGCCGGATGGATCGGATCGGCATTGCCCGGTACGCTGTTTCCACCAATCGAACTGTGCAGCGATGAAACGACGGCCACACCATAACCACTCTGCTGCGTGATACCATGCAGACCGATGTGATCTGAGGGCAAATTATCTGGCACGACGAGCATTTTCCAGTGGTGGACGCCTTCATTGGTTACGCTGCCATCCAGTGAGGCGCATATCGTAACTTTGCACGCACTATTGAGTGGCCGTACCGAAATATGCTGCACAAGCAAATGTTCGCGGTTCAGGCTGGCGAATCGCTCAAAATTGAGCGTGACGATCTGGCCTTTGTCGTTCTGCCAGAGAACGCTTCGGGTGAGCAGTGCCTTTTGCAAATCGAGCGTCATGGAGTAGCCCAAAATTTTGCCGCTGGTCATGCTGAACGCTTCGCCATCAATGCTGATCGTCAGACACAACGGATTGGGCAGGCTCACCAGTTCCGGCACAAGCTCCCCAACACCTTGATCGAAAATGCCATGAATGAGCGTTGAGGCCAGTTCGCCGGCGTAGCCTTCCTCGAAAGTAGCACGCACACCCATATAGCCGTTGCCAATACTGTAAATGGTTTCGGCGTGGTGAAGTTTGCTGGGGTTAAAAGGTGCTTCCGAAATCTGCCAGGCGCGTTGATTCATCTTTAAGAAAACTCCTACTCTGAAAAAGGGTAATTGCTCGAACCACGTATCATCAAGGTGGGTTGCACAAGAATATTCTGGTCAGGAATCGGCTGATCGTTCAGGACGACCATCAACATCTCGATCACTTTGACGGCAATCTCGTCAATCGGCTGATGCAGCGAGGTGAGCGGCGGACGTAAATAGCCCGCCATTGGATCATCATCAAAGCCAGTGACGGCCACATCTGCACCGACACGAAAGCCATTCGTATCCAGGTAGCTCATCGCGCCGATTGCCATCACGTCGCTGAGCGAAACAATCGCCGTAGGGCGTTCGTGTGCAGGCAAAGCCATCAAACGGCGCGCGGCCTCAAAACCATCCCGTACCACATTACCGATCCGTGCGATCCAGGTTGGTTTTGGTACGATTCCCGCCTGACGCATTGCTTGCAGATAACCATCAAAACGCGCATCACCGTTGAGCGATCCGCTCGGCCAGGCCAGACACGCAATGCGCCGATGCCCCAACGTCAGCAGGTGTTCAACGGCCATGCAAATCCCGACTTTGCCATCGACATCGACGTAGGGAAAATCCCATTCGGCATTGGAACGGCCAAACGCTGCGAACGGAAAATCCAGATCGATCAAGCGGCGGATACGTTCGTCATTTCGGTCAGTTCCGGCTAAAATAAAGCCGTCAACACGGCTGGTGCGAATTAGTTCGTCATAGGTGGCAACCGGATCATCTGGCGATTGGGTAAAGGTCAGCACATGATAGCGGTTCGCTTCGGCGGCCAGCGCCATCTGATAGATGAATCGATCCAAAACAGCGTTTGTTTCGCCGGGCAAAACATTATGCCACGCGTAGCCAATCATGCGCGTTTCGCTGGCCTTCAGGTTGCGTGCCGTGATGTTTGGCCGATAGCCGAGCCGCTCGACTGCATCGAGTACCCGACGGCGTGTTTCATTGCTGACTGGCGCACTGTTGTTGAGAACGTAGGACACTGTGGCAATGGATACTTCTGCTGCCTGCGCTACATCTTTGATCTTGATTGCCATTAATCGTAACCACGCATAATTAAACGTTTAAGCCAGTTGTCATGATCATAATCCGTAGAGTCAGGTTGTCAACAGAATGGGACAAATAGGTGATGATGCCGCATTATACGATTGACTGGGGTGTTGTTGGGCACGAATGGGCAGTTGAGCATCTGGCGCGCGGTTTGGCAAATGACCGTTTGCGCCATGCCTATCTATTCACGGGGCCATCGGGTGTTGGCAAAACGACGTTGGCGCGCGGCTTCGCGCGTGCGATCAACTGCCTTTCCGACGTGCGACCCTGTGGCGAATGCCGCGCCTGCAAGTTAATCGAGGCCAACAACTATGCCGATGTGAACATCATTCGCGCCGAAGGCAAAACGCTCAAGATTGAGCAAATCCGGGAACTGCAACATGCGTTGTCGCTGCGCCCGGTGGAGGCGCGTTACCGGGTGATCATTTTGCAGCGTTTCCATGAGGCCAGCGATCAGGCCGCCGATGCGCTGCTCAAGACGTTGGAAGAACCACCGCCCTACGTGGTGATCATCCTGACCGCTGAACAACTCGATTCGGTGCCACCCACAATTCGATCCCGCTGCCAACCGTTGGCGCTTCGACCACTGCCCGCAATACAGATTCGCGCCGAACTGGATCGGCGTGGGCAAGTCGATAGCGAACGTTCGGCATTGCTGGCACAGTTGAGCGGCGGGCGACTCGGTTGGGCGTTGCAAGCTGCCACAGACGAGTCACTGTTGGCTGACCGCGCTACCGCATTGAACGATCTCGAAAGGCTGATCAGTGCGGATCGAGTGGCACGCTTCAAGTATGCGGAGCAGAACAGCACCACCGAGGCTAAAGCGCAAATCCCAACAATTCTGGCGCTCTGGCAAAGCTATTGGCGCGATGTGATGTTGATGATCAGTGCGTCCCATATCAGCATTACCAACCGCGATCATCAGGCGGCACTGGAACAACTTTCGGCAGTGCTGCACATCGAGGACGCACAGCACGTCCTGATGGCGATTCAGCGCACGGCCAAGTATATTGATGCGAATGTCAACGCACGCTTGGCACTCGAAGTACTGATGCTCGATCTGCCAGTGCATCGACTGCTGCTTGCGCCGCCGGGCTAATTGAAAAGACTAAGTTGCTCAGTGGTCGTGGCAGGCAGGGCAAACACTTCGGAAGGCCGCCGTTGATCCAATCGCAAACGATTGCCTTTCAATAATGCAGCATGAATGTTAGCAATATCAGGAATCGATCCAGTTTCCAAAAACCTGAAGGCAGACGCGGCAACATACGCCGCGTTATCATCGCAGCTTATCCAGCGCCGTCCCAAACTCTGAGCAACAAACCCGGTGGTATTCGATCCGCCAAAAATATCAAAGACAATATCATTAGGGCGCGTCAGGAATCGAATAAAAAAGTCGGGCAATTTTGCCGGAAAACGAGCCGGGTGTGGTTTGACGGCTAACGCTTTGCAGAGTCGCAAATACTGTGAATTACTTTCGGTGTTGGCGATTTGCAACAGATTGGGGGGAATTGCGCCGCCGTTATCCTGCCCAAAACGCGCCGAAATGTCGTGGCCGGATGGCCTTTGTTTGGGCGTATAATACTTAGCCTGATCTTGCAATAGTTTTTGCATACGATCCGAATATGGCGTCAGGACATTACACACATCGGCGTGGGGATAGTCTGACTTCGATAGCCACCAGATCGTATCGACTGAATCCTTAGCGCGGATTTTTCTTTTATTCACCCACTCAATCGGGGAGGGTAGCTTAGCGGGGTTGTGCCAAAAAAATTCTTGAGCCAAGTTAAAGCCCAATTCATCACAAAGTGTAATAAGTACCCGATAATTGTAAAGTGAACGAATGGGACGGCCTTTTTCATAGGCACCGCCTAAGTCGAGTACGAAACTTCCGTCAGTAGTCAATACGCGCCGAACTTCAACAGCAAATTCACTCAACCAGCGCACGTAGTCTGCTTGCGATTGATTGCCGTAGCTTTTTTGGCGTTGAAGCGCGAACGGCGGCGAGGTTAAGACCAGATTCACGGACTCAGCAGGCAGCGAGCGCAATAGCGTTAACGAGTCGCCGCAAAAGGCACGGCCTAAGTCTGTGTGATACGATAAGTGCATCGATCAATTCCGGTTGTGCTGGACGTGTGTTTACACGAACAAATGTACCGTAAATTACCCTTTAGCGAAAGCAGTTAGCGAATGAGTTTATCTGTCAAAGCCAGCATTGTTGATATTCTGGAAGCCGCAAGAAATATACAGAGCAAAGCCGACGAATTTGGGATTGTTAGCGTATTCGATGATGGTGGCTACCGAGAACTGTTACTGCTTCGATTGCTTGGTTTAACTCGCTTGCCCGGTAGGGGCGGCGACGATGCGATTGATTTGCAAAATGGCCTACAATACGAATTAAAAACGGTCAATCTGGTCAATACGAAGGGCGTTCGGCGCGTAAATCCGGGTGTTACAACCTGTCATCACGTCAACCTCGAAATTATTGCCCGTTATCGGCGTGTTGCGGGTTGGATTATCGGCATCTTTTACATTAACAATCCGGTGGAAATCTACGAAGTTGCGACGCCTGATCTTGAAAAGTATTTTCGTGCCTGGGAAATACGCCTGACAAACAGCACTTTATTACACATCAACAATCCAAAAATCAGCTTTGCAGATGTGCGCTTACGAGGGACGTGCATCTACCGTGATGCTGAGCTGGCATCACGGTATCTTCCGTAAATATGTCGGCATTACGCGGGGCTACCTTGGCCTACACCGATCATAGGGGGCTGTCTCATTCAGCGGGTATGTAACTGTATGATACAATCACCCTGATCTAAATCAGAGGGACGATGCGGTACTTTAGGCACATTCACCTCGAAAACTGGCGAAACTTCGGCAAGGTCGATGTGGAACTACAAAACCGCGTGGTTCTTGTCGGGCCGAATGCGTCTGGAAAATCGAACTTTCTGGACGTGTTTCGATTCCTCTACGATTTGGTTTCGATTGGCGGTGGTTTTCAGGAAGCCGTTCGCAAACGCGGTGGCATTTCAAAACTCCGCTATCTGGGGGCACGGCAGTATTCCGACATAACGGTTGCGGTCACAATCGCCAGTGATGATGAATTACCCGTCTGGCAGTATCGGTTGAGCTTTAATCAGGATCGACAAAGAAGACCCGTTATCAAGCAGGAAAGCGTCATCCGCGATGGCGTAACCATCCTCCAACGGCCTGATGAAGCCGATGAAAAAGATACCGAACGGTTGACCCAAACCTACCTTGAGCAAGTGCTGGCAAACCAGGATTATCGAGACATTGCCACGTTTTTCGCGTCTGTCCGCTATCAGCATATCGTGCCTCAACTGGTGCGTGAACCAGATCGATCTGTTGGCCGAAAGAACGATCCGTATGGTGGCGATTTTCTGGAACAAATCGCGCGCGCAGCAGAACGGACTCAAAAATCACGCTTAAAGCAAATCGGGGATGCGCTAAAAGTCGCCGTACCACAGTTAGAAGAAATCGAAATGTGGAAAGATGAGCGTGGCACCCCTCACCTACGCGGCAGGTACAGACATTGGCGTGATCGCGGCGCGTGGCTGAATGAGGATCAACTTTCGGATGGTACACTACGCTTGATGGGGCTTCTCTGGACAATCCTGGATGGCAACGGCCCATTATTGCTTGAAGAACCAGAGTTGTCGCTGCATCCGGCAGTGGTTCGAGTGCTGCCCCAAATGTTTGCTCGCGTTCAGCGCCAGAAGAAGCGTCAGGTGATGATTAGCACCCATTCGTCTGAAATGCTTGGCGATGAAGGCATTGGACTGGACGAAACGCTGCTTTTTGAACCAAAAGACGAAGGTACATCCATTCGTCCGGCAGGGGAATATGACCAGGTCAGAACCTTGCTGGAAGGCGGGGTCAGTCTGGCCGATGCCGTGCTGCCCATCACCAATCCGCCGAACCCGCAGCAGCTTGCGTTTTTTGCCGACGCCAAATGACCTCGCTTGTTACGCTATCAGGCGCGGTTGAGGGAATCGTTGATGAGGCGGTGCTGTACCGTCTGGCAAGTTTTGTGGGTGTCTCCATTGGGGTTGTTTATCGAACCAACGGCAAACAAAGATTACTCAAGAACCTTCAAGGTTATAATAAGGCAGCACAGTTTACCCATTGGGGCCTTATGCTAGATCAAGGAAAGGCCAAGCGATTGATTTGCAAGAAATCAGATACGTGACATAAGCGATTGATGAAAATGGAGAGGGTATGAGCAGTCAATTTAGCAATCAGCCGGG
>JBBSEU010000207.1:0-10853 GCA_038239365.1 Aggregatilineales bacterium
CATTGTCGGCGCGGGCGGTGTTGGTATTTTGATCTACCAGTACACGCAGCTATTTCAGTTCGACAGGCTGTTGGGAGTGGTCATCATCATTGTGGTGACTGTCACGGTCATTGACCGTCTCAGTGATTTCCTGCGCCGGAAATTCATTTAACCGTCTCGTTTCCGTTTTTTCTGTTTATGGAGGATACCTTGAAGCAAATCCGTCTATTCGCCTTTCTCGCCATAATCGCCGCTCTGTTGATGGGTGCCGCTGGCAATGCCAACGCCCAAAGCGCCGCGACTGCCGCCGCCACAATGGCCGCAACGAATTCTGCCGCCGCCACGATGGCCGCAACAATGGCTGGTACCATGTCCGGCACGAAGGCCGCCGCCGATACCGCTGGCTGGCCGGACACGTTCATCTATGGTGTATTCGACAGCGGGGACGTAGGTAAAGCCCTGACCACCGCCGAACCACTGCGTGCCTATCTGGAAAAGACTCTGAAGGCCATCAAGCCCTCGATCCGTGTCGTCGTCTACACTGGCACGTCCTACACCGCCGTCATCGCCGCGATGAAGGCTGGTCGTATCGACGCCTTTGAAGTCGGTCCGTTCGCCTATATCCTGGCTGCCCAGGAAGCCAATGCCGAAGCACTCGGCTTGCACGCCCCGGACGCGGGTGGCGCAACCGCCTTCGACGCGAACGCCAAGACGTTCTACCTGAGCACGATCATCACCAAGAAGGGCAACGGCGCGAATATCAAGACGCTCGCCGACCTGAAGGGTCACACCTTCTCGTTCGTTGACCCGGCCTCGACCTCCGGCCACCTGATGCCCGCCTCGATCATCAAGGCTGCTGGCATCGACCCGGACAAAGACATGAAGACGATCTACGCGGGTTCGCACCCGACCTCGGTTCTATCCGTCGCAACTGGCAAGGTTGATGCGGGCGCGACCTTCATCAGCAACCTGTTCACCCAGGCCAAAGACGGCAAGATCGACCTGTGCTACTTCGCTGATAATGACATCTACAAGCAGCGCACCGAGAAGGAATTCGCCGATCTGTATGCCTCCTGCAAGGACGGCCAGATTGTCCCGATTGCGTTCTCTGCGCCAATCCCCGGCACGCCGTTCGCCATCAACCGCGCGCTGCCCCAGTCGTTCCGTACCGCTGTGATCAATGCCCTGCTCAGCACCCAGAAGGACGCCGAATGGATCAAGGCCAACGGTTTCTGGTACGTGAGCGGTGCTGACCTGAAGATGGATGCGCTGGACAGCTACTACAACTCGCTCCGCGAAGTTGCCAAAATCCTCGGCCTCGACCTGAAGTCGATTGTCAAGTAAACTGTTGAGCTAACCCGCCGGGTCATTCACTCGGCAATAAATTGCCGGGCGATACGCATCATGTTGTATCGCCCGGCGATTTCAATGCCGGGACTATTCAGGAAAACCCTTGTGAACCCAAACTCGCCTTTTTCTCAAAGCGAATACCTGAGCGTCCTCAGCCGCGCGCCCGCCGGGTCGCTCAAGCCGTTTGTCGAGGCATTGATTCCGGCACTCGAACCGATCACGGTCATTTACAATCGAACCGGGTTGGTCATGCTGCCCTACACGGATACGGCTCAGGGCACAATTTTTCACCTGGGCGAAGTGCTGGTGGCCGAAGCGCGCGTACAAATCGTGCGCGATATTGAAGGTTATGGCGTCTGTCTGGGGCACGATGTCGAGCAGGCGTTGGGAATCGCCCTATTGGATGCGGCGCTCACCGCTGGAATCTGGCTTGACGCGATTTTCCAGTACGTTGCAGAGCAGGCGAACACTCAGACTGAAAGCGATACGACATTGCTTCGCGCTGTCGAATCGACTCGCGCCGAAATGGAGACATTCTGATATGGTCGCTCCTGTTTTTACCGACATTGAAAAAGTCAATCGAGAGACGTTTCTGGCGCTGATGTGGGCGTTCAGCTACCCGGGGCGCGTGCAAACGCTGACTGTCTCACCGAACGAGTCTCTCGTGGCAATTGGGGCGGCGCTGCTCGATCTGGAAACGAACTATTACACGCCTGATGCCGATCTCGATACGCGCTTGAGCCACACCACCGCCCGAACTGCACCGATTGAGAACGCCGAATATATTTTCTACCCGTCGTTGAATGATGCCGATTTGACTACGATTGCTCAGGCCAGCATCGGCGAAATGCTGTTCCCGGATCGGGCGGCGACATTGATCATCGGCGCGACGTTTGGCGCGGGCGTTTCGATGCAGTTGAGCGGGCCGGGCATTCAGGGCAGCGCAACGGTACAAATCGGCGGACTCCCGGCGGGTTTCTGGGCTTTGCGCGAACGGACACGCCGCTACCCATTGGGTTGGGATATTTTCCTGATTGATGGCGCAAACGTGCTTGGCATCCCGCGCAGCACGGCGATCATGTTGATAGATGAGGCAAACTAGGCGATGGCTTATGTAGCGGCAAGGGGCGGCGAACGCGCGATCCAGCAAGCCGAACAACTATTTCATGCCCTGAACGGCGAACTGACCTACGAACAGGTCAGGCTGATCGAGGAACACCTTCCCTATCTGGTGGATCGGGTGATGGGTGAAAGTTCGTTGTATGCACCGGAACTGGCGGCACTGGCGATTGCCCAGACGGGCGGCGAATTGTACGAAGCGGTCTTGCTGCTGCGCGCCTATCGTTCGACGCAGCCGCGCATTGCTTATGCCGCGCCCGTGACCGCTGAAACGATGATGACCGTTCGGCGCATTTCGGCGGCCTTCAAGGATATTCCCGCCGGGCAGATTTTGGGGCCATCGCTGGATTATAGTCACCGCCTGTTACGCATGGACGTACTCGACTCCCCCTCTCCACGAGTGGAGAGGGGGTCGGGGGGTGAGGCAAACGAAATTATCTTAGCCGATCAGCCCGCGCCCGCCACCTACCCAATGGTGGCCGATTGGCACCGCGCACAAGGCTTACTGCCACCCGTCGAAACTGAAACCACCAACCCGGCGGACATCCCGGACATCACCAAAGACCCGCTGATGCTGCCCGCGCCGCGCGCCCACCGTTTGCAGTCGTTGGCGCGTGGTGATACAGGCGGCGTGTTGGCGCTCGGCTATTCGGTGATGCGTGGCTACGGCATGTCACACCCGACGGTCAATGAACTGCGACTCGCTCATGCCGAAGTGATGATGAAGCACCCGATCACAGGCGTCGAATTCAGCGCCGGGCGTGTGCGGGTCAGTCAGGCCGAAGTCATCACCGAAGGCAGCGGTGGCAAGAATGGCAAACACGAAATGCGGATCGGCTTCACGGCCACATTCGGTTGGAACGAGGTCAAAATTATTGCCGGGGCAACGCTCGATATGGCGATGAGCGAAGCCGATCCACATCCGGCGCACAAAGAGGAATTCGTGCTGTATCACACCGAACCGGTTGAGGCGTCAGGCTTTTGCATTCACTTCAAACTGCCGCACTACGTCACATTCGCCAGCGGACTCGATGCGCTGCGCGGCGTGATGGCGCAAATGTACGGCGGGGAAAAGCCTGAAAAGCCGCACGAAGTGACAGAACCCGAAGCCGAGGCGGTGACTTCATGACGACTCTTTCGGAACTGGCACATCCCCGTCAGGATTATGCTTACGGTTTTCTGGATGATTTTGCCAAACGCGAAATTCGCCGCCGCACGCTCAAGGCGATTGCCGTGCCGGGCTATCAAGTGCCGTATGCCAGCCGCGAATTACCTATCGCGCGCGGTTGGGGGACGGGCGGCTTGCAGATCACGCTGAGTCTGGTTGGGCCGGAGAGCATCGTCAAGGTGATCGATCAAGGCGCGGACGACTCGGTGAACGCGGTCAATTTGCGGCGTTTCATTTCGCGTATGAGCGGCGCAGAAACGACCACCGACGCCGTGAAAGCGACCCTGATTCAGAGCCGTCACCGCATCCCCGAAGAAATTCTGGCAGAAGGTCAGGCGCTCATTTTACAAGTGCCCGATCCTGAACCATTACGCGGTGTGGCAAAAGATACGTCGCTGGCCGCGCAAATGCACGCTGACGCCGATTACGGCCAAATGTGGTTGGCGCTGTACGAACAGTTGGTACGCTACCGCCAGTATGTGCAGGGGGCAAGCTATCCGTCGCTGGTCAACGGACGTTACGTGATCAGCCCCAGCCCGATCCCGCGTTGGGATACGCCCAAACTGCATCAGGCGGCGCACTTGACCATTCTATCGGCGGGGCGTGAGAAGCGTCTGTATGCTGTGCCGCCCTACACGGACGTTTACCCACTCGAATTTACCGATGTGCCCTTTCAGGTCGAAAACCAACGCGATTGGAGCGACTCGTTCACCGGGATGCAGCACAAGTACATGACGGAGATTCCGCTGCCGGATGGTAGTGTCCGCTATGAGATTTCGGATACGGGCTTCATTCAGAAGCTCAAGGCATTGGTGACTGAGGCGGGCGTGACACCGGGCAAGACCTATTACGACGATCAAGGGAACTTCTACCATGACGGCTATCTCAAATCCCAAAATGGCGGTTGAGATGTACCCGCCGCGTTTAGTGCAGGTGACGCCACTCGTACAGGCGCGCAACCTGATTCGGCGCTATGGCCGGGTAGAAGCCGTTTCCGGTGTCAGTCTGGATGCTTATCCCGGCGAAGTGTTGGGCATCGTCGGTGAATCGGGATCGGGCAAGTCCACCGTTTTGCGTCTGCTCAATCTCGAAGAGCCGGTTGATGGCGGCACGTATTCGCTGGATATGCCCGGCTATGAAGGTCAAAACCTGTTCGCGCTGGATCGGTTCGCTCAGCGCGACGTGCGCGTATACAACATCGGAATCGTGTATCAGAACCCGCATCTGGGCTTGCGAATGCGCTACACGAGCAGCGGCAACGTGGCCGAACGGCTTTTGATCACCGGCGAGCGGACGTTTGCGACTTTGCGCGAAGCCGCCCGTGAATCGCTTGAGGCGTCGGAGTTTCCGCTAGACCGCATGGACGATCCGCCGAGCAAGCTATCGGGCGGAATGCAGCAGCGCGTGCAGCTTGCCAAAGCGATTGCGCTCAAACCGCGCTTGCTGCTGCTGGATGAGCCAACGACGGGGTTGGATGTTTCGGTACAGGCGTTGGTGCTGGATACGCTCAAACGTCTGCAACGCGAACGCAATATCACGATCATCATTGTTTCGCACGATCTGGGTGTGATCCGTATGCTGGCGGATCGGGTGATCGTGATGCGGCATGGGCGGATCGTCGAGTCCGGCCTGACCGATCAGGTGTTGGAAGATCCGCAGGACGCTTATACGCAGCAGCTTGTCCACGCAAAGTTGTGAGGTGACATGCCCCTTCTCGAAGTGAAAAGTTTTACCAAGCGGTTCACGATCCACCATCTGGAGCGTGAGATCGCTGTGTTTGAGGATTTGAATTTCACGATCAGCGAAGGCCAATTCATGCTGATCGTTGGGCCGAACGGCGCGGGCAAATCGACCCTGCTGCGCTGCCTGTATCGCACCTATCTACCGACCAGTGGACAGGCGCTTTACCACTCGCTGCATGGCGCAATCGATCTGGCACGCGCCGCCGACGTGGATATTAGCCTGCTCCGCACGACAGAGATCGGCTTTGTGACGCAGTTTTTGCGGCCACGTCCGCGCGTCAGTGCACTTGAACTGGTGGCCGAACCGCTGGTTGACGCGGGCACGCCCTGGCAGGAAGCGATCAATCGGGCGGGCGAAATGCTGACGCTGTTCAACCTGAAACAGGAATTGTGGCAAGCCTACCCGACCACTTTTTCGGGCGGCGAACAGCAAAAGGTGAATCTGTCGCGCGCGCTGATCTATCCGCGCCGCTTGTTGCTGCTGGATGAGCCTACCGCGTCACTTGATATTGCGACACGAACGGCGTTGGCGGCGCGTTTGGGCGAACTCAAGGCGCAGGGTGTGGCGATGATCGGCATTTTCCACCACGCCGAAGATGTGATGGCGATGGTTGATGCGAATATTACGATAACCGCGATTGCGGCTTCGGCTGAACCTTATCTGGCAGACTCGTTGGAGTTGAATTGAACTATGTGGCTGAGTGATTTTCGAGTAGTTTTGCCGGATCGTGTACTGGAACATGGCTCAGTACGGATCGCGGACGGCCTGATCGCAGAAATAATCGAAGGTGCCGCGCCCGATGCAGCGGTGGATGGGCGCAGTCTGACGCTGATCCCCGGCCTGATCGATCTGCACGGCGATATGCTGGAACGCGAGATCGAGCCGCGCCCCGGTGCGCCCTTCCCGGTTGATCTGGCGCTGTTTGAACTGGATAAACGCTTGGCGGCGACGGGCATCACGACGGCCTTCACGGCGCTGTCTTTCGCGTGGAACGATGACGACGACAAACGTTCCGACAAGGCCACCCGCGCGATCATCGAGACGGTGAACGGTTTGCGTGATGTGCTGCTGGTCGATACCTATGTGCATGGCCGCTTCGAGGTGACGAACGCCGCCGTCGGGCCGCTGCTCACCGAAATGCTCGACGCTGGCAAGATTCAGTTCGTCTCAATCATGGATCATACGCCGGGGCAGGGACAGTACAAAGACCTCGATAAATATATCGGCTTCATCACCAAATGGCTGGGTGTGACGCCGGAAGACCTCGATCCTGAGTTTTTGAAGGAACGAATCCAACAGCGCATCGCCATGCAACAAACGCGCGACTGGAGTTGGGATATTGTTCACGATGCAGTAGAAATCGCACGCGCGCGTGGTTTTGCCGTCGCCTCACATGATGATGACACCATCGCTAAAGTGGATCGGTTGGCCGAACTGGGCGTTACGATCAGCGAATTCCCGGTGACTTATGAGGCCGCCGAGCGCGCCAAGTCGCACGGGATGCACGTCGTCATGGGGTCGCCGAATGCCTTGCGTGGCTATTCGCACAACGGCAACCTGAGTACGATGGATGCGGTGCGCGCCGGATTAGTCGATATTCTGGCCGTTGATTATTACCCCGCCACGTCACTGCACGCGCCATTCGATATTGTCGATAAGGGCATTCTGCCGCTGCACGAAGCGATCAAGCTGGTCACGACGAACCCGGCGCAGGCAGTCAACTTCACGGATCGCGGTCAGATCGTGGTCGGTCTGCGCGCTGATCTGGCGATTGTCGAGACCGCACCAAATCGCCGGGTACGCGGCTCACTGAGCAAAGGCCAACCGATCTTCTGGGACTCGGAAATGGCGAAGCGCGGCGTTCTGACTCCTGTCGCCAATTAGAGGGCAGCTATGCAAACTATTGACCGTTTCCCACCCGGCGACGCCTGGACAGATGATCAACCGCCGCTCAGCGAATCCCCTTCGATTCACCCTACCGCGCGCCTGTGGAAATGTACGGTTGGCGCGTGGACGGAGATCGGCGCTCATACCCAGATGGGTGAATGTTCGTTTGGCGATTACAGCTACACGGCGGGCGACGTGATGGCGCTCTACAGCGAGATCGGCAAGTTTTGCTCGATTGCCTCACACGTCCGCATCAACCCCAGCAATCACCCGATGGAGCGCGTCAGTCAGCACCACTTCACCTATCGGCGCGTGCAGTACGATTTCGATACGGTGGACGACGCGGGGATTTTCGCGTGGCGGCGCGCCGATCAGTGCGTGATCGGGCATGATGTTTGGTTGGGGCATGGCGTAACAGTCATGCCCGGCGTGAAGATCGGGATCGGCGCGGTGATCGGGTCAGGCGCGGTGGTCACGAAAGACATTGCGCCCTACGAGATCGCGGTTGGTGTACCTGCCAAGCCGCTCCGCAAACGCTTCCCCGACGATCAGATCGAACAACTTTTGCGGATCGCCTGGTGGGATTGGGATCACGCCACAATTAAGGCGCGCTTCCACGACCTTTTGGACATGAACACGTTCATCGAGAAATATGGTGCAAAATGAGCGATCAACCGATTAATCAAACCATGTCGCGCCAGATCAAACTTGAGGGCAGCCTGAACGTTCGGGACATTGGCGGCTATGCGACTGCCGATGGTCGCACGACTCGTTGGGGGCGCTTTTTCCGTTCGGACAGCCTGCACAGCCTGACCGCTGACGATCAGGCAAAATTGCTGGCGCTGCACCTGACCACGATCATCGATCTGCGCCGCCAGGATGAGGTGGAGCGCGATCCGAATCTGCTGGCGACGAATCCGGCTATCCACTATTACAACCTGCCGATCCTGAACAGCGCCATCTCCGCGCCAACCGATCACCCGCTGCGCGAAGTGACCAGTTTGGAGCAAGTCTATACCGGGATGCTCGATCATTTTCAAGCGCCACTCAAAATCGTTTTCGATCAGATTGCCGATGGTGCAGACGCGCCCGTGTTGGTTCACTGCACGGCGGGCAAAGATCGAACGGGAATCGTGATCGGTTTGCTGCTCGATCTGGTCAATGTGCCGCGCCAGACGATCATCGAAGATTATGCCATGACCGCCGAACTGATCGCGCCGCTACTGGATGCCTTGCGCCAAAAAGCGATCCTGACCGGGTTGGACGTGGATCGGCATGAGCGCATGTTGGAGTGCCACCCGGAGAACATGGCGGCGTTTCTGGCACACTTGCATGACACCTACGGCGGCGCGGAAGCCTACCTGAAACTGATCGGCCTGGACGACTCGAAAATCAACGCACTGAAGGATGCCCTACTCTCATGATCGTACTGGTGATGATTGACGGCCTGCGCCCTGACGCCCTTGCAAAAATAAACTGCCCGAACTTGAAAAGCGTACAGGCGCGCGGCAGTTCAACACTGAATGCCCGCAGTGTGATGCCCTCGATCACACTGCCCTGCCACATGTCGATGTTTCACAGCGTCCCACCGACCCGGCACGGCATCACAACAAACACTCATACGCCGATGGCGCGACCATTGCCCGGTCTGATCGAAGTGCTGCACGCCGCCGGGAAAAAGTGCGCGTTCATCCACAACTGGGAGCCGCTCCGCAACCTGAATCAGCCCGAAAAGCTGGCGCTGTCGTTCTTCCGCGATAACGGCCAATCCTTCGACGGCGACCAGAAAAACACCGAAGAAGCCGTTCGCTTTCTGCCAGAAATCGGCGCGGATTTCGCGTTTGTGTACCTGGGCAGCGTCGATATTGCCGGACACGTATTTGGTTGGATGGCCGATGGCTATCTCGAAGCGGCGGAACGCGCCGATACTGCTTTAGGCGTTCTGTTGAATGGTTTGCCGGGCAATACGACGTTCATCATCCATGCCGATCACGGCGGCCATGATCGGAATCACGGCGAAGACATCCCCGAAGATATGACGATCCCCTGGATGGCCGTTGGTCCGAACATCCGCCAGAATTACACGATTCAAGCGCCTGTTAGTTTGTTAAGCGACGCGCCCACCATCGCGCGAATGCTCGGCGTGACGCCTGATCCGCAGTGGGAAGGCGAAGTCGTAGCGGAGATTTTTGTGTAGCGACTCGGCATCGCGCCGAGGAATAAATTCCCCGGCCACATTAAGACGTCAAACTTTTGCGATTTGCGTTCGTCCCAACCTGACCGATTACCGGGCCGTTATCCGATTGTGGCCCGCTTGTGAGCGGCTTCGGTGCGCCCGTACCCGTCGACGCGATCTGATACAGATGGAACGGTGAATTTGCGCCGCCATCCGCCGCGCCGTAGATGATCTGCGTGCCGTTGCAGTTCCAGGTCGGGGAGACGCTCTCGACAGTCGTCTTGGTTATCTGCGCGATCTTTGCGCTTGCAACGTCGACGGTATAGATTTGGAACGTGCCGCTCACATCCGAGGCAAAGGCGATGCGCGTTCCGTCTGGCGACCACGCGAAATCCTTCTTGGTTGAGCTGTCATTCGTCAGGCGTTTGACCGTTTTGCCATCGAGCGACGACACATACAAATCGGCCTGACCGCCGCGATCACTCAGGAAGGCCAGTTGATTGTTATTGGGCGACCAGATCAGGTTCGTGTTGTTGCCGCTGCCTTGCGTCGTCAGCGGAGCGTTCAGGTTGCGGGCAGCGGTGAATAGATAGATGTTCCAGTCACCACCACTTGTACGGCCTTCATAAGCCAGAATACGCCCATCTGGTGACCAAACCGGGTGAACCTGCTCCGATAATCCGGCAGTCGAATCAACGGGCAAGGGGCGTTCAGCGCGTGTTTTCAGATCAACCAGATAGATTCCAGTGCTGCCGCCATCGCTGGTGCGCTCGAAGGCGATTTGCGTTTGCCCGCCCCACGATGGATAGCGATCATCACCACTGCTGATGTTAGTCAGACGGATCAGCGTTTTGCCATCGGCGGTACTGACATACACATTGTAGTGACCACTGCGGTTGCTATCGAACGCGATCCAGCGGCTGTCCTGTGAACGGCTTGGCGCTTCATCAATGGCCGCATCATTCGTGAGGTTGAGCGGCGATGGATTCGCCAGATCGAGCCGGAAAATATCATTGTTTCCGGTGCGATCCGAGTTGAACAACACAAAGTTCAAGCACTGCGCGCCGAAGACTGTGATCGGAACTGGCGTAGCTGTCGGCGTGTTGGACGGCGTAAAGCTGGCCGTTGGCGTGCGCGACGGTGTAAGTGTCGCAGTTGGCGTTCGGGTGAATGTTGGTGTAAAGGTGTTCGTTGGTGTGCGCGACGGCGTCACCGAGACGAGCGTACCACGCGGATTCTTGATCAACAGAATGGTTGGCGTGGGCGTGAGACTTGGCGTAAAGGTCGCTGTTGGCGTATCAGTATCCGTCGGTGTCGGTGTAAATGTGAAAGTGGGCGTTGACGTATAGGTGTTCGTTGGCGTAAAAGTCGCTGTGTTGGACGGTGTAAAAGTGGCCGTCGGCGTGAACGTGTTAGACGGCGTGAAAGTCG
>JBBSEU010000208.1:0-10849 GCA_038239365.1 Aggregatilineales bacterium
CGGTGGTAGTAGGCGCAGCAGATGATGTGGAATTTATCGGGGCGGGGATGCTGCACCCCGGCGACTGCCTGGAGCATCTAGGCAGCACCGGATCGCTGCTGCTGGTGGTAGATCAGCCAGTGGACGACCCGACTGGCACACTGGAACTGTACCCCCATATGCTGCCGGGGCGCTGGCTGATCGGCGGATCAACATCGAGCGCGGGGGCGGCGCTGGACTGGATGCGGGCGGCGTTAGGCACGTCGGATAGCTTGCAACTGCCGCCGTTGAATGCCCACGAGCCGCCGATCTTCGTGCCGTATTTAGCCGGAGAGCGCAGCCCGATCTGGCAGCCGGATGCACGCGCCGTCTTCTGGGGGCTGAGCATGGCGCATCGCCAACCGGATTTGATCCGGGCGGCGTTCGAGGGCGTGGCGTTTTCGCTGCGACATTTATTTGATGCGTTGTGCCGCTTAGGTAACGTGCCGGGTGAGATTCGGGCTGCGCCGTCAGCAGATCGGGCGTGGCTTGAACTGCGCGCCACAATTTACGAGCGAACACTGATCACGACAAGCACGTATGATCCGACGGCATTGGGCGCTGCCATGATCGGGGCGTGTGCGCTTGGCATATACGGCGATCTGGAGTCGGCGGTACGTGCGACGGTGAGCTATGATCAACGGATAGCGCCCATGCGTTCCGATGAGTTGCAACGGCGTTATCAGGAATATTTGAATGTTTCCCACCTGACCGTGGGACGTTAGACCTCGCCCTATTCAGAAATCGTCCCCAATACCTTATGTGAAAAAATGCACGATTAGTATAGATTTAGTGTGTACGGCGTGCTATAGTTAAACGCAGGTCAAAAATTCGAGATGAGGGGTCTCGTGATGAATCGAGCAGAGGAGTCAACTTTCAACAAAGGCTTCGCGCGATTGGTGCTGATCACGGCGTTTGCAACGTTTTTGATGATTACCATCGGCGCGATCACTCGTGTTTCCGAATCGGGGATGGGCTGCGGCACGGACTGGCCGCATTGCAACGGCAAACTCGTACCAGAGTTTGTGAACGCCGCTGTCGTGATTGAGTACGGTCATCGGTTGTTCGCGCTGATCGTAGGTGTGCTGGCGGTGGCGGCGATGGTACAAGCTGTGCGCCTGTATCGCAATACGCCGCGCGTGGTAGCGCCAATTGCATTGGGGTTGGTGTTGTATTTTGTGCAGAGTGGCCTCGGTTTGGTCACTGTCAAACTGAACAATCAGTGGTTAAGTGTTCTGATTCACTTGGCGAACAGTCTCATTATGCTGGCCTGCTATCTGGTGGCATGGGTCAACATTCGGGAGACGCCCGAACGCTTTGAACAGGAAAGACCCGCCAGTCTGCCAACATTTGAGGTGTTGGGCGCGGCAGTGCTGGCTTATATCGTGGTGCTGCTTGGCGCAATGGTGGCCGGGAATTTCGCCACCAAAGCGTGCGTCGGTTGGCCGCTGTGTATGGGTGAAGTGTGGCCGGCCAGCCAGGGGCCGCTGCAAGTGCTCAACATGATTCACCGACTGACGGCGGGGGCGTTAGGCTTACTACTGCTGGCGATGGCGATTCAGGCGGCGCGGACTCGGACAAATGCGCTCACCCGGAACGCACTTCTGGCCTCAATTGTGTTGTACTTCATGCAGGCCGCATTGGGCGCGCTGGTGGTGCTGGTTGATGATCGAAACGTACTGACGCTGGTACGTTCGCTGCATGTGACGTTCGCCGCTGCAACCTGGTCAGCAATGGTAATTTTGTGTGGGGTGGTATGGATACAGCAATCGTACAAGAACAAATCAAAGAACAAGAACCCGTCGCGGAGCCTCACAGCCCGCTCCGCGACTATCTCCAACTGACCAAGCCGCGCATCTCGATTCTGCTGATCTTCACCACCGTCACGGCGATGGTGATCGCGGCACAGGGCAAACCGCTGGCGTTGATCCCGCTGGCGGCCACGATCATCGGCGGGGTGTGTGCATCGAGCGGCGCAAGCGTCCTGAACTGCTACATTGACCGCGACATGGATTTGAATATGTCGCGGACGAAATCGCGCCCGCTGCCGTCTGGTCGGATCGCACCTCGGAACGCACTGCTGTTCGGCTTGGGGCTGCTGGCATGGTCTGCGTTTTTGCTGACGGTGCTGGTGAACCCCTTGACGGCACTGCTGGCGATGATCGGCGCAGCGTACTACGTAGTGGTCTATACGATCCTGCTCAAGCGCAATACAGTGCTGAACATCCTGATCGGCGGCGGCGCAGGCGCGATGCCAGTATTGGTGGGCTGGGCAGCGGTCACGAACACGATTTCGGTTGAAGCGGCGATTCTGTTTGCGATTGTCTTTTACTGGACGCCGCCGCATAGTTGGGCGCTGGCACTGCTCGTCAATGCCGATTATGAACGTGCCAATGTGCCGATGATGCCCGTCGCGCGTGGCGAAGAAGCGACACGCATTCAAATTCTGTTATACTCGCTGCAATTGGTAGTCATCACTTTGCTGCCTTTGCCGTTCCGTATGTTAGGCTTGTTCTATTTCATCCTGGCGGCGACGCTTGGGGCAGGGCTAATCTACCAGTCAGTCAAGTTGATTCGCGTGGCGACTAAACTGGCCGCGCGCCAAACCTATAAGTACACGACGATGTACCTGGCGCTGTTATTCCTGGCGATGATTGCGGATCAGCTGCTGTTCCATCGGTAGCATTTCGCAGCGGGTACTGTTGATCGGAAAATTATGACCAGTACACAGCCTACCCGCTATATCGGCTCGTATCAGGTGATTGACGAATTGGGCGATGGCTCATTCGGTAAGGTCTATCTGGCGTATCAACTCTTCCTGGAACGTCAGGTTGCCATCAAAGTCTTGCACGACGATTTTTTTGAACGCGCGCCCTCCGAAAAGCTGTTCATGCGCGAAGGGCGAACGATTGCCAAGCTGCGCCATCCGAACATCGTCAATGTGTATGAATTCGGCGTTGCACAAGAGTCGTTAACCAATCAGACCACCGCCTTTATGGTGATGGAATATCTGCCCGGTTCGACGCTGCAAGCACTACTTGAACTGGGATCACTCTCTCTTGAAGAGTCAGTTCGGCTGATTGAGCAGATCGCGCAAGGGCTGGCCTATGCCCATGAACAGAACATCATTCACCGCGATCTGAAGCCCGCCAATATCCTGTTTACGGAGTCCGGGCAACCCGTCATTGTCGATTTTGGGCTGGCAAAATTGGTTGAAGACAAGCGACTGGATAATGCAGATAACCTCAAAGGCATACCCATCACCGACGGATCGCGCTCAACAAGTTTAAGCACCCTGGGCAGCATGGGCACGCCAATGTATATGGCACCCGAACAGTTGACGGGAACTACCGTTAGCCCGGCCACTGATCAGTACGCGCTCGGTTTGATCGCCTTCGAGATGTTAACCGGTCAGATGCCATTTTCAATGGACAAACTGACCGAGATGATGGTGCATCGTGCGACACAAGCCGCGCCGTCTATCCTGAAAATCGCGCCGCAACTCCCACCCGCCATTGGGCATGTCATGGCGCGTGTATTGGCACTAGACCCGGCAGATCGGTTCGAGAGTGTGAGTGCCTTTGCCCAGTCATTCAGTGAGGCCTTGCTGCCCAATCGCCGCCAGGGGCCAGTCGTGCGGGTGATCGATCCGTTATATGCCGCCCAGTTACAGACTGCCCAACGCTACGTCAGCGGATTTCTATCAATTCTCGGCCTGTTTATCGTGATCGTAATCCTGTTTTGCGCGGCTGAGTTTTTGCGCGGCTACTCAACAGGTAGTTCGCCCGAATTTTTGTGGGATGGTTTGATCGTCTCAACGCTGCGTTCAGCGGATGGTACACGACAGGTAAACGGTGTCATGCCCGGTAGCATTGCCCAGGCGGCTGGCTACGAAATCGGGGACAAGATTCAGGACGATCTGATTCTGGATAAAAACAAGCCCGATGGTGCCTATCAGGTGGATGGAATTGCCCGGTCTGCGCTAAATATCGATTGGCAAGCCAAACCCGGTAATCAAATCGAGCGAGTGGTTCAACGGAATGGTGAGACAATCACCCTGACCTACACCCTTCAGCGCAGTACCTATTCGCTGTTCATCCTGGCCGCGACGCTCACCTCCGCGCTAATCGGCGTGTTGTGCGGTTTCTGGATGCTGCGTCGGTGGGGCGCTGAGCCGGGTATCCAGGTCTACGTTCCACTCACCTTTCTATTCAGCACCTTCATCGTGGCACGCGCCGTCGCAAACCTGCTTCTTTATTTCGATACGCTGACTTATCATCTTTCGCTGGCGGTTTTGCTGCATATGGTCCTGGTTTTCCCCGAAGAAATGGCCTGGGTTAAGCGCCATCCACGTCGGCTGGTCTGGATATATCTGCCGGTGGCAATTGGCCTCTATTATCTGCTGACTCGAACGCCGATCATCATCCCTATTTTGAATTTGCCGATCCAGGCGTTGGATTATTTAGTCTATACGGTTGCTATTGCTGTTTTGATTGTGGTCAAGTGGATGCGGCACGATCAGAAAAATTATCCGGCGGTACGCTGGTTAGTATCCGCATTTGCCTTTGCAATGGCACTGAGCTTGTACTACGTCGTTGTCTTCTACCTGCTCCCGGCAGAAGTGCTGAACAGGGTATTGGGCGGTGCCACGTTCCAGACGATTGTCAACGATATTTTCCTGGTGCTGTTGCAAGGCGGACTGCCGATCCTGATTGCGATTGGCGTGCATCGCATTCAAAAACAGTTGGGAACGACTCTATCCCGATTTATTATTGTGCCAACTGCCTGAGTCAGTTGCGGTCAGCGTCAACACCTTCTATAGTATTTGGCGTTGTTAACGTAAGAGAATGCAGGCGTCATGACCAATATTATGTCTCCAACGCGCACGGCACTGGTGGCCGTTCGCTTCCAGAAAATCGGCAAGTTGTATCATTTCGAGTGTTCGGAGTTTCCCGAACTTGAACCCGCCGATAACGTGATTGTCGAAACGACGCGCGGGCGTCAGCTTGGGCAGGTGATGGGTTTCGTTCAACCCGAAAAGGACATGCGCGACTACAAACCGATTTTACGGATCGCGTCGCCGCGTGACCTGTTGATGAAACAGGTGTGGGAAGGCAAAACGGTTGAGGCGCTGATCAACTGCCGCGAAAAAGCGGCGCAGATCGGCGGCTACGAGATGTGCAAGTTCATCGAAGCACAGTACAACTACGATGGCAGTCAGTTGACGATCCTGTTCAGCGCCGAAAACGCCAAAGACAAGGTGAACATCAACCGTTTGCGGACGGCCATGCAAAACATCTACCCCAAAGCGCGGCTTGAACTACGGCAAATCGGCGCGCGCGACGTGGCAAAAGCATTGGGCGGCATGGGTGCGTGCGGCATTCCGCGCTGTTGCAGCACCTTTCTGACTGATTTCAGTCCCGTCTCAATCAAAATGGCGAAGGCACAGGGTATTTCACTCAACCCGTCGGAGATCACGGGTATGTGTGGGCGGCTGCGCTGCTGCCTGATCTATGAATATGAGCAGTATGTTCAGGCGCGCAAGGAACTGCCCAAACGCAACAAAATGGTTGGCACGCCGCATGGTCAGGGCAAGGTGATCGATGTTCATCCATTACAGGATGCGGTGACGGTGATTGTCGAAGATATGCGCTACATCGTCCAGCGTGAACAACTGGAGCCGCTCGAGGAACTGGAAGCCCTGCAAAAGAAGGCCGAAGCGGGCTGCTCCAAGCACGAAGGCGGTCAGTGCGATTGCGGCGCGCACCGTGCCAAAACCGACGATGACGCAGCCGATACGACTGATACGACAGTTTCTGGCGATGACATTGAGGATAGCTTCGATGACTGATCAGCCTAAACCAATCGAACGGGTGATGGCGATCTATGCACACCCGGACGATCCAGAGTTTTTTTCGGGCGGTTTGCTGGCAAAGTTCGGCAGCGAAGGCAAGCAGTTGATTTATGTGCTGGCAACCAGCGGCGATAAAGGCAGTGATGATGCGTCCATGACGCCCGAACGCCTCATCACGATCCGGGAAGCGGAGCAGCGTGCCGCCGCCGAATGTGCCGGGGCGCGCCCTGAGGACGTGATCTTTTTGCGAATGCCAGACGGCGAACTGATGCCCGATCTGACGCTGCGCCGCATCTTAACGCGCGTGATTCGGCAGCAAAAGCCGGATGTAGTGGTCACCAATGACCCAACCACACGCTGGACTCGCTTCGGTGGGATCAATCATCCTGATCACATTGCGATTGGTCATGCCGTGCTGGATGCGGTGTACCCAACGGCGCGGGATCGGCTCAACTTTATTGAGTTGTGGCGCGATGAAGGGCTGGATGTTCACAAGGTACGACAGGTCTACCTGGCGGGTACGCAGGACCCGAACGTGAAAGTGGACATCACGGCACTCATGGATCGCAAGCTGGAAGCGATCAAGCAGCACAAAAGCCAGGTCAAAGATGTGCCGGGCATGGAAAAGCGTTTGCGTGATAGCCGTGACCCGGATTACATCGACGATGCGCCGCGCTATACCGAATCGTATCGGCTGCTAACCTTGAGGTGAACGATGATCGCTGTCATTGATTCGGGCGTTGCCAACCTGCGGAGCGTGATGAACGCGCTCAATCACCTGAACATCCCGGCACACATCGCCTACACACCCGCTGATTTGCAGGGCGCAGATCGGATCATTTTGCCGGGGGTAGGGGCGTTTGCGGCGGGCATGGCGGGACTGCGTCAGCGCGGCTTCATCGAACCAATCCGCGAACAGGCCGCGCAAGGCACGCCGATCCTGGGCATCTGTTTGGGGATGCAGTTGTTGTTTGAGGCCAGCGAAGAAATGGGCGAACACGCCGGGCTGGGCTTGCTGCCAGGGCGCATCGTGCGCTTTCCGACGGACGGCCCTAAAGTGCCACATGTTGGCTGGAATCAATTGGCGCTGACGCGCGAGTTGCCGCTGCTGGCAGGAATCCCGGCGGGCGGCTATGGGTACTTTGTTCACAGCTACTACGCTCAAACCCCGGTAGCAGAGGTTATCCTATCGACTGTCGATTATGGACTGCCATTTCCGGCGATTGTAGGACGTGATAATGTGTTCGGCGTGCAGTTCCACCCCGAAAAGAGTCAGGGCGTCGGCTTGCGACTGCTGACTAATTTTGCGAACTTGGCAAACTTTGCAAACGGCGCTAATTCGGTGATAGCGCCTTCGGAATCCCAACCAGCGCCACTTCTGCAATCAGCACATCAAACTGATGGCCTGACGAGTAAATACTAAGCCGTTTGAGCAGGGGCGGTGCTGTCCCTAGCTGTGCTTTCAGATCGCCTGAATCGTAGAAATACCAGACGCCTTGATTCAAGCGTTCGTGGGCGACTCGGCAGGTGGCACAGGTGAGCGGGCGTCCGGGCGTCGAGAAATAAAAGAAGCCGTGCGTCCACGTTTGCAATTTGGGAGTCGGATCGTCGGTGGTGGGCGGCGGCAGATACTTGATCTCGGCCATGACCGGGCATTCGCTGGCCTGATCGCCACAGACGGGCAGATTTTGCTCCAGCAGTTTGAAGCGTATCAAGAGCTTGATTGAAGAATAGGCGGCTGTATCCAGGCCGCCGTTTTGCTCGTTGAGCAGCGTCCAGCAGGAAGTATCAGCGTGCGTAGTGGTGTTCGGATCGCCGCGCTGCATCCGCAACGCAAAGTTGGCGTCCGGGTCGCGGAAACGTTGTCCAAGCGGTTCATTAGTTGGCGCGGATTGGTAGCAATCCCAACCATCTGGCAGCGAATCGGGTGTGGCTGGCCGTTGGGCGCTGTTTTGAGGCTGAAAGTACGCCGATGCCAACAATTGGTAAGGCGGCATTTCTTCGGGATCGAGCGTCCCATTGGCCCATGCTTTGCGGATTCGATTTGGGGATACTTCCTGACCCTGCCGTGAGGTCAGGTAGAGCAATGCCTGACCCCCCTGATTAAAAAGTTGCAAGCCCTTGATGCCCGTTTGCGGATCAGAATCAGTGGTGATCGTGTAGTTGCCATCGTCGGTCAGGTGTGCAGTGCCAATTTCGGTATTGATTTCCATCAAAAAAGCGCGATCTCTGGGCTGTGCGTTCACAATGAACTGACCATTGGCGTTATCGAGTGTGATGGCGTAGGCGTGGCGGCTGAACTCGAAACGTGGCCGCTCCGCATTTGTGACAATCACGCTGCTGTTCTCGGTCATCGTGATTGAACTGACAACTTGACGGGAATAGGGGTCTTTGAACGATAAAATACCCTGTGCCCCCTCGGAAACGGTGATGATCGTGCGTGGCTCCACTAACCGTGCGTTATCAACGATCCGATTATCAGTCAGTGTTTGCAGACGAACAGTGCCACGACTGACGGTGATTTCCGTCGTGAGCGTGACGGGCGACACAAACAAGAACCAGTAGATGCTTGCGGCCACTGCTGTACAGGTCAGCATGAAGCCAACAAATGCGCCGGATACGATCAGCCAGGCGGTAGCTTGCGGGTATCGCTGCGAAAGTGTGGACATTAATTGCGAATCTCAAAAGAATCAAACGGGGTGACGTTTTCTGTCCAGGTGGCATCAACCTTTAGGACGCGGGCGGTGGATGACCCCTGATGAAGCCATGTCAGAAAATCATCCAGTGCGGATTGTTCACCGACTGCAAGCGTCTCGACACGGCCATCACTCAGGTTGCGAACCCAGCCTGTCAATCCGAGTGTCTGTGCCTTGAGCGTCGTGTAGTAGCGGAAACTGACGCCCTGAACGCGCCCGGAAACGATAGCGTGCAGTTGATGCAAGCGACTCACCTGTCAGATTTAGTTAAAAGTCGAAGGGATATTCTACACAGCGGGCGTATAGTCGCCAAATGCGGTGCATAGCGATTACTGCCCTCTCCCGAAGGAGAGGGGTTTGGCGGCGGGATCGAGAGGGTGATTTAGTTTACTGCTTGGCAACCAGTTTGAAGATTGTGCCGCTCTTTTGATCGGCCATGTAGATTTCGCCGTCGGTATCCTGCCCAAAGGTGGTGATGTTGTACGATGTGTTCATAAAGGTTTGATTGACCCATTTGCCGCTGGTATCACGGTTCAATGCCCAGATGTTGCCGCTGCAATAATCGGCGTACAGATACACGCCGTCCAGTTTGGGGAGTGTCTTGCCACGATACACATAACCGCCCGTCACAGAGCAGTTCCCGTTAGAATGATCGTATTCAGTGACGGGGAACACAAATCCGGTTTTATCACCGGCTTTGAAGTCGTGACTGGCTTCGACGACTGACCAACCATAATTCTCGCCGCCCTTGCTGTCGGCGGGCTGCACGTTGATTTCTTCCCACTGATTCTGCCCAACATCGGCGATGTACAATTCGTGCGTTTTCATATCGAAGCTGAAGCGCCAGGGATTCCGCAAGCCTTTTGCCCAGAGTTCGGGGCGCGCAGACTTATCACCGACAAATGGGTTATCCGTCGGGATTCCATACTGATCGCCAGTATTCACGTCGATCCGCATCAGTGAGCCGAGCAAGGCTTGCTTGTTCTGACCGTTATTGAACGGATCGCCGCCGCTCCCGCCATCACCCATGCCATAGTACAGGTAGCCGTCCGCGCCAAACTCGATCTGACTGCCATTGTGATTCGGGAATGGGTGCGGAATCGAGATCAATGCTTTACCGCTGTTTGCGTCGGCAACGTTCGGATTGTTGGCCGAAACTTTATAGCGCGCCAACGTCGGCTGACCATCGGGCCGCGTATAGGTGATGAAGAAAATGCCATTCTTGGCGTAATCGGGATGGAAAGCAATATCGAGCAACCCTTGTTCATTGCCCCCACTAGTTAGCTTGCTGGTCACATTCAGGAAAGGTGTGGGCAGCACCTTACCGTTATCAATGATGCGGATCGTGCCAGGCTGCTCAGTCACGAACAGGCGGCCAGAGCTATCGGGCGGCTGCACAATCGAGGTTGGGCGGTTTAGGCCGCTGGCGACACTTTGCCAACTATAGTCGGGGTTTGCGGCTTGCTCCGCGTTCACGTGCAGCAGTAATGGCATTCCAAGCCCGGCGATCAGCAGCACACTGATCACAATGAGCCACTTTCTATTGAGTCGTCTCACTTGCACCGAAATACCTCACTTTACAACACAGTACGAATTATCCGATAACAGTAAATCTAGCACATGCCACACCGCCCACCTGTAAAATATGTGTAAACTCAGCGCAGCGTCGAGGGCAAAATGCCAAGCTGCTTCCGATATTTGGCAACCGTGCGACGGGCAACTGGATAGCCCTGCTCGGTCAACTGCTCAGCAATTTCAACGTCGGTCAAGGGGTGTTCTTCATCGCTGATCATTTCGCGCAATACGTCGTGAATGCTCCGCACTGACTCGAAAAATACGCGCAGCGGCTTGACCTGCTGCCAGGGCAACAGTACATATTTATCGGATACGGCGCGACTGACGGTTGAGACGTGAAGCCCTAATTCTTCGGCAACTTGCAGGCGCGTGAGTGGCGTCAAAGACCGAACACCATGTCGCAAATATTCCTTCTGATGCTCAACCGCCTTTTTGACCACACGTTCCAGAGTGCTTTGCCGTTCCTGTAAATGGCCGATAAACTGCTGCGCGCGCGAAATATGCTCAAGGACGTGGTGGCGTTCGTCATCGCTGACCGTTTCCGTGCCGTGCCGGATCGACTGCGCCAATTCGCGGTACATCGGTGAGATACGCAGCGCAAAACGCCGCGACTCGACGACTTCCACGACAAATTCCTGTTCCTCGTTTTGCCCTTTGCGGATCAACACGTCGGGCGTTGCATAGGCCGTATCGACGACCTGTGCCC
>JBBSEU010000209.1:0-10840 GCA_038239365.1 Aggregatilineales bacterium
CCAACAACTCACCAATGCGCGCCTGCCTCTCGCCTTTTTCACGCAGCCGTATCACCCGTTCTCTCAAATCCGTTGAATACCCGCTCATCGTTCCTCCTCAAGAAACGATTTTAGCTCATTCTACTTGATTTCCGCTCTAATGGCGGCTGTAATATAAACCAGGTGATGCAGGTGTATTAGCCCCGCTAGCAAGCGAAAAATAGACAGGCTGAAAATGTAAAACTAATCTAATCAATAGATGGAATAAAAACACCCCGTTTGCACGGGGTGTTTTACCATCAAAGCGTTATGCGGGAATTATTTTCCCGACGAAAGTTACTTGGCTTTTTCTTCGGGGACATTCATGGTGTCCCACTCGGCCTTGCCCACGAACTTGGTGACGCTGCGGCCATCATCCGTTTTACCGCGCAGTCCGTAGGTTACACGCCCCGATGCCCCGGTAAATTTTGTCTTCGTAATATCTTTTTCGTGTACGCTAATCTTCTTCTTCAACTTCACATCATAGAATTCGATAGCCATTTTTCGGAACTCCTTGTACTCAGATTTGCTGCCGTGCCCTGTCTGAACTCAGTCCCACAGCAGTCATTCAGGATAGATGTGCATTATAAGGTGAACGGAAGTGCTGTCAAGGGGAATTTACGCTCAGAATGCGTATTGTCATTGGAATCTGGTTACAAATTCGTCAGAAAGCTGGTTAAGTTTGTAATTTTGGGTGGATTCAAGGCTTAAGCGATGCTCATTCAGCACAATTTTACCCGGATGGTTTGAGGTCTCTAACATCTGAAAAAAGCAATCGGACGTATGATTAATCATCAGATCAGCTTGAATTAAGATCGGTAAATTAGCATGACCGCCATGACTTTTCATTATCGCTGGCAGTGGTCGCTTCGCTCCGAAGTGGAGCGCCTGTGGCCGTATGTATCGGATACCGAACGCTTTAATGCCGCGACAGGCGCACCACCGATTACCTATACCGAAGAACCACTGGCTGAGGGCGGCTCACGGCGGATTGCTCACACGCGCATGTACGGCGTGCCTATCGTCTGGGAAGAAGCACCGTTTCAATGGATTCGACACCAGGAAGTTTCCGAAACGCATCAGTATCGCACGGGTCCGCTGGCCTGGTTCAAAATGCAGCTTCGGCTCAGTCCGCGCGCCGACGGGGGCACACAGCTTACTTACGAAGTTTGGGCGCAGCCCGCCAATGTGCTCGGCTATCCGGGCATTCCGATTCAGATCGGCATTATTTCAAGGATGCGTTTTGAGCGTGCCTTCCAGCAAATTGACGAATTTATTCAAGCCAGAAAACCGCAGCCCTTCCAAACGCGGCATACACCGGTCAGCGCAGCGGGACAGGTGCGCCTGGACGAAGCCGCCCGTCAGCTTGGCAATGCCGGGCACGAGTCCAAATTCATTAAGCGTCTGATCGATCATATTCGCAGCGCGCCCGATGATCAATTGAGTCGAATGCGTGCCTTTGCGCTGGCTGATCAGTGGGGCATGGATCGTTACAAGGCACTCGAACTGTTTTTGGGAGCGACTCGTGCGGGTCTGCTCGATCTGTCGTGGGATATGCTTTGCCCGGAGTGCCGGGGCGCGAAACAGCAGGCACATTCGCTGCATGACGTATCACATGCGGCGCACTGCCCATCGTGCAACATTGATTATGAAGTTGATTTTGCCCGCTCAGTGGAAGCGACTTTCCAGGTTAATCCATCGATCAGGCAGGTGACGCGCGAAGAATTTTGCATGGGCAGCCCGCAAAACACGCCGCATACGCAGGTGCAACAAACACTTATGCCCGGCGAATCGCGGGTGATCCATGTCGCGTTGAAGCCGGGGCGCTATCGCTGGGTTGCGCCACAACTTGCTACCAAAAGTGATGAACCGCACACGATCAACAGCGTCGAACAGGCGATGCACGGTCAGGCATTGCTCAAAGTTCGGGCGCGTGCCTATGTGAACGCCTGCACCGTGACATTTGGGCATAACGTGCAGGTGCAGCCAGAGGACATTATGGCGGGAGAAAGCGCGTTCACACTCAAGAATGAAACCGATAAGCCGCTGCTGGTTTCGCTCAGCCAAATCGAGTGGTCTGATCAATCCACCACTGCCGCCGAAGTGACCTCCCTACAAGCCTTCCGCGATTTGTTCTCCAGCGAAGCCCTGCGTCCGGGTGAGTCGATCAGCGTGGCCGGGCTGACGATCCTGTTCACCGATCTGAAAGGATCGACAGCCATGTATCGTTCGATTGGTGACGCTCTGGCCTTTCGGCGGGTGATGGATCACTTCACTATTCTACGCGATGGCGTCGCCCGTAATCATGGTGCGCTGGTCAAAACGATTGGTGACGCGATCATGGCCGTGTTCACCGATCCGGCAAATGCTGTCGCGGCAGGACTCGATATTCTGAGCGCGATTCAAACCTACAACTCCGAAAACCCGGACGCGCCGCTCATCCTCAAAATGGGTATTCATCAGGGCGCGTGCATCGCCGTCACGCTCAATGAGCGCCTGGATTATTTCGGATCGGTGGTCAATCTGGCAGCACGGCTCGAAGGCCAGAGTCGCGGCGGCGATATGGTGCTTTCGGAGGCTGTCGCCGCCGATCCGGGTGTGCAAACGCTTTTACAGGTGGGTAACGCCGCCTCGGAGTCGTTTACGGCCACGCTCAAAGGTTTTGAGGATACCGTTTCCCTGCACCGTGTTACACTTGAAAGGGAAAGCGTTAAGGCATGAGGAGTCTGACTGATGACAACTGTTCGCCTGACCGGACATATTGATGAAAATGGGCACATTGAGATCAGCCAACGGGTAGACCTGCTGCCGGGTGAAGTGACCGTTACCATCGAGGGCGTCACTGCCGAGGAGCAAGCCGCAATTGATGAGCGTTGGGATCAACTGCTGGCAAGCCCCAAATCACTGGCATTTTTGGAAAAGCTCGGCAACGAAGCCCTGGCCGAACTTGACGCAGGACTGACCGACGAATTAGACCCGGATACGCTGTGAACTCGCGGCGCAATGCCAACTTTCGCCGGCTATTTGAGCGGCTACCTGAAGACGCGAAACAGCAGGCACGAGCAGCTTATCGACACTTCAGAGATGATCCCTGTCACCCATGTTTACACTTTAAGCGTGTTCATCCTGCACTATCCTATTGGTCGGTCAGGATCGGTAGTCATTACCGCGCTGTTGGTGTTCTGCGCGATGAAATTATTCTATGGACATGGATTGGAGGTCATTCTGAGTACGACAAGCTGCTAAGCCAACTCTAGCATAATTTGTTCGTTACAGGTTGAGTGCCCGCCGCCTGGTAACGACGCTTTGCCGACTGCGGGCTTGAAAAACGCTCACCAGCAGCACCACTAACATGATCGCAATCATCAGAGCGGCAGTTCCGGCGACGAGCGGGGCGGCGGATTGTTTGCTCACGATGGCGGAGTACGCCCACACAAAGACCAAAACCAGCGCGACTTCACGGCGTGTTACCGCAAAGATCGAGGCCAGCAGCGCGCCTACAACCAGCATAATGACTGCCCAGGCAGGTTCGCCAATCGGTTCGCCGCGATAGTTCAGGCTGTAGAGCGTCAGGGCAATGTTGGCAATCGTCGCCACGCACACCCAACCCAGATAGATGCTAAACGGAACATGCACTAACCAGCGTTCAGCCGTCGAAACGCCCGCACGTTTGCCGTCCAAACGGATATAGACCGCGATCAGTGACAGCAGCAGGATCACAATCACGACGCAGCTAAATACAAGCTGGTTGAATTGAAACAACACGATCCAGGTCATGTTTGCCACGCTGCTTGCCAGATAGAACGGTGTGATGCGCCTCAGCAGATCGTTATCGCGCTGGGCGGGCAATGCCTGATAAATCGCGTAAGCCATCAGTCCCAGGTAGATCAATCCCCAGATGCCGAACGCGAAATTGGCCGGGGTAAAAAGCGTCGTGTAGCGATTTGATACGTCGGCGGTGGTCTGATTATTCCACTTCAAAATCTGCGATAGTGAATTGATCACGATGGTTGAGATGGTTGCCACTACGACGATGATCTGGCGGGCAATATTGCCGCTGCTGGTGCCCGTCGTTGTAGAAGTTCGATTCAAGGTTGTACTGCTCATTTGGCTGCTCCACATTGAACAAAGATAGGACATATTAACTTTTATAGCAAAATGGAGCGCAAAATCCAAAAGGCAAAATCAGGTTTGCATAAGGACTTGTAGAATACGCTGCGCCGCTTTGCCGTCCCACAAGGGAATCGGGTTAACGGCGTGAGTGGTTGAGATACTTAAAGTGCGGGCGACGTGTGTCCGAAACGCTTGCCAGTCGTGATTGATCAGTGTGTTCGTGCCCATTTCGAGCGTAATAGGGCGTTCGGTGTTTGCGCGCAAGGTCAGGCAGGGAATACCTAGTGCAGTGCTTTCCTCCTGTAGGCCGCCGCTGTCTGTGATTACCATTCGGGCATGAAGCAGCAGTGAGAGGGACTCCAGATAGCCGACAGGTTCTATCAAACGAAGCGTTGGGAGCGCAGCGAGTCGATGATCGTGCCCGGTTGCGATCAGCCGGGCGCGGGTACGGGGATGTACCGGGAAAATGACCGGGATTCTCGCGGCCAGCCACTCGATTTGTTGTAGAATGTCGGTTAACGCCCCATCGGAATCAACATTCGACGGGCGGTGCAGCGTCAGATACACGTAGTCGTGTGCTGGCAGGCCATAGGTCTGGTAAACGGCCATCTCCTCGGCGCGCGGACGCATTCGCAGCAGGGTATCGATTATGGTTTGCCCGACGAGGTGAATGGCCGATGGTGATTGACCTTCACGCATTAAGTTCGTGACGCCTGCGAGTTCACTCACAAAAAATAAGTCGCTGAGGCTGTCAGTCACGATCCGGTTGATTTCTTCGGGCATGACGCGATCAAAGGAACGCAAACCCGCCTCAATGTGTGCCAGCGGAATACCCGCCTTCGCCGCCACCAATGCACAGGCCAGCGTGGAATTAACATCGCCCACAACAAGGGTTAAGTCTGGACGTTGGGCACGTACCCACTGCTCATAACCGATCATGATCGCGGCGGTCTGCTCGGCCTGACTGACGCCTTCAACGTACAAGTGATGGGTTGGTTCAGGCAGCGCCAACTGATCGAAAAACACATCGGACATGGCCGGGTGGCGATGCTGCCCGGTATGAATCAATTGCAACCTAAGCGTTGGGAAGTCGGCGGCCACCGCGAATAAGGCCGCCACTTTCACGAAATTAGGTCGTGCGCCCGCGATCACATCAATTGTTTTCAAAAAGCTGTGTTATCCTGCCGTGCAATAATCGCCAACTGCCTGTCACGTTCAGTTGACATGTCTACTGATGCGATTCGCCGCGCCGCACTATAATAGTAGCATCATTTGTGAGGTGGGAATTGGATCAGGTCGGGGTTGATCTATTTATCGTATACAGTGCCAGCGGCGCGTTGATCGGCTCGCTGATCACGCCGCTTATTTACTGGTCGAAGGGGCGCAAACCAGCCACTGGTTTTTTCGCGGGGGTGCTGGTCGGCGCGTTCGGCAACCTGATCCTGCTCATTCCACTGTGGCTGATTCTACGTCCACGTCCGCCCGCTGGTGCAAATACCTTTGATCTGGCGGTCACCTATCAGATGGGTGCGGCAGCAGTGTTGGGGGGGCGCAAAGAGGAAGCACGCTTCTACTTCGTACAGGTCACACAGGCAGACCCGGAACACGTTGGTGCGTGGCTGTACCTGGCAAATCTGGCGACGACTCCGCTTGAAGCGTGGAGTTATTTGCAACAGGCGCGCGCCATCGAACCGGGCAACCCCTCGGTACAGGAAGCCGTTGCAGTGGTCTGGCCGCAAGTCCGCCATCTGTACGGCGAATCGGCTAACCCGATCTGAACAGAACTCGGACATTGCCGCGTTTGCACTCTGGATTATAATGAGCCGATGTGGATAGTGTGTATTCAGGGGGCGGCAGAATGCAGGAACGACGGCTGATTATCTGTCTGACGATAGCGATTCTGATCCCATTCGTGGTGTTTGGCCTGCTGCCGACGCCTTCCTGGGCGCTCAGTGTCAGCGGATTAACGATTACGACGGCGAATTGTCTCAAGGCGTCAGTGAGTTTTACCAGAACGCCAACCGTCAACGATGATGGCACCTATGATTACTACCGCATCATTGTTTCCGATAATACGGGCGCGGTATTGAGTACGGTAACGCCGCGTGCTAACTTTTCTGGCGGCGCACTGTCTGTTTCCACCACCTTCACTTATTCGAAAACATCGACAGGCTCGCAGGTATTCGTTACCTTTTATGAACAGACGACTGGCAACGGGGGTGATCCGAACGGCCCGCAGATCGCAAGCACCTCTTTTAATATTCCATGTGCCCCACCGACAGCGATCCCAAGCCCCACAGCGATCCCAAGCGCCACGCCGATCCCAAGTGCTACGCCCATTCCGCCAGCAACCAATACGCCCACTAACCCGACGGTGACTTCAGTGGGACCGACTGCAACACTGGCACCCACTACAACGCCCAGCATCCCCACCCTGACGCCTGATGTGCCAACGGCCACCTCGACTATTTCAGTCGCGCCGCCGGTGCTTGGCCCCAGCTACTATCCACCCGAACGGCGCGTGATGGCTTCGATACGGCGGGATACGCCCGTGTATGGCTCGCCCGATGCCAAAGGGCCAGTCGTGGCGCGTCTGCAAGCCGGACAAACATGGTTCATCACAGGCGTCGATGATACGGGTCTGTTTAACGAGGTTTTCCTGGGTGGCCCCGATCTGGGTTGGATCAAAGCCGCCGATGTGGAAATGCACGGCCCGCTGCCTGTGATTCCGTCCTCGATCATTCCGGGCGCGGGCAATAACAATAATCTGGTCAGCGGCAGCCCCATCGGATCGGCGCTGATTACGGCCTATACGCTTCGCATTCGCAGCGGCCCCGGCCTGGATAATCCACAGATTGGTTTGGCCTATCAGGGCGATAGCTATGCTGTGTTCGCAAAGCGCGGCGTCTGGCTGAATGTGAACGGGCCGGGCGGTGCGGGTTGGGTACACAGCGATTGGGTTACGCTGAATGGTCAGCCAGCGGGCACGGCTAAAGGCGGGTCGCCACAGCAAGCCGCCGCGCCACAAATTGCAACCAAACCGCTTCCGGGGGTCGTGATGGCCTACACCCTTCGTTTGCGCTCCGGGCCGCGGTTGAGCAGCCTGCAAGTGGGCATGGCGAACCAGAACGAGGTTTACACCGTCGTCGGCCAATCACCGAATGGTATCTGGTTGAATGTGAGCGGGCCGGGCGGATCGGGCTGGGTCGATGGGAGCTATATGAAAGTTCTCGGCGCGCGCGCCCAACTGCCAATTCTACGCTAAAGATAACCTGACTGTTAAACATCCCTGAGCCTGAGACATGCGTCCCAGGCTCAGCGGTGAGTGATGCAGCCTTTCCCAACAACAAAGTGTTTATGTCAACTTTGATCAGATTGCCAATGGCGTATCTGAGTTAATGCGTTATGTGTTTAGCACGCATAAAGTGGGGAAGGGTTACGTCAAAAATTATGAACCCAGGTGAATATTTGCTCGATGAAGCCGCCGGACCGATTACGTTGAACGCAGATCGCCAGACGGTTCAGATCGTGGTCAGCAATATCGGGGATCGTCCGGTGCAGGTGGGCAGCCATTATCACTTTTTCGAGGTGAACCACGCGCTCATTTTTGATCGTCCGGCGGCCTATGGAATGCGGCTCAACATCGCGGCGGGGACGGCGGTTCGCTTTGAGCCGGGTGAAGAAAAAGAAGTGCCGCTGGTGGCCTTCGGCGGCGCGCGCATTATCTATGGACACAACGGTCTGGTAGATGGCGCGCTGGACGATCCGGCGGTGCGCGAACGGGCGATGCAGCGGCTTAAAACACTCGGCTTTACGAAATAAAAGGAAATAATCACCATGAGCCTGCAATTACCACGCCGTACCTATGCCGATCTGTATGGCCCTACCACCGGGGATCGGATTCGGCTGGCGGATAGCGAGTTGATCATCGAAATTGAGAAAGACTTCACCATGTACGGCGATGAAGTCACCTTTGGCGGCGGCAAAGTGATCCGCGATGGAATGGGGCAGAGCAGCACGACGCTTCGTGAAGGCGTTAACGGTGCGCTCGATCTGGTGATCACGAACGCGGTCATTATCGATCACTGGGGGATCGTCAAAGGGGATATTGGCATCAAGGACGGGCGCATCGTCAAAGTGGGCAAGGCGGGCAACCCGGACACGATGACAGGCGTCGATCCTGAGTTGATCATCGGCGCTGGAACGGAAGTGATCGCAGGCGAAAACGCGATTGTGACCGCCGGGGGAATCGACAGTCATATTCACTTCATCGCGCCACAGCAGATTTATGAGGCGATCTCCAGCGGGGTCACGACCATGATTGGCGGTGGGACCGGCCCCGCGACGGGTACGAATGCGACTACCTGTACGCCCGGCGCGTGGAATATGGCGCGCATGTTACAGTCTATTGAAGCGTGGCCGATCAACGTTGGCTTTCTGGGCAAGGGAAACGCCGCCTCCACCATACCATTGGTCGAGCAGATTCGGGCGGGAGCGTGTGGCCTGAAACTGCACGAGGATTGGGGCACAACGCCCGCCGCGATTGATGCCTGTTTGCGCGTTGCGGATGAATTCGATGTGCAGGCGTCGATCCATACGGATACCATCAACGAAGCGGGCTTTGTTGAAGATACGATAGCGGCGATTGGTCAGCGCACGATCCACACTTATCACACTGAGGGCGCGGGCGGCGGCCATGCGCCGGACATCATCCGTATCGCGGGCTACCCAAACATTTTACCGTCATCGACTAACCCGACGCGCCCGTACACCGTAAACACGATTGCCGAACATCTGGATATGCTGATGGTCTGCCATCACCTGAACCCGCTGGTGCCGGAAGACGTGGCCTTTGCCGAAAGCCGTATCCGCGCCGAAACGATTGCCGCCGAAGATATTTTGCACGATCTGGGCGTGTTCAGCATGATCTCAAGCGATTCGCAAGCGATGGGGCGCGTTGGCGAAGTGATCACGCGCACGTGGCAAACCGCCCACAAGATGAAAGTTCAACGTGGCGCGCTCCCCCAGGATTCGAGCCGCAACGACAACTTCCGCGTCAAACGCTACGTGGCTAAGTACACGATCAATCCAGCGATCACGAATGGCATGGCCGCGCACATTGGCTCGATTGAACCGGGCAAGCTGGCCGATCTGGTCTTGTGGAAACCGGCTTTGTTCGGCGCGAAACCGGAAATGATCATCAAGGGCGGGTTTATCGCCTGGAGCGTGATGGGTGACGCCAATGCCTCGATCCCGACGCCGCAGCCCGTCCTGTATCGTCCGATGTTTGGCGCGTTCGGCGGCGCAATCGGTGCAACGAGTTTGACATTCGTCTCGAAAGCCGCGGCTGAAACCGATCTGGCTGAGCGGCTTGGCTTGCGTAAACAGGCCGTCGCGGTAGAAAACTGCCGCAACATCGGCAAGGCAAACATGATTCACAACGACGCTACGCCGAACATCGAAGTTGACCCGGAGACGTATGAAGTGCGCGCCGATGGCGAAGTGCTGACCTGTGAACCTGCACAAACACTGCCGATGACCCAGCGATATTTCCTGTTTTGATAGTCGTTTCAGCTTCTCTGAAGCAATCAGATTGATTGCTCAATGGCGGAGTAGCTGCCAGTCTCCAATGGTACAGTTTATGCTAAAGAATCGTCGAACCCTTAATAAGTTTGGTGCATAGGCTTGTACCAGGAGGCGGTTATGTCGCGTACACGTCCAGCGGGGATTACGGCACTTGCCATCTTGACAGGTTTGCAAGGCATTGCGTTGATCGCATCACCTTTTTTCACAACCGGAGTCGCTCCCACAACCTCACCACTTAATAACAGTGGTCTGGGTCTGTTCGTTGCGGGCTTTGCCGTATTTTTGGGCATCGTGTCATTGCTGCTTGCCTACGGACTTTGGACCCTAAAAACCTGGGCATGGCAAGTCTTTGTTGTGCTGGAATTTTTCACATTGCTCCGCGCGTTTCTATCTATTACACAAACCGGGTTTACTGGGATCACGGATATTCTTGGGATTTTGCTACCCATTCTTCTCTTGGGCTATTTCTTTCTGAGCGATGTTCGAAGCGCCTTCCGGGTAGACCAAAACGGTAGAACTGTTTAGCACATCTTCTATTGTGATTTTGCCGTCAAATCTTTGGGTGCAATTCGGGCGCTTTGTCTAAATGAGGACAGAATCGCCCGAATTGTTCTCAAACCCTGTATAAATGCTGCACAAAACCGTATCGACTTCACCGTATGGTTGTGCTATCCCCACAACTGCATTCCAATTTCAACAAATCGCCGAATATCCGCTCATCAAGATCAGATAGTTTGTCTGTGTTGGCATGACACGCGGGTGACTATCCTTTTGGGTGTTCGCCTGACACATCCAACCGAAAGAGGGTTTTGATGTTCGCAGATATTCACAACAGTTTTCGTGGCAATCGCCATAGTCGCCTATTCGGGCGCTTCACACTCGTAATCATGGCGTTGGCTATGGTTGCGGCATTCTGGGTGCCAGGAGTAACACGCGCGCAGGGCGATACGATCAAAGTCGGCGTGCTGCACTCGTTGAGCGGCACTATGTCGATCAGCGAAGTATCCGTCAAAGACGCGACTCTGATGGCTATTGACGAGATCAACGCAGCAGGTGGCGTAATGGGTAAGAAGTTGGTGCCTGTTACCGAAGATGGTGCCAGCGATTGGCCGACCTTCGCCGA
>JBBSEU010000210.1:0-10802 GCA_038239365.1 Aggregatilineales bacterium
CGAGCAGCGCCTTGCTCACCGACGGCGTTACCGTCGCAGTCGGCGATAGCGTTGGCCGCGTGCTGTTTCTGCGCTATCGCCATTAGATGCCACTTGGAAAGTGTGAAGCCCTCATCCCCTGAGGGGGAAGGGGAATCAAGCAAGCGGATTTTTAGTCCCTCGCCTTCGGGAGAGGGGTTGGGGTGAGGGCTTAGCTAGAAATTGTCGTTATCTAGCTGCGTGTTCACTTCAACGAAGCGCATCTCAACGCCGGGTGTATACATCAAGTCGGCTTGAGGCGCGTAGTAATGCAGGTTCGGGTCACGTCGTTCACCGGTCAGGATGAAGCGCCCATCCACATCTTTATAGGTATACAACGCCATAAGCGCCTTGCTGTTCGAGATTTCGATGAACACCCCGTAGTGGCGTGGCCGCAGCATGATATTCGGGAAACGGACTTCCAATCGAATATTGCCATACAGCGCGTCCGGTTGATCGATCAGTTGGTTATCGCAGGATGTGATCACGACTCCGGTAATCGTATCCAGAATGCCGACTGAAATCCGTACATGCTCCATCGGGCGTGTGAAAACAACCTGCGCGCTGATCACAATCGTATCGTGCAGGCAAAATTCGTTGCAGCGATCCCCATTCATGTTCTGAGTCTGTACCGCGCGCACATCAATCGAGTCGTCGAACATTTGGCGCGACACCTGGAACTCGTCCTGATGATCTTTCCTGCGCGGCCTGACAACAGAGCTTCCCTCAGCCATTGCCCGCTGCTGTGCTTCGATGTACTGCTGAATCACCCCGGCTGAGGGGCCATCCGCTTGTATTTCGCCTTTTTCCAGCCAGATCGTTCGTTCACAGATACGTTGAATCGCGTTCAAATCGTGCGAAACGAGGATCACCGTCCCGCGCTGGATGAAATCGCGCAGTGCTGCCGTACTCTTCACCTGAAAACGATAGTCGCCGACGGCCAGTACCTCATCCACCAGGATCAGTTCCGGATCAAGGAACACGGCCACCGAAAAGCCAAGCCGTGCCAGCATCCCCGATGAATAGTGCTTGATCACCACGTCGATATGTTCACCCAGTTCCGCGAAATCCACGATTCGATCCATGCGATCTGCGGTTTGCTGGCGGCTCAAGCCCATCAAGGCGCAGTTCAGGTACAGGTTTTCGCGCCCGCTCAGGTCAGGGTGAAAGCCCGCGCCCAACGCAATCAGCGACGAGACGCGCCCTTCAATTCGCACGCGCCCCTTTGTTGGCAGCGTGACGCTCGATAACAACCGGAACAACGTCGTTTTGCCAGCGCCATTGCTGCCGATCAAGCCCAGCGATTCTTTGTGGTTCAGCGCAAAGTTGATGTCTTTGAGGACGTATTTGGTGTTGGTGACAGCGGCTTTCCTGACCCCGGCCTGCCTGATCTGCCGCGCCATCCACTGGAACATACGGTTGATCTCGAATTGTGACGTGGCTTTATAGCTTTTGTAGACGTGTTCAGTCAGGACGGTTGGCGACATCGTTGAAAACCTATTCTCGATTGTGGAGCATTACAGTAAATCGGCGAACTGCCATTCGATACGTTTGAAGACGGTATAGCCACCGACCAGCACGATCAGCGACACGACTGCCGCGATGCCTAATCCCGTTGCGTTGGTAAATTCCCCGTAAAAGAGTGATTCCTGGATGGTGGCGAAGATCGGCCCAAGCGGGTTGATCAGATACAGAGATCGCACACTTTCGGGGACATTTGTGATCGGATAAATGACAGGCGACAGATAGATCAGAAGCTGCATCAACAGCGGGGCAATTTGCATCAGGTCACGCACGACGACGGTCATTGACGCCAGCAAAAAAGCCAATCCCAATGCCAGCATACTTTCGACCAGAAAGGCCAGGATGGCAATCGGCGCGAATGTCGTCAACGGATAATGATAGAACAGAAACGCCGCCGCGATGATCAACATGCCCAATCCCAGGTCAACCAGCGACTCGACCCACACCGCCAGCGGCAAAAATTCACGCGGAAACTGGATACGGCTTAATAGATCGATATTGCCCGTAACGGATCCAGAACCGATCAGTACCACGCGGCTAAAGTAGCTCCAAAAAACCAGATCGGTGATGATGAACAGCGGATAGGGTACCGGCTTGGTTTCGACCTTGACGATCACTGAAAAGACAATCCCGTAAATCAAACTGCTGATCAGGGGTTGCAGCAGCGCCCATAGCCAGCCCAGGCTCGTTTGTCGATAGCGCGTGACAAGGCTGCGCCGTACCCAGTATATAAAAAAGGTGCGGTAGCGCAGTGCATGTCGTAAGTGACCGTAGGGGGTACGTTGTACCTCGTTGTCGGCTGCCTCGAAGATGTATGTACCCGGTGCTAGTTGATCGGCCAAAAGACGCGCTTTCTCTGTTTATACGACATATCGGCGCGTAATCATACTTGCCCAGTGGGGCACTTGTCAAATCGCGCGTATCTAAATGTTATGGGTACGTCCGACTTTTATTTGTTTTTCATTTGCTAGCAAGCCTCATACACCTGCATCACCTGCAAAGCAGGTGTATAAGAATTGGTAATACCATATTTTGATACCCTTGTCTTGAGCTGTGCAGTACGACGCTTGAAAAATCCGCCGTATACTTCAACTCAGACGACTGTTTTCCGAAGTCTGGTTAATCATCTTGGCCGGAAAACATTAAATAAGCGTGTCAGTTTTAACGTCAATGGACTACTGCCACTCGAATCAATAGGACGCTCACCAGCAGTACGCACACCACCACAATTTCCCGCCACGAAATCCAGGGTTGAATCGTCACGCGCAAACGCGGCGTTTGTGGGTGCTGGCCGTCGCTGCGGACGAAGAAATCAACCGGATACGCTTTGCCCAATCCGATCAGCGGGCGGTGGCGCGCTTGTAACCGGATCGGCGTCGTGGCGCTTTGCCCGGCCTGGAGCAGCAGCCGCGTCCGCGATGGCATCAAAATCAGGTGGTTCTGTGCTTCGCGCGCTTCGATGATGTACGTTCGCTGGCTGTTGCCGGTGTTCATAATAATCACATTGGCGACATGGTCATTCGAGACGACTTCACATTGCGAGGCATAATACGGAAAAACGCGCAGTGTGGCCGCAATCGGCACGCTTTCCAGCTTTTCGCCCTGCGAAATCAGCATCAGCCGATAATCGTGATCCTGAGCAGCACTGGTCGGGGCGCGCGGCGGATGAAAGGCGATCATGCGTTCCGTCGTTTCACCAGGGTCAACGGTCAGCGTCGAGAAGCCCATTGTCACCCAGTCACGCGGGATGCCCTGCACATTCACCTGGTAAACTTGCCGTGTGTGGGTATGGTTCGTAACGCTGATCCGCGCCTGGGCACTGCTGCCCGGCTCAACACTCAATTCAGAAGGCGTCAGGCGCAGCGTGGCGTTCTGATGAGCCGGAGTCTGAGCGCCAATCGGCACTTCCAGAGTACGCGGCACAGCCAGCACCTGCCGTCGCACACTTCCCAGTGGCGATTTGGCAAGGCGCTGTGTCAGCCAGAACGTTCCGACTTTGAGCGATTGGGTTGGCTGCCAGAGCGTAATCATATGTCGCTCAAGTTTGCGGTCATCCAAAAACAATCCGTTCAGGCTGCCCAGATCGACGACTACCAATTGACCATCAGGCAGCACATCGACCCGAAAATGCTGGCGCGAGATACACAAATCGTTCAAATAGATCGTGCTGGTTGCGTCTCGTCCACCAATCAATGATGTTTTCTCAATCGGGATCGCCCATGAACGGCCATCCAGCGGCGTCACGATGATCTGATCGTCCGTGCCTTCGCTCAAAATATCCACCGGGATAATCGGCGGATCGAGCATTGGCAGGGTGTCGTGAATGGTCAGTGGGCCTTCGCGCGGCTGCGCCTCACGCATCGGCGAGGCAAATATTTGAGTCGAAGGGGTAGCCGTTCGCGCCAGAATTTCTAACCCCCAGGCCACTTCGCGCACGCTCTGGAAACGCTGGTTGGGGTCTTTTGCCATCGCTCTGCTGATCAGCGTTACCAGTTCGGCAGGGACATCCGGGCGCAAATTCTGGATCGGTTCCGGCTCATTGTTTTGGTGCATCGTCACATAATCCATGACAGATGCGCCCTCAAACGGCTGTTGCCCGGTGACAAGTTCGTAGAGCATCACGCCCAGTGAGTAAATATCATAACGCTGGTCAAATGGCTGCCCATTGAACTGTTCCGGTGCCATGTAGGCCAGTGTGCCGAGTAACTCTCCCGTCACGTTGGCCGAACCGCTGCCGCTGACCTGTTTGGCAATTCCGAAATCGATCAGTACCGCAAAAATTTCATCGGTGGGCGCTGTTCCTTTCTTAGCCACTTTGAGCAGGATGTTATCCGGCTTTACGTCACGATGAACCAAACCATGTATATGCACTTCGTCCAGGGCTTGCGCGATCTGTCGACCCACTGCGAAAATATCAATGATCGGCAGCAGTTGATCATCGCTCAACCATTTATCGAGCCAGTGGCGCAGCGTGTCGCCGCTTAGGTATTCCATTGCCATAAAGGGTTGGCCGTTATACAGGCCAACTTCATAAACGTGGAGGATATGCGGATGGGTCAGTGAGGTGAGCGCGCGTCCTTCGGCCAAAAAGCGACTCTGAAAATCGGGCTTATTTGCCAGGTGCGAATGCAGCAGCTTGAGTGCCACAATCCGATTCAGGCGGTTATCCTTCGCCTTGTAAACGGTACTTGTGCCACCCCGTCCGATAATATCGATCACCTGATATTGATGAATCGAAATAATGCTGTCGCTGTTGATCAAACTCATACGATTGCTGAAGTTTTGTGCGGACAGATGCTGCTAACCGTTGTAGTATAGTGTGGATTTGGTCAGTTGGGTCATGGGAATGAAGTCCGCTTGAGCCTGTTTATACGGAATTGTTATGCCAATCCCTACGTTTAATCTCATAGCACAACTTGAATCGACCACCAGCCCGGACGTGATCGCGTTCTTCGTCGTCCTTCTTATCCTGCTCGGCCTCGTCCCGCTGGGTTATTTAGGCTATCTGCTATTGGTAAAGCACCCTGAACCAGCCCGCAAAGCCTTACTCCTGGTCAGCACCGATGAAGAAGTGATCCGCACCGTCAACGATGTGGCAAAAGCACTTGACTACGGCACGATTCATATTTACCGCCACGAAGATGCACTCAACCAGTGGGCACGCAGCATGTCGCCACTCAGTATAATGATCGTGGACGATTCCGTGCCGCACGCCGAAGCCGGGCTGCTGCTCACTGCCTTGCACAAGGCAAATATTACGCCACCGCCCTTAATCCTGATCGAAGATAATGTCGAACTTGAGGAGACAACTCGTTCTTTCCGTGCCGACGCGATCCTGGAGAAACCTATTGATCCGAATCGATTGCGGCTCACGCTCCGCACGATAGCTGCCCGCTACGAAAATCTACTGCCACAAATATAAAGCGGTTAAACCAACCCCAGTGCAATTCTAACCAACCCAACGCCCACCCCAACAGCAATCAATAGCACCGGACTCCACTTCAAGCGTTCCAACGCGCCAAAAGCCAAAATGGTTAACAGAAGCGATAACCAATCGACCCTGAGTCCCATGCCAGGGCGTACCAGTGTCGCCCAGGCCAGGTTGAAAAATGCCCCAACTAGCAGCGCAATTACCCCTCCATTGACACCCTTCAAAAAATCGAGCGCCACCGGATACTTGTATAAAATCGGCACCACCTTCCCCAAAATCAACACAATTACGAACGCGGGCAGAAAGACGCCAATCGTTGAAGCGATTGCGCCTGGCACGCCCGACCACAACAGTCCCGGTGTGGCCGTCATCACGTAGCCCGCCGCCGATGCCGTACTGAGTACCGGGCCAGGGGTCGATTGGCCGATTGCCAGCACATCCACTAACTGTGTTGGTGTGAGCCAGTGCAGGCCATCCACAAACGTTCGCTGCAAATAGGCGGAAATGACATAACCGCTCCCGAACAATGTCCCGCCAATGACCATAAACCGCCAGAACAAATCGACAGCACCGGGTATGCCCTCTGCGAACGCCGGACTCAATTGAATAGTAAAGGGGAAGCATGGGATCAACATGGCCGCAGCCGTTCGCCGTCGCCGCACTACCACATAAATCGCGCCCGTTGCCAGCAGCAGGATCAGTTCAGGGACATAAACAGGTGTTGCGCCAAACCAGCCCGTAATGATCGTACTACTCAACGCCACTAACAACAGTGCTACTCCAAACAACAAGAGCATCAATGTTGAGTCGAGCGCCTTCTGAGCGAGGCGGTATGCCGCACTGAGTATCAGAACCAGCACAACAGGTTGCACGCCAATGAACAACCCACGCACAGCGGGTATGCTGCCCGCCGTTGTATACAGCATTGCCAGTGCAATCGAAAAGATTGCCGCCGGGATGATGAAACCCATCCCGGATAAAATTGCTCCCGCAATACCACCCGTTGCATAACCGATGTAAAAAGCCATTTCGGTGCTGGTTGGCCCCGGCACAAGATTGATCGCGGCCAACAAATCTAGAAAATGCTGACGGCTAAGCCAGCCGCGCCGCGTGACAAGTTCACGTTCCATTAAGGCGATATGTGCTGCGGGTCCGCCAAAACCAAGTACACCCAGAAGCAGGAACATGCGCGCGATGTCTGGCAGCGGTACACGCTTTACCTTCGCATCGGTGACCAGGTCGGCGGAAACAGGTTGTAAACTCACACGGCGTCCTTTATGTCGAGTGGCGCAAACGTCTTTATTGTAGAAAGGTTTATCAGAAATGCCGCAAGATCGTTCGTTTCAGACCAGTCCGCTTTCGTGAGCAACAGAGGGATTAGCGTCTGAAATTGCCAAACGTCAGGAGCGGCGCATGATTTGCTAAGCGATCCCAACACGGAGACAAAGCATTATGCGTCGATTCTTGCGCGAAAACAGCCTTTCATTGGTCTTGTTCGGGATATTTTTCCTTATTCTGATCGGTCAGTTCTTCACCGGGTACAACACCAATAACGATAATTTACAGGAACACGGCCAACCGACGTTGAGCTACAGTCAGTACATCATTAGCGGCCATTTTATCGAGGCCATTGGCGAAAATTGGGAGAGCGAATTTTTGCAAATGGGCGCGTATGTGCTGCTGACGATCTGGCTGCGGCAAAAGGGTGCCAGCGAATCCAAGCCACTCCAAGGCCAGACCGAATCCGATCGCACGCCAGGCCGGGCTAGAAAGGGTGCGCCCTGGCCGGTACGGCGCGGCGGCTGGATACTCAAACTATATGAAAATTCACTGTCGATTGCGCTGCTTGTGTTTTTTTTGTTATCGTTCGGCATCCATGCCTACGGTGGCGCGAGAGTCTATTGTGTGGAGCAGCTTCAACATGGTCAGGAATGCCTGAGTACATTGCAATTCATGGGTACATCCCAGTTCTGGTTTCAGTCGTTTCAGAACTGGCAAAGCGAATTTCTTTCGATGGGCGTGCTGATCGTCCTATCGATCTATCTGCGTCAAAAGGGATCGCCAGAATCAAAACCTGTCGATGCTGCCCATGACGCAACAGGTGAGGAATAGCTTTTGCTTCTGCCTGACTGAACCACAAAACGAAGATTCAAAAAATGGCAACAGCGACTCTCGATCTGGCTGACAGGACGCTTGATATTATCACCGATCCGGTACAGGTGGCGGCGCTGGCACGGCTGCGTTATGTGACCGATGATGGCCCCGGCATTCAGCGCCAAAAGAAGGGTGACGGCTTCCGCTATATCGGCACCGATGGCAAGCCGATCAAAGATGAAAAGACACTGGAGCGGATCAAGGTGTTAGGTATTCCTCCGGCCTGGACAGACGTTTGGATTTGCCCAAAACCAAACGGTCACATTCAGGCGACTGGACGCGATGCCAAAGGCCGCAAACAATATCGCTATCATGCCCGCTGGCGTGATACCCGCAACGAAAATAAGTTCGGGCGGATGATCGCGTTTGGCAAAGCATTACCCGCCATGCGAGAGCGTGTCGAACACGATCTGAAACTACCCGGTCTGCCACGCGAAAAGGTGCTGGCGCTGGTCGTGCGGCTGCTCGAAACGACGTTCATTCGCATTGGCAATGAGGAATATGCGCGCAAAAATAAATCGTTTGGCCTCACCACCCTGCGCGATAAGCACGTTGATATTTCCGGCTCAAAGGTGGAGTTCCAATTTCGCGGCAAGAGCGGCAAGGATCATACAATCACGATTAAGGATCGTCGGCTGGCCGGATTGATTCGACGCTGCAAGGATATTCCGGGTCAGGAGTTGTTTCAGTATCTGGATGAGGACGGACAGCATCAAACGATTGGCTCGTCGGACGTAAACGATTATTTGCGGGAGATCAGCGGGCAGGATTTCACAGCAAAAGATTTCCGAACCTGGGGTGGGACGGTGCTTTCGGTGCTGTCTTTCAATGAACTTGGCGCATTCGAGACGGCAACACAGGCCAAGAAAAACATCACACAGGTGATCAAAGAAGTCTCCAAAAAGCTGGGCAATACGCCGGCTATTTGCCGCAAATATTATCTGCACCCGGCTATGATCGATGCTTATCAGGACGGCTCACTATTGACGGTGCTGCAAACCCATGTTGCTCGGAATGCCGAAGTGCCGCCCTATGGCTTGCGACTCGAAGAACAAGTTGTGATGACCCTTTTGGAGCATGTCTCGGTGGGCTGATCCCAAATCGCCCACAAATAATTAAATAGCGTTATGATTCTGGTTAGGCTAGCCAGAGGACGTTTGCTATGCAGGTCACGGACAAACTGTACACGACTGAGGAGTTCCGCGAATTCGAGAATCGCCCCGAAAACGCCGCCAAAAACTTTGAACTCATCAACGGAGTGATGGTTGAAATGCCCAGACCCTCAATGCTCCACAATTGGATTATCACACACCTTATTGCGCGGCTTGTTGCGTTTTTGGCGACAAACAATTTAGGCGAAGTATTTACCGACTCGATTGACTGCGATCTGGCACCGGGTGTCGTGCTGAACCCGGATGTGTGTTTTATCGCCGCTGATCGCATTGAGACGTTAACCCAGGAATTTAATGGTTCGCCCGATTTAGCCGTCGAAGTAGTCTCACCCTCAAACACGGCCACCGAAATGTTCAATAAGGTTTCGACCTACATCAAGTATGGAACGCAAATCGTTTGGGTAATTTATCCAGATGATAAAACCGTTCTGGTATATCGTCCAGGTGGTGACGGCAGTTTGAAAGTGCATAGTTTGACGGCAAACGATGTGCTGGACGGTGGTACGGTATTGCCGGGTTTTAGCGTCAAAGTGGATGATCTGTTCCCGAAATTCGGTAAGAAAGCATAGCCAGAGGACGTTTGCCATGCAGGTCACGGACAAACTGTACACGACTGACGAGTTCCGCGAATTCGAGAATCGCCCCGAAAACGCCGCCAAAAACTTTGAACTCATCAACGGAGCGATGGTTGAAATGCCGTCAGTAACACCGCTTCACGCTTGGATGGCTTTTCAGATCGGCTATTTAATTCGTGCATTCTTCGGAATAAATGATATTGGAAGTGTTTTTGGCGATTCGACGGATTATGATCTGGTACCTGGATTGACGCTCAGACCGGATGCCTCGTTCGTTTCAAAGGCCAAAATGCCCAAGTTTCCAAAGCGTTTTAACTTCGCACCTGATATTGCTGTTGAAGTGGTATCGCCATCGAATACGCTCAAAGAGATGCAAACCAAAGTTGAAGCCTTTATTCAGTATGGCTCACAACTTGTGTGGGTCATTTATTCTGATGACAAAACCGTGCGCGCCTATCGCCCATCCGGTGATGGTCAGATCATTTTCCAAACCCTGACCGCCGATGAAATGCTGGATGGTGGGGCGGCGCTGCCAGGATTTAGCGTCAAGGTCAACGATATTTTCCCGACAATAGAGGAAGAAGAATAGATCATGCACGTAGCAGAAATACTCGAAACGATGGGATATGGCCCCGCGCCTGAGTCCGGCTCAGCGGCGAAGGAGTGGATCGCGGCACGTTCGCCGTTTGGATCGTTCATCAATAACCAGTGGGTGAAGGGTAACGATCATTTCGACTCGGTGAACCCGGCCACAGGCAAACCAATTGCCAAAATTATGCAGGCCAGCATCGCCGACATAGACGCCGCTGTGAGTGCCGCGGGCACCGCCTTCGAGTCGTGGAGTCGCACGCCGGGACACGTTCGGGCGCGCTATCTGTACGCCATTGCCCGACAAATTCAGAAGCAGTCACGCTTGCTGGCCGTGCTGGAGTCGATGGACAACGGCAAGCCGATCCGTGAGACACGCGATATTGATATTCCGCTGGTGGCGCGGCACTTCGCTTACCATGCGGGCTGGGCGCAGTTGATGGAAGCGGAGTTCCCTGGCTTTCAACCGATTGGCGTGGCTGGGCAGATCATCCCCTGGAATTTTCCACTGCTGATGCTCTCTTGGAAGATTGCGCCCGCGATTGCGATGGGTAACACCGTGATCCTCAAGCCCGCCGAATTCACCTCGATCACGGCGCTGGCCTTCGCCGAAATTTGCGAAACGGTTGGTCTGCCGCCGGGGGTGGTTAATATCGTGACGGGTGATGGCCGCGTCGGTGAAATGATCGTCAACCATCCGAACATTGATAAGATCGCGTTCACGGGCTCAACCGACGTTGGGCGAATCATCCGTAAGGCGACAGCAGGCAGTGGCAAAAAAATATCACTTGAACTGGGTGGCAAGTCGCCGTTCATTGTGTTCGATGATGCCGATCTGGA
>JBBSEU010000211.1:0-10742 GCA_038239365.1 Aggregatilineales bacterium
CAGTAATGTAAGGGATTTCTCATGACCGATATGGTTGATCAGAACAAGCAGCTTGCCGACATCAAAGACAGCTACGAAGAAAAGTGTGGCTTCAGCGTCTCAGAAGCACAATATGCGTTCAAAAGCCGGAAAGGTATTGACCGCGACATTGTGGCGCAGATTTCGGAAATGAAGAACGAACCCCAGTGGATGCGTGACTTCCGCTTGCGTTCGCTCGATATTTTCTTCAAGAAGCCGATGCCCACCTGGGGCGGCGACATGAGCGGCATCGACTTCAACAACATTTTCTACTACGTCAAAGCCACCGATCGGAATGAAAATTCCTGGGACGACGTTCCGGCTGATGTGAAATACACTTTTGACCGTCTGGGCATCCCCGAAGCAGAACAGAAATTTCTATCTGGTTCAGGGGTGCAGTTCGAGTCGGAAGTGGTATATCACTCGATCCGCAAAGACCTCGAAGAAAAGGGCGTGATCTTCACGGATACAGATAGTGCCCTGCGTGATTATCCTGATCTGTTCCGTGAATACTTCGGCACGATCATCCCGCCAACCGATAACAAGTTTGCGGCGTTGAACAGCGCCGTATGGTCAGGTGGGTCATTCATCTATGTGCCAAAGGGCGTCAACGTTGAAATGCCTCTGCAAGCCTATTTCCGCATCAACACCAAGAACATGGGTCAGTTTGAACGCACCCTGATTCTCGTTGACGAAGGCGCACAAGTCCATTACGTAGAGGGCTGTACCGCACCCACTTATAGTTCTGATAGTCTTCACAGTGCAGTTGTGGAAATTGTCGTTAAGAAGGGTGCGCGCGCCCGCTATACCACTATCCAGAACTGGAGTCCGAACGTGTACAACCTTGTGACGAAGCGCGCAGTTGCTCATGAAGACGCGACGATGGAATGGGTCGATGCGAATTTGGGCTGCCTTGCCGAAGGTTCTACAGTCACTACACCCGATGGCGTAAAGGCTATTGACAAGCTCACTGTGGGCGAACAAGTGTTGTCCTACGATGAAACAACCGGGCAGTTTGGCTTCCGCAATGTGGTTGCCAAAAAGTTCTCTGGTTATCAGCCGATTCATACCGTGTCGGTGGGTGAACGCAAACTGCGTGTGACGGCAAATCACCCATTTTATTCGTACACCTATAACCCCGATATGCCCAGGAAACTTGGCCGTTACAACCTGGCCTATGTACGCGCTGATCAATTGAAAGAGGCGATCATTCCGCGCACGTCGATTGATTATGGCAAATCATACAAGCTGCAAATGCCGTCATTGGAGACGAATTTCGATTCGCTCAACCAGTATGCCGATGATCTGTCAATGACGCGCACACGCGCTTCTCGGCTGAACACACCAGAATATACAACCGACGATATGCTGTGGTTGTTCGGCTACTGGATCGGGGACGGGGATATTAACATTAAGCCGGGCAAAACGGACGGCGTGATCCGTTGGGCGAAGGTTGGTTTTTTAACGCCAGCGACAGATCGGGCGCGTGGCCGCCTTAACCAGACAATGACAGCAATTGTTGACGCAGTGCCAACGGAACGTGTCGATGCCCATCATCTGGCGTGGAGCAGCAAAGAACTGGCTGAGTTCTTCATCCTCAATGGTTTTGAAGGTAAAGCACGGACGAAGCGCGTACCCACGTGGATTTGGTCACTGCCAGAGTCGCAGCGCGTAGCGTTCATCGCCGGTTATTTGGACGCCGATGGGCACGTTAAGGGACGCACTTTCAGCCTGAAATCAGTCAATCGTGAATTGCTGGCCGATGTGGCGTCATTGCTGGTCACATTGGGTGTCACCTCGCGGATTTTCACGGAGTTCGATCAACCACGTGAAGTGGTAATCATGGGCAATGTGTGCATCGCTCATTCATCCCATCGTTTGGAATTTGCCATTGATAATCGCATCAAGGCGCAGGTGAGCGCAAAGTTAGCCGCACGTGCTGACGCTGCCGAACCCGCCCAAATGAAGATGAAGCGTCAGGTTGGGCGTTCCAGCATCCAACTGAGCGAAGACGTGGAAATCGTTCAGGTAGATGTTTCGGAGCCGACGACTGAACTTATCCCGACGTGGGATATTGAAGTCGAGGGGACTGGTAACTTCGTTTCACAGGGATTCATCGTTCACAACTCCAAGCTGACAATGAAATATCCCGCCGTCTATCTGATGGGTGAACGCGCACACGGCGAAGTTCTCTCGGTAGCGTTTGCAGGCAAGGGACAACATCAGGACGCGGGTGCGAAGATCGTGCACGGCGCGCCGAACACGACCAGTCAGGTGATCAGCAAGTCAATCAGTATGCACGGTGGCCGCGCCAGTTATCGTGGTCTGCTCAAAGTTTATGAAGGCGCGACGGGCAGCAAATCAAATGTTGTCTGCGATGCTTTGTTGATGGACGAGGAAAGCCGTACCGACACCTACCCATCTATCGAGATTGACGAGCAGGACGTGACCATCGGGCACGAAGCCTCGGTCAGCAAGGTAGGTGAGGATATGCTGTTCTATCTGATGAGTCGCGGTATTAGTGCCGATCAAGCTAATGCAATGGTCGTTAGCGGCTTCATCGAACCGATTGCGAAGGAACTGCCCGCCGAATATTCCATCGAATTGTACCGTTTGGTGCAGTTGCAGATGGAAGGCTCAGTCGGTTAATCGTTTATAAATTGTAGGCCAGACCATTCTGGCCTGCCTGGAAAGAATTTGTTATGCAAAGTGAATCAACCATCACCTGTCCGGCTTGCGGTTTCTCCAAACAGGAAACGATGCCCAGCGACTTTTGCAAGGTGCGTTATACCTGCACTCAATGTCAGCAGGTACTTCGCCCAAAGACAGGTGATTGTTGTGTATTTTGCTCTTATGGCAGCGTTCCGTGCCCTTCCAAACAAGCGGAAGCAGCGGCTGTCAGAAAGGTATAAGACCGTTCGTGTCTTCTCGTAATCGCGCAACGAAATTGCAAGCGCCCGCGCTCACTCAGGCTGATGTTGAGGCCTTGAGCGCAGCGAAAAACGAACCGAAGTGGTTGTTAGAGTCGCGGCTCGCAGCCTGGGAACTTTACGCTGCGATGCCAATGCCAAGCCTCAAAACGGAGGAATGGCGACGCACCGACTACACTACCATTGATTGGACAACTGCCGGGCTGCTCACGCAGTCTGGTAAAACGGGCTTTGAGGTAATTCCGCCAGAAAATCGTGTGCCGCTCACAGGTAGCGAACAGGGCGGCCTGATCGCGTTTGTGGATGGACAACTGGTTCACAGCGAGGTATCTGATGCTGTGACAGCTAGCGGCGCGATCTTCACCGATCTGGATACGGCTATCCGTGAACATGAGTCACTGATCCGCCCTTTATTGATGACTAAAGCAGTCAAGCCGGATGAAGGTAAGTTCGCGGCGCTGCACGCCGCCTTGTGGACGCACGGCATTTTCCTGTATGTGCCGCGTGGCCGTGCGGTAGAACTGCCCCTGCACAGTGTCTTTTTCAACACCCAATCGGGCATGACGCTCGGTCATATCCTGGTTGTCCTTGAAGAAGGCGCGCAAGTTACCTATCTCAACGAGTTTCTGTCGTCAACCGATGTAGCGCAGCACGCGGCCTTCGTGGGTGTGACGGAACTGCTCGTTGGGGATCGCGCCAATCTGAAGTACGTATCACTGCAAGACTTTGGCCGCAACGTTTACGACTTCCGGCACGAGCGCGGACGGGTTGGCCGTGACGGTCAACTCGATTGGATTCTGGGCACGATGGGCGGCCACCTGACCAAAGACTTCGCCGAGATCGAACTCGACGGTCAGGGCGCATGGGCACGCATGAGCGGGTTGTTTTTTGCCGATGCCGATCAGGTGATTGATCATGACACGCAGCAGAATCACAACGCGCCCAACACCACCAGTGATTTGCTGTTTAAGGGTGCGCTCAAGCACAACTCACGGAGTATCTGGCAGGGCATGATTCGCGTTTTGCCCGATGCTCAAAAGACGGATGGTTTTCAGGCTAATCGTAACCTGCTGCTCTCTGAAAAAGCGCGTGCAGATAGCATACCCGGCCTCGAAATTCTGGCGAACGATGTACGCTGCACGCACGCGGCCACTGTCGGCAAGCTGGAAGAAGAACCGGTCTTTTACCTGATGAGTCGTGGCATGTCGCGTGAAGACGCCGAACGCCTGCTAGTTGTTGGCTTCTTTGATCCGATCATGGAACGCATCCCGTTTGAAGGCGTCCGCGAACGCCTTGCCCAACACATCGAGCAAAAGCTGGCGATAGAAGAAGTGGAAAAGGTCTAACGAAGTGGCGATGTGTCGATTAGTCATGGCGTATTGCTGTACAGGTCACTGCTAATCATCCGCGTTACTTGCTGATCTAACTTTGAGGCGCGGCGATGACCGCGCCTTTTTATTTGTTCGTTTCAACTCATGAAAGGCTTTGATACTATGACGGCTCAACCGCAAATCGAAACCAGAGGCTACGCACACCCCGACACACTCGTGGCGACAGATTGGGTGGCCGGACACCTGCGCGACCCCAATGTGCGTCTTGTCGAATCGAATGAGGATATTTTGCTCTACGAACAGGGTCACATCCCTGGCGCGGTGCAAATCGACTGGGTAGGCGACCTGAACGACAAAATCCGGCGCGATTATCTTGATCGCAGGAGTTTCAGCGACCTGATGGCAAAGTACGGCATCGGCAATGACACAACAGTCATTTTCTATGGCGACAAAAATAACTGGTGGGCGACTTATGCCTTCTGGGTGTTCCAATTGTTCGGTCACACCAACGCCAAGGTAATGGATGGTGGTCGCAAAAAATGGATCGACGAAAAGCGCGAACTGACGAAAGAAAAGGCGACCTACGCGCGTACTGAATCCAAGGCACCAGAGCGCGCCGACTACAAGATTCGTGCCTTCCGCGATCAAGTGATGGCACACATCGGGACAGAGCAGCCATTAGTAGATGTTCGCAGCCCGAAGGAATTCAGCGGCGAACTGCTGCATATGGAAGCCTATCCACAAGAGGGCGCATTACGCGGCGGCCATATCCCCGGCGCGAAGAATGTACCCTGGGCGCAGGCCGTTAATGAGGATGGCACGTTCAAATCGGCGAATGACTTGCGCGCCATCTACGAAGGCCGTGAAGGACTTAACCCTGACCAGAACGTGATCACTTACTGCCGTATTGGTGAGCGCAGCAGCCACACCTGGTTTGTGCTGCATTATTTGCTCGGTTATCCAAACGTGCGGAACTATGACGGTTCGTGGACGGAGTGGGGCAACCTGGTCGGCGCGCCCATCGAGAAATAGCTAACGGAGAGTATCATGTTTGATCGGCAAGCGTTTATTGATAACATCCTTGACCACTATGAGAATCCACGTCATCGCGGCCACATGGATGATGCAACCGTCACGCTCAAGGGTGGTAATCCGGGCTGTGGCGACATCATCACCGCCTATCTCAAAGTGAGCGGTGCGGAAGACCGGATCGAGGATGTGAGTTTCGAGGGCGAAGGCTGCACGATCAGTCAGGCGGCGGCGTCGATCCTGAGTGAGCAGATCATTGGTAAGACGCTTGCCGAGGTGAACGCGATGGATCACGAAGCATTCATCGAAGATTTGGGTAAAGAAGTCGTGATCAATCGGCTGCGTTGCGCGACGCTGGCACTGAACACGGTCAAGGCAGCGCAGCGCAAACTTGAAGCACAGCGCAGCGAAGGCGACTCAAAACAACCGACTGATGAAGTGCTGACGTTTTAATTTCAGTTCCACAAGGACAACCAAGTTGCCAAATTTCATCACCGTTGCCACGACCAACGCGCTCCCGCCCGGTGAGCGAATCGTCGTCGAGACCAGCGGTCATTACGTCGCCATTTTCAACGTTGACAACCGCTACTACGCCATTGAAGACGTGTGTACGCATGACGATGGCCCACTGGCCGAAGGTGAACTGGACGGCACGGTGATCGAATGCCCGCGTCATGGCGCGAAGTTCGATATTACCAGCGGTGCCGTCCTCAGCTTCCCGGCGATTAAACCTGTGCCGCGCTACGAAACGCGCGTAAATGGCACAGACGTACAAATCCTGATCTAGCTGATTTTTGAGACTTTATCGCCAGCGCGAATCGTGCCTGCCTGCACCACGCGCATATTGATGCCACGCCGCTGTGATTGTCGTCCTTCGGGCGAATTCACAAAATGTGTGGCACCAGAGCCAAACCGTTCGGTGAATTTGGCGCAGCCATTGTGCGGCACTTCTGATACTTCTAGGATTGCCGTACTAATCGCCAATCGTTGACCTGTTGGCAGATTTTCGCGGCCAAAGTCCAGATCGATAAACAGTTGATCACCGGCCAGTGACCACAAAGATCGATCCTGTGTAATCGACTGAATGACTCGGCTGTTCATAATGGTGATTTGTGCGCTGAGATCGGCACTGCCATCAGGGGTACTTTTGCTGCCACGCATACGCCAGTTGTCCCCAATGAGGCCATCAATCAGGCTTAGTTCGGCCTGTTCCAGAATGTGCCTTTCACCGGATGACGGGCGGCAAACGATCATCTCTAACGTGCCGTTGTTCAGTGGCGATTCACCGAGTTCGTTCAATCCGGTTTGCAGGTCTTCGAGGCTCAAATGTCTGGTTAGCATCATATCCGTTACCTTTTGTTCAGGTTGCTTCCGAACATTATAAACGCGATTCTTTTTGATTCAACTGAATGTTATAATCATGGCTTGATGATGAGGATCCCTCTATGAGCAGACTACACGATCTACTGAATTCTCAACCCATTATTCTGGCCGATGGCGCGATGGGCACGATGCTTTTTGCCGCCGGGCTGGAATCGGGTGCGTCCCCGGAATTGTGGAACGTAGACTATGCGGATCGTGTTGGCGCGGTACATGCCGGTTATGCACAGGTTGGCTCACAGATGATCCTGACCAACAGCTTCGGCGGCACGAAGTTTCGGTTATCCCTGCACAACCTCGAAGCGCGTTTGCGTGAACTGAACATGGCCGCCGCACAACTGGCGCGCAAAGCGGTTGAAGCCCGGCAAAGCCAAACCCATCCGGTGCTGATCGGTGGTTCAGTGGGGCCGACGGGTGAACTGCTCGATCCGCTTGGGGCGCTCGATTTTGACGAAGCGGTAGAGGGTTTCGCGGAGCAGGCCGCTGCGTTGCAAGAGGGCGGTGTTGATTACTTCCAAGTTGAGACGATGAGCGATCTGCGTGAGAGTGAAGCCGCGATCAAGGGCGTTCGTCAAGTCTCCGATCTGCCGATTGTGGCGACAATGACCTTTGACACAAACCGCCGAACGATGATGGGTGTCTGGCCTGCCGATGCCGCACGACGGCTCACGGAGCTGGGCGCGGATGTGATCGGGGCGAACTGTGGCAACGGCGTCGAAGATTTGATCTGGGCAATTGGTGAGATGCACGCCGCCGCTCCTAACGCGATCTTGCTGGCAAAGAGCAATGCTGGTGTACCGCGTTATCAGGCGGGAGGCGGTTTCGTGTATGATGGCACGCCGTCGGTCATGGCCGATTACGCCGTGCGGGCGCGTGATGCGGGAGCGCGGATCATTGGGGCGTGCTGTGGCAGTTCGCCGGAACATTTGCAGGCGATGGCCGCCGCGTTGGGTCTGCCCGCTTGAAAATACTGCTGCTAGCCTGTGGTGCGCTTGCCCGTGAAGTGATTACCTTGCGGGATCGCTATGGCTGGCCTGCTGATATTTACTGCGTTCCGGCACTGCTCCACAACACGCCGGGCAAAATTCCCCCCGCGATTGAACGTCGTATCCTTGACATGCGTAATCAGTATGATCAGGTGATTGTCGTGTATGGTGATTGCGGTACGAGCGGCGCGCTGGATGAAACACTCGCCCGCCTGGGTGTTGAGCGCATCGCCGGACCGCACTGCTTTGAGCAATTTGGCGGGGTGCGGCATGATGCCATTCTTGAGGAAATGCCGGGAACATTCTTTTTAACCGATTTTTTAGTACGGCATTTTGAGGGATTGGTTTGGCGTGGTTTAGGTCTGAATCGATTTCCCCAATTGCGTGAAGATTATTTTGGAAATTACCAACAAATCGTTTACCTGGCTCAAACGACGGACACAGATTTGCTTGCCCGTGCAGAACATGCCGCCACCCAACTCGGTTTACCGCTTCGTGTCGAAACCATTGGTTATGGCGATTTTGAGATACGTTTGAGAAGTGTTGTGTCTAGGTTAATCGCTGTGGATCAGCCTATAATGATCAACACTTAAGTTTTAAGGAGGCTTGTGATGAGCCAGACGATTTTAGTAGTAGAAGACAATGATGATTTGCGGGATGAAGTCGCTCTGGTGCTGAGCGCCGAAAATTACACGGTGTACAGCGCCTCCGATGGACGGCACGCGCTCGATGTCCTGGAGCAGGCCGACTGGCGTCCCGATTTGATCGTAAGTGATATTGCCATGCCGCGTATGGATGGCTACGATTTTTTTGTGGCAGTCCATGAGGTACCTGCTTTGCGCGCGGTACCCTTCATTTTCCTGACAGCGCGTGGCACCCGACGTGATATTCGGATGGGACGGCAGCTTGGCGTTGACGATTATCTGGTCAAGCCGTTTGAACCGGAAGAATTCCTGGCCGCTGTCCAGAATAAACTCAAACGCTCCGCCGAGATGCGCGCCGCCGCCGAAAACGAACTGGATGGCGCACGGCGCACGATGGTTCAGCTTTTATCACATGAACTCCGCACGCCGATGACATACATTACTGGCGGGTTTTCGCTGTTGGCCGAAGATTTGCAGACCGCCTTATCGCCTGACGCTGAACTAAGTCTGAGCCTGATTCGCAGCGGCACCAATCGCATGAATCGGTTGGCTGAACAAATGGTATTGTATGCTGAACTTGCCAGCGGGCACGTTCGGTTGCAGATCGACGCGGCTGGCCGTACGGTGAGCCTCGAAAATGTGATTGCCGATGCCGTCTCGATGTATTCCGCTGATGCCAATGAAAAACAAATTCAAATTATGGTGGGCGATTTGCCGCACGAACCACTGTATGTGTTCGGCCTCTCCGAAATGCTGACGACGGCGGTTAGCGAAGTGCTGCGAAACGCGATCAGCTATTCGGCGGAAGAAAGCAGCGTTCAGATTCGTGGCTGGTGCGAATACAGTGATGCGATCATTCAGGTGGCCGATCATGGTTGGGGCATTGTGCCCGAAGACATTGTGAAAGTGTGGGATGTACTGCTTCAATCGGAGCGGCACAAACGCGAACAACAAGGCGCAGGGATGGGGTTGCCCATCGCGCGCAAGATTATCGAAGCACATAACGGCCAAATCCAGTTGGAGAGCGTGCCCAAAGAAGGCACTGTCGTTACAATACGGTTGCCACTCATTCAAGATTAGAGAAACGAGTTTTGCGCCATGAAGTTCGATGCCACACTGAATCAAAGTTCATTGCGGATTGTGCCTGCTTTGGCGCAGCAAATTGAAGCACTGGGCTTTGATGGCTTATGGACGAGCGAAACCGCGCACAATCCGTTTCTGCCGCTCACTCATGCCGCCGCGCAAACCAGCCGCATCGAGTTGGGGACTTCTATCGCGGTGGCATTTCCGCGCAGTCCGATGGTGACGGCGCAGCTTGCCTGGGATTTGGCCGAACAATCGGAAGGGCGCTTCATCCTGGGTTTAGGGACACAGGTCAAAGCACATATCGTGCGGCGCTTCAGCACGGTTTGGGATAGCCCCGGCCCACGCCTACGCGATTACATTATGTCGCTGCACGCCATCTGGGAAAGCTGGCAAAAGAACAGGCCGCTCAAATACAAGGGCGATTTTTACGACTTTAGTTTGATGACGCCGTTCTTTGCGCCAGCACCGCTCAAGCAGCCCGATATTCCGGTCTATATCGCGGGCGTCAACCCGTATCTGTGTAAACTGGCGGGTGAACTTTGTCAGGGTTTTCATGTTCACCCTTTCCATACGCCGCGCTATTTGCGTGAAGTGGTTATCCCGAATATTGAACAGGGAGCGGCCAGTGTCGGGCGCAAACGCAGCGATGTTGCTACAACCTGCGCGATCTTTGTGGTGACAGGTGCAAATCAAACTGAGATTGACGCCAATACGAATGCGGTTCGGGCACAAATCGCCTTCTACGCCAGCACTCCAAATTATCAATCCGTGCTGGAATTGCACGGCTGGGAAAGTCTTGGCGCGCAGCTAACACCTATGTCCAAAGAAGGGCGCTGGTTTGAAATGGCCGATTTGATCACCGATGAAATATTGCACGAGTTCGCCGTAGTCGCGCCGCATGATCAGCTGGCGACAGAGGTTCGCAACCGCTACGATGGCCTGCTGGATCGGATCGGCTACTACTTTCCCTTCGAGTTAAACACGAATGAGGCATTGTGGCGCGACGCGATCAAGGTTTTGTCCGATAAGGCACACAGCACCTCGTAAGTTTGGCGCTGTGTGCTTTTCGTGTCAGGGGACGAGCGTTCCCTCATGCGTTGCCACATAAACAGCCGTGTGACTCGAATTTTGGGGGGGTGGTGCCTCAATGTAGGCGAAGTAAGTGCCTGCATGATATACAAAGCCAGTGTACCAGAAACGGTAGTCATGTGAGATTATCCCGTATTGGGTACGGGACAAAGGGGGGTAAGAAGCAGGTCACGGATTGACCAAATACGGTTGGTGAGAAAAAGAGCCATGGCCGGGGTGCGTTGTTCAAACTTTTTTTGTCGGTTGGCA
>JBBSEU010000212.1:0-10694 GCA_038239365.1 Aggregatilineales bacterium
CACCAGCTTGGTCAGTCGTTATATGCCGTGCACCACGCTTTATTTAGCGACTATTTACGGGCTGAACTTCAGTGTCCGCATATCCCGGCTTTTTCAACTATCTAAAGCGAAAGTCCTGACTGATCAAAATGGAGCATCCCGGCGCGAATGATATGTTCCTCACTGTTCGAGACTGTCATAAAACGGCACGAACGATCATGGGCGATATGGGCTTGACCCAAAAAGAGGAGCATATGGTGGTCTCCGATACGGACGGCACCATCAAGAAAATCCTGCCAGACCGACGCAAGGACAAACAAATTTATGACACGACGGGTCAGACGGGTGCTATTGCTTTTTTGAAATTCGCTTTTTCCAAGTTCGGGGCGGTGATCCGCGCCGCACATGACGATAAAGTAGACCTGATTGGTCAGGTAGAGGGCATCGCGGCGGCCTGGGATTACACCAAAGCAATGGCCGTTTATGAGACCATTCAAAGCGATCCGGTGATTGGCCCGCTGTTTAATACTACTTTCAAGGTGAACGATCAGGCGGTGGTGGCTGTTGGACAGGCATTGGTACAGGTCAACGATGAAAATGAACGTGCCGCGTCGGTTGCGGGTACACTCATTGACGAAAAAACGGGCAAGAACAAAGACCTTTGGAACTTTCACTGGGCGGGCGTTGTCCTCATGGATGGCAGCGATTACGTGACTCTCCAGGCGGTGGCCGATCAACAAGCTACCGGGCTAACGGTCAACTGGTGGTACAAAATGTATGGCAGCGGCGCTCAATCCTTTCACAGTGAGGAAAAGCAAGACTCGCATGTCGGCTCACGGCCTCTGACGCTGGGTGTTACCGCCGAAGCGCCAGCCCGCCCCAACAAAGTGAAGAATCCGTTTGAAAAATAGGACGATGAGGAAGGGCTTTTGCGCGAAAAATCATTTTGTTAGATAATGATCCGTTAACGCGGATAGCATCGTCCTTTCACTGTCACACCGTCCGCATTTTGTGGGATTAAGGAAGGGTTGTGACATGAAAGGACAATTGATTCATCTGCTCAATCGTCCGCGTTCCAAAAATGAGGATGCCCCCGCCGCCACAACGAAAACAACGTCGCAGACCGACGACTCCGCTACGCCGCCACTGGAAGGCCTGAACGCGGCACAGCAAAACGTGATTACCATGCAGCGCACACGCGGCAATCAGGCCGTCTGTCGCACATTGGCTAAGCCGATGAATCGGGCGCAGCGCACGATTGGCGACGGCCACGATCTGAGTTCGCCGCGTTTTGCTGCCGATACGGTCTTGCAAGCAGTTTTTGATGATGAGCGCGAACTGAAAAAAGGCGACTCCGGTTCACCTGTCCGCACGGTGCAAAAAGCCCTCGTTGACTCCGGCCACAACTTGCCCGCTTTTGGTGCAGATGGTGACTTTGGCGACGAAACGGAAAGCAGCGTCAAGAACTTTCAAGCATCGGCCGGGCTGCCCCAATCAAAGCAGGACGGCGTCATTCGTTCGGACACAATAGAGCGGCTCGATCATATTTTCCCGCCGAGTGCCCGGCCTGCTGGTACACCGCCGCCCGAAGCCACTGACTTTCAGATTCGCGGCAAGTCGCCTGATGCAGCCTCATTTCCCAACAAATTGTTCTTCGATTTTAACGATAGCACGCTCGATGCTGAAGAACAGGCCAAAATCCCGGCACTGGCGACTCCACCCGGCCAGGTACTATCGCTCAACGGTTTTGCCAGCGAAGAAGGCAGCGGCAACACCGCGCTTGTCAACGCCCGTATCGCTGCGGTGAACAGCGCCTTGCGAGATGCGGGTCACAACGGGACTCGAACACCCATACCCAAGCCACGCGCCGGGCAGGGTAATCTCGACTACCGTTCGATGCGCGCCGTTGAAGTGGTCACGGCGGGCGCGACTCCTGCAACACGTGATTGTGATGCTCCCGGCGCGAAAGATTTGCCGTGCGGTACCGCTTTCGATACGGGTAAGCCCGAAGCTGAACGCCTGATTGATAAGGCGGTTGCCGCACTGACCGCCTCACCACTGACGGCGGATACGATTGCTGCATTAAAAGCGGTGGGGCTGGCTCCGGCCAACGCGCCGCAGCTTGCCACCAACCTGGGGTCGATTCGGGGGCAACTTCAAAACATGGTGGCCGGACATCAATGCCACAACGCCGATTGCGATGGTAGCTGCGCGGGCGGCGCGACGGCCTACAACAATGGCGACGGCACGACGGCCATGATGACCTTGTGCCCCATCTTCGTTAATGAACCGAGTGCCACCGAACGCGGCGATACGCTGATTCACGAAGGATCACATGGCACCACCGGACTCATTACAGAAGACTTGGCCTATCGTTTCCAACGCCTAATCTCGTTTTTGCGGCCTAATGAGGCACTGGCAAACGCCGACTCCTATTCGCTGTTTGTCCGTATCATCGACGATCCGAGCAGTGTCACGGTTGGCCCCTCAAACCCGGATACACTCAACGGTATCACCGATCCAACGGAACAGGAAGACCTGCACCGCGCGATGGCTTTTGTCGAAAAATGTATTGAACTGTCATCGTCACAAATTGCGTCGCTATATGATGAAGTCGTGGCCGCGCAGAAGAACAGCGCCTGGAAGAACACCTTCTACGAACACATGATGAGCCTGATCGCGCCACGTTTTGGTCTGACCGCGCCGCGTGCCGTGCCCAATAATCGAGATCGAAATGCGATTGCTGCTCTGGCAGATCGTTTCAATCAGATGTTCATCGCTTCATCAGACCGCACGCAGCTAACTTTCACCAAAGACGCGGCGATTGATAGCTGGGCAGCGGGACCGGGCGCAGATGTCACGCTGTCGCCAGCCTTTTTTGCCCTGCCCGATATTCCGTCTAAAGCCGATTTTCTGATGACGCTGCTCATTGAGGCAACGCCCGACATCAGTTCCGGTTTTGTGCCGCGCTACCTGGAAGTTTCCAAGCTGATCCGGCAGCAGATGGGCGGGGTTGAGCCATGAGCGGTTCAACCGAGACGACCTTTACGCGCATCGCCAGCGGACTCACGCTGCCATTTCCTGCGCTGCCAACACTGGCCTGTGCCTCACTCGATGATCATCTGCATTTGTTGGCGCTGGCCGATCCCGCGCCACGAAAAGTGCTGCATCTGCGCCTGAACCGTGACGGCCACCCTGACGGTCATCCCTCCGAACTGCCCTTGAGCTACGTTGGTGGCGTGACGGCGTGCGCGGAAACACTGGTAGCGACAGGCAAAACATCGGATGGCGATCAATTTACCGTTCTGGGACTCGATCCACAGGGCGCGGTACTGTGGCAAAGTGCGATTCCTGATGTGCTGGCAAATGGGGCGTTGATCGTATGGCCGCAGCCGCTTTGCCTGAACGATCAGCCCGCCGTGTTTTGGGCGACGGGTGGTCAGACGCCAACTTTATGGCTGGCACACATCACGAATGGGCAATGTGGCACACCAACGCGATTAGCTCCTGCTAGCCCGACGGGTGAACTGGCGGTTACAGCTTCCAAAAATGGCCTTGTGGTGCTGCAAAAACTGCAAGACCTGGCACGCCTGGAACTCGTTTCTGTTGTCGATAGTCAGGTTGATCGCCAGATCGTTGACAGCACTGATAGTCCTACCGCGCCTGCCATCGCTTTTCTGGAAGATCACTACGTCCTGTTGTGGATTGCAGCGAACGTGGGCGAAATCAGGATGCAACACTTTGACCAAGCGTTAAAGCCGCTTGCCGCGCCTACCGTCGTGGTACAGGTCAAGCGCCCAGCCAGACCGCGCAGTGTCCGCCTGATCGTGGGCGATCAGGGGCACGCAGCGATCATTTATACTACGGCTAGCCCTATTTTGGGCCCGGCCATTTCACATGGCAGCCACGCCCCTACCTCACGCGCGCCGAGTCAGGAGATCGCCGGGTTTGTGGCCGCGTATGATCCTGAGCGCAATACTGTTGGCGATCTACAACCGCTCACCGATCCGCCCGTCAGTTACGAAGGCGCGGGTTGGGCAGCGGATCGACTGATCGTGATTGGCGGCTCGGATGGGGCGCGGCTCTCGGTTTTTGGCTAACTATTCGATGATTTGTACCCTCTCACCAACAGACAACGTGCCCGGCGCGTGATGAATCACGTTCTGGGCAAACATAACTTTGCCACCTTGCTTGCGGAAAGTGTTCAACGTTGCCAGCGGTTCCGTGTGATCGGGGATTGTGCCTGTCGCCTGATCAACCGTCGTTGTGACGCAGCGCGCACACGGCTTCACCACGTCCAGGGTCATGCCGCCGATCTGGATCGTGCGCCAATCATCTTCGGCAAAAGCCGCGCAATCGTTGACCACGACATTCGGGCGGAAGCGGCTGATCGGTACGGATTCGCTGCCGCGCACGATCAGTCGATTGTTCAGTTCAGCGACGGATGCTTCGGATAGCAAAAGCAGCGGGAATCCATCGGTGAAACTGGTTTTGGCAGGCCGTCGCGCATATCGTTCATCTACCGGACGTACAAACGAATCGGTCATACGTACCAGTCGGACGGATTGATGCAGATAATCGCCTAACCAGGTTGCCAACGAATCGCCTTCATCCCAGGCTTCGCACAGATCGTTAAAGACTTGTACCATGCGGATCGGTGATGCTTCGTGCTGTAAAGCAACTTCAATCGCGCTCATCTTCGGTGCGTTCAGGACAAGCGATCCGTTTGCGAAGGATGGCTGAATGCGTGCCAGGACGGGGATTTCGCGCTGTGTGATGAACTTGCCATCGGTATCAGTGATCATCCAGCGCCGATCCATGAGCGGCCCGCGTTCATCCAAAGTGATCCGCGCGTGATTGAGCGCGCCACACGACTTGATCGGGTAACTATAAAGCTGCGAAACGGTTGCCATTGATGAGTCCTTTTGTGATGAAGTCGATTATTTTAGCGTGCTGTGCCCAGTGCCTCGAACATTTGCCCGAAAGCGTCACAGGTTGAATAGCGCGGCGTCCAGCCCAACTGTGAACGTGCCGCGCTGTTATCCACAATCAATGATTCGGCAAACAGATCGACGATCTCAGAGGTGAAGCCTTTGAGCGCGGGCAAAGTCTTGTTGAAGCGTGTCGCAAAGTTCAACAGGGCGCGCGGCATGGACAGGATCGGCTTGCTGCTGAGTCGGCCAATGTCGTTCCAGGTTGCGCTGTCATCCGGTGCGCCGTTGAAAACGCCAGTGGCATCGCGCTCCACTGCCGCGCAAATCAGGGTGGCAGCGTCTTCCTCGTGAATGGCCTGAGTCAGCGCATGACCGCCATTTGCCACGACGAAAAAGGGCTGTGCGGTGAGCGCCCGCAAATGGGAATAGTCCTTGCCGGTGGGTCCGGCAACGGCGGCCATGCGGATGATGGCGGAGTTGAGTGGAGAGGCCGCTTTGAGTCGACTCGCAAAAAAACCCGGCGGCGGTGGTAGTATCGGGTGTGGCAGTAGCAAAGTTTCGATCTCGGCCTTGTGCTTGCCGTAGCGCATTGTTGGGCGAACCACTGCCGCTTCTGTCAAGCGTTCGGTTTGACCGCCCCGATAGCCATAGACCGCCACACTCGAAACGAAAGTCAGATGAATATGTGTCGAGAGCGGGCCAAAGGGCGGGCCACTAATCGCTTTTACCACGCTGCGCGCGCCGCCGTTGTTCATGGCGTGCCACTGCGTCTCTGTCCAGCCGGGCGGCTGCACGATCTGAAAAGCGGCATGGATCAGATGAGTAACGCCGTGTTCTATCAGGATCGAACGCAGCGTTGTGCTATCGGTCACATCCATCTGAAAGGATAAAATGCGCCCATCAGAAGGGATCGACTTCAGATCAAGCGCGATAATCCGCTCAACCCAGGGCTGTTGGGCAAGCTGTACGATCAGGCGCTGACCCAGGTAGCCCGCCGCGCCGGTAATCGCCACGATCTTTTTTGTTGGGAGTCGGGAAAACATGCTCAGGATAAATTGCTCAAACTAGGTTTCGGAGGCGTTCGGCGGCAGAGCGTGCTGCTTCTCGGAAATCATCGGCACGTGAGGCCAGTGTGATAGTATCAGTGTAGCAGCGCATTTGCAGTGGCGGATCGCTATACAAGGTAAAAACAAAATGATCGCTTGCCGGATGGTAGGTGCCAACCACGCCCAAATGCACAGGATTAATCATCAGTGGATAGGTTACTTTGATGAACACGCCGCGATCAGCTTGCAAAAGGGGTATAAGCACTGTGCTATCCAGTGTGGCAAGCGTTACGGCGTCAACTGCAAAGGCACTCTCCGACGCGACACGGACATATTCGGCGCGGGTGAACGGCCCGTCCAGGATTTTGATCAGGGGTGCAGGTACATAAGCAATCGTGCGTTCCAATGCAATCGCGCCCGATGCCCCCAACGATAAATATGCGGCCAGGTCAAACACGTAGGCGCAGCATAAATCGTGTGTGGCGTCGATGATCGCTTTACCAAACGGTAAGAACGGATCATCGTGGCGCTGCATTGGGTACGGCATTCGCTCCAAGAGTGGGGCTAAGCCGATTGCCAGTGTCGATTGTGAGTGCTGCTGAGCCGCCCGCAACCGATCTCCAAAAGCGATCAACGCACGACTCCGTCTGTTCCGCCGGGCAGTTCGGCTTTGGCGTATTTCTCAGCGATCAGCCGCCATGCCATTGAGATACCCCAGCCGCTCGCCCATTCTGCCCCGCCTAGATCGATGCCGCCATAGGCATAGGCACGGTTGCGAATGGTCTGCCCATTGGTCAAACTGATCACGGTATGGCTGGGTTCGGAAATAATCGTGATCGCTAATTGTGCGCCGCTTTCCGCAAGCAGGGCGTGTGCCGCGCTGTCAGCTAATGCCAACACTTCTACCGATGAGTCGATCCCCAACCGTGCGCGAAGTTCGTCAAGGCTGGTGAGCTGTTCGGCCATTCGGATCACCTCGACGCCGCCCGGCTGCGCGGTGAGGTGTTTATAGAGCGCGCCATCCGTGCCCAACTCATTAATCGCCAATTGGAGATTGTTTTCGCGCAGCAGGCGGATCAGGATGGTTTCCACCAATTCTTTATCTGTGCCATAGATGAATTCGCCGACACGCGCCCGCACTTCGCGCTCCATCGTGGCAATCAGCGCGTCTGCTTCGGCTTCGGTAGCGGCTTTGGCCGTGATGCGAATATCCGTCTGGCCGGAGTGCGCCGCCGTCCCAACAGTTGGATTCTCCTGTTTCATCAAATCGGTGATGTGTTCGCCCAACCACGACTCACCCGCGCCCGCCGTCCGCAAAATTCGCAGCTTGATGATGGCTGTCGTGCCCATTTTTTCGCGTAAGTAGGGCAGCACCGTATGTTCCATCAGGTACTTCATTTCACGCGGCACGCCCGGCAGGCTGATGATCGCGCCGTGATCGGTCTCCACAATAAAGGATGGCGCAGTGCCCACCGGGTTATCGATCACGATGGCGTTTTCGGGCATCATTGCTTGCAGGCGGTTGTTATCGGTCATGCGCGTGTTGAAGCGCGCGAACTTCTGGACTATGCCATCCAGCAATTCCTGACGGAAGACAAGTTTCTGATCGACGGCGCTGGCGACAGCCTGCCGTGTCATATCATCTACTGTGGGGCCAAGTCCGCCCGTCGTAATGATAATGTCGGCGCGGCTCATTGCCAGCTTCAACACATCGGTGATGCGCTGTTCGTTATCGCCAACGGTTGAACGATAAAAAAGGTTCAGGCCAATATCTTTAAGCTGCTGTGCGATCCAGGTCGCGTTGGTATCGTTGATTTCGCCTAAGAGTAGTTCAGTTCCGATGGATACGATTTCGGCGTTCATAAAAAAGGGAGTCTCCTGTTAACGCCTCAATGGTAGCACAGTCTGGACAGCACAGGATAATTTACATAGCAGCGGATAATCTGATGCAGGTGCGGTAAAATCCAGCCTATCTGGAAGTAGATGAGTATCCCCGCATGACCGTGATCGGCATTGACCTGGGCACGACGTTTTCCGCTGTTAGCAGCGTTTATAATGGCACACCGGTTTTGCTGCCCAATGATCAGGAGCGGATCATCCCATCGGTGGTTGGGCTTTCGCCGGAGGGTCGCTGGCTGGTCGGAACACCAGCACTCAATCAATATACCCTGTACCCGGATCGCACGATTCGTTCCGTCAAGCGGCTGATGGGTACCAATGAAACGATCTCACTGGGCAGCCACGTCCTGACACCACAGGAAGTTTCGGCGTTGATTCTGCGTGAAATGAAGCGCATCGCTGAGACGGCGTTAGGCGAAGAAGTGACACAGGCGGTGATCACTGTCCCCGCTTTCTTTTCCGATGTGCAGCGGCAGGCCACCGCCGACGCCGGGCAGATCGCCGGGTTGGACGTGCTGCGGATCATCAATGAGCCAACGGCGGCAGCACTGGCCTTTGGTCTGCAAACTGATGCTGATCAGACCACGCTCGTTTATGACCTGGGCGGCGGCACGTTTGATGTGTCGCTCGTGGAGATTATGAATGGCGTGATCGATGTGCGTGCCAGTCACGGCGATACGCATTTGGGCGGTGATGATTTCGATGATCGGCTTGCCGAATACCTGTTGCAGCTTTTCGCGGAGCAGCACGGCGTCGATCTGAGCCATGATCAGCGGGCAATGGCACGCATTCGCCGCGCCGCCGAAGCCGCCAAGATCGCACTCAGCAGCCAGATGTATACGTGGGTACGTGAAGAATACCTTGCCGAACAACGCGGCGTCCCACTGCACCTTGAAGCCGAGATCAGCCGTGAATTGTTTGTATCGCTGATCGAAGATTTGTTGATTCGTACTACTGAGTCGATTGAGCGGGTATTGGAAGACAGCGAAATCGAGACACCCGACAACGTTTTGCTGGTCGGTGGCAGCACGTACATTCCGGCGGTTTGGGAACTGGTCGCGGAACAGACGGGCGTCCAGCCCCGACAGGACGTTCCACCGTCCGAAGCGGTGGCACTTGGCGCGGGCATTCAGGGCGGGATCATTGAAGGCAAACCAATTGATGCGATCCTGGTGGATGTGTCGCCGCACGCACTGGGGATCGGTGTGGTCAATTTCACCTATGCAGGCGATCCGATCCCAGATAGTTACAAGGTGTTGATTCGGCGCAACACGACGATCCCGGTCACGGTTGAGGAAGTCTTTTCGGCCATCACCCACGATCAGACCAGCGTGCGAATCGAAGTCTATCAGGGCGATCATCCTGTCGCCTCGGAAAATACGCCGCTTGGTGAATTTCTATTCGAGGATTTGGAGTCGCTCGAACCCGGCCAGCCGATCCAGTTCCCGGTGCAGTTCAGTCTGGACATTAATGGTATCCTTGAGGTTCGCGCGACGGATCGGGCGACTGGCCGCCAGCAGGGAATCAGCGTGGCGACGAATCGTCAGCAGCTTACCCAGGCACAGATTCAGGACGCCATCGCGCGGCTGCCTTCCAATTTCAATGACGGCGACGACGATCCAATCGCGGAGTCGGCGCTTGGCACGGAGGCCGAAGCCCTGCTCAAACGTGCTGGACAAATTCTGGAGGGTTACGACGACCCGGCGTTGGACGAAGCCGCGCAAGCCGTCGCGGAGGCGCTCGATAGTGGCGATGCCGAGGAGGTGCGCCAACTGCTCGATGTGCTGCTCGATCTGCTGTATGAATACTCGGACTAATAATAAGATCATCAATGGCAAAAGTTCACTTGCGACCCATCACGTTGGCAAATATTAATGAGTGCCTCGCACTGCGGGTAGAGGACTCTCAAACGGCGTTTGTGGCTTCTACCGCAAAATCGTTGGCCGAGGCAAAGGTCAACGGCAATCTGATACCGCTGGGTGTTTATGATGAGGCGGCACGTGGCTACGAGACACCTGCCGTACCCATGATCGGCTTTACAATGTACGAGTTGGCGGATGGTCTGGGTTTTATCATGCGCTTGTTGATTGCTGCCCCATATCAGGGGCGGGGTTATGGCAAAGCAACCATGATCGAAGTCATCCGGCGGTTGCGGCTTTATCCTGAAGTAGAAATGATTGCAACCAGTTATCGGCGTGGCAATCTGGTTGCCGCGCAGCTTTACAAGAGTCTCGGTTTTGTCGAGTGGCAGATCGGTTATGCCACAGCAGATAATCCAGAAGTTTATGTGTGTTTACCAGAGCAATCCATTAAATAAAGAGGCCTTATATCATGAATCAACGTTACACTTTATCCCACACCGAAGCCGCCAAAGTCATCGACACGATCCGGCAGGAGCTTGAGAAGGAAGGCCGGGGCGCAGCCATTGCGGTTGTCGATTCACATGGCGAACTGATCGCCTTTTTGCGAACGGACAACTGCCCGCTGGCCTCGATCAACAATGCGATCAACAAAGCGTTCACCGCAGCGCGCGAACGCAAAGAGTCGGCGCAGGTAGGCCAGTCGTCCCGCGAAAAAGGATTCCCGCTCAGCAACTTCGGCGATATGCGATATATCGGCTGGGGTGGCGGTATACCGATCACCTACGAAGGGCAGGTTTTGGGTGCCGTCGGTGTGAGCGGCCTGCCTGAGGAAGACGATATTATTATGGCGCGCATCGGCTCGAGCTTGCTCTAAGCATGGCTTCTCTACGGATGTCTCAACTGTTTAGCCAGACGATTCGCGGTGTGCCTGCCGAAGCCGAAGTTGTCAGCCACCAATTGCTGCTGCGCGCCGG
>JBBSEU010000213.1:0-10608 GCA_038239365.1 Aggregatilineales bacterium
AGGAGTGGATCGCGGCACGTTCGCCGTTTGGATCGTTTATCAATAACCAGTGGGTGAAGGGCAGCGTTCACTTTGACTCGGTGAACCCGGCGACAGGCAAGCCGCTTGCCAAAATTATGCAGGCCAGCAGCGCCGATATTGACGCCGCTGTGAGTGCCGCGCGTACCGCCTTCGAGTTGTGGAGTCGCACGCCGGGGCATGTTCGGGCGCGTTATTTGTACGCCATTGCCCGACAGATTCAGAAGCAGTCACGTTTGCTGGCCGTGTTGGAGTCAATGGACAACGGCAAGCCGATCCGTGAAACGCGCGATATTGATATTCCGCTGGTAGCGCGGCATTTCGCCTATCACGCGGGCTGGGCACAGTTGATGGAAACGGAGTTCCCCGGCTATCAACCGCTTGGCGTGGCCGGGCAGATCATCCCCTGGAATTTTCCGCTACTAATGCTCTCCTGGAAAATCGCGCCCGCGATTGCGATGGGTAACACCGTGATCCTCAAGCCTGCCGAATTCACGTCGATCACGGCGTTGGCCTTCGCTGAAATTTGCGAGACGGTTGGTTTGCCGCCGGGCGTGGTCAATATCGTGACAGGTGATGGCCGCGTCGGTGAGATGATCGTCAACCACCCGAACATTGATAAGATCGCCTTCACTGGCTCAACCGATGTAGGACGCATCATTCGTAAGGCGACGGCGGGCAGTGGCAAAAAAATATCGCTGGAATTGGGCGGCAAGTCGCCGTTCATCGTATTCGATGATGCCGATCTGGACAGTGTGGTTGAAGGTGTCGTCGATGCGATCTGGTTCAATCAAGGGCAGGTCTGCTGCGCTGGATCGCGCTTGCTGGTTCAGGAAAACATCGAAGCGACGCTTGTTCGTAAGCTGCGTGCCCGCATGGAACGACTGCGCGTCGGCGATCCGCTCGATAAAGCCGTCGATATTGGCGCGATTGTCGCCCCGATTCAGCTTGAGAAGATTAAGCAGTTGGTACAGCAGGGCGTCGATGAGGGCGCGCAGATGTGGCAGCCATCGTGGGCATGTCCAACTGAAGGCTATTTCTATCCGCCAACGCTGTTCACGAACGTTGCACCTGCCGCCACCATTGCCCAGGTGGAGATTTTCGGGCCGGTGCTGGTCTCGATGACATTCCGCACACCGACTGAGGCGATTGCCCTTGCCAACAACACGCGCTTCGGACTCGCGGCCAGCATTTGGAGCGATAACATCAACACGGCGCTCGATGTGGCGCGCGGCGTCAAAGCGGGCACGGTCTGGATCAACAGTACAAATCTGTTTGATGCGGCGTCCGGATTCGGCGGCTACCGTGAGTCGGGCTATGGGCGTGAGGGCGGCAAAGAGGGGCTGTACGAGTACGTGAAGAAAAGCTATCAGCAGTCAGCTATCAGCAGTCAGCTAAAAGACACTCCTAACGGTAAACATCCAGTATCCAACTCCCCCTCTCCACAAGTGGAGAGAGGGTTGGGGGGTGAGGCAAACCTCCCGCCGATTGATCGCACTCCCAAGATGTTCATCAAGGGCAAGCAAGCGCGCCCCGACTCCGGCTACAGTCTGACGATCAAAGACCCGGCAGGCCATGTGATCGGACAGGTGGGCGACGGCAATCGCAAAGACATTCGCAATGCGGTTGAAGCCGCTCGTGCCGCCGAAGCGTGGGCAGACGCGACGGCCTACAACAAGGCGCAAATTTTGTATTATCTGGCCGAGAATCTTTCGGCGCGCAGTGATGAATTTGCCGCTCGTATTGAGGCTATGACCGGGCGTGCTGATGGGCAGGTTGAAGTTCAGGCGGCCATTGAACGGCTGTTTATCTATGGCGCTTGGGCGGATAAATATGACGGATTGGTACATGCCACGCCGATCCGTAATCTGAGTGTGGCACTCAACGAAGCAATTGGCGTGATCGGGATCGTCTGCCCGGATGAAATGCCACTGCTTGGGTTTGTATCCTTGGTTGCACCCGCCATTGCGATGGGGAATACAGTCGTGGTGGTGCCATCGCCGCGCTATCCACTGAGTGCTACCGACTTTTATCAGATCATGGAAACATCGGATGTGCCGTCGGGCGTGGTCAATGTCGTGACTGGATCGCGTGATATGTTGGCGCTCGTGTTAGCTGAACACGATGATGTAGACGCACTCTGGTACTTTGGTGGTACGGAAGGTGCAAAGAGAATTGAGACAGCTTCTATCGGTAACATGAAGCGTACCTGGGGAGGCGTAGCGTTCGACTGGCTGAACGCTTCGGAGAGCGCAGGGACGGAGTTCTTGCGCCAAGCGACTCAGGTCAAAAACATCTGGACTCCTTACGGTGCGTAAGAACTGTGCCAGGGTTACGTTCAGTAAGCTGCTTACCTTTTACTAGTTTTGGAGATCAAAAGCGATGGCAGTAGAAGTTCCCGAAGTCGTTAAAGACCTGCTCGAACGTCCGATTGTTTGTACGTTCGTCACTGTGATGCCCGACGGCCAGCCACAGGCGACGCCCGTCTGGTTCGATTACGATGGTCACTACTTCCGCACGAACACCGCCGAAGGCCGCCAAAAAGCACGCAATATCGCCCGCGATAGCAAAGTGACGATCCTGGTGATCGATCCGCAAAACCAGTATCACTGGATGGAAATGCGCGGTCATGTTGCCGAAATCAAGGATGAAGAAAACGGCGGTGGCGAACACATCAATGATTTGTCGCTCAAGTATCGTGGAGATCGGAACTATCAGCGGCGCGATCCGAATGAGCGCCGCCTGATGTTCCTGATCGAGCCGGATAAGATCAACGGTCAGTAGGTTTATCGCGCACTAAATTCCCTGTTCCTCGAAAAGAACCCGGCATTCTATCGCCGGGTAACTCAAGCCACATTAAGCTCCCCAAATTATGATAGAATGTATCTACAAAGTAGATACCAGGATTAAATATGAATACACATGTACAGCGGTGGGGAAATAGTCTGGCAATTCGTATTCCAAAAGCATTTGCCGAAGAAACTCACCTCGAAATTAATGATGAGATGGAGATTACCGTGCGTGATGGGCAAATCATCCTTATTCCGGTAAAAGCTAAGCCTTTTTCGCTGGATGATTTGTTAGAGGGTATTAATCCTGACAATCAGCACAAAGAATGGGATATGGGTTCACCTACCGGAAATGAGGCTTGGTAGTGGCCTACATCCCGGATCGTGCCGATTTAGTTTGGCTTACGTTCAATCCACAAGCTGGACATGAACAGGCCGGGCGGCGGCCTGCACTCACATTATCCCCATTGCGTTATAACCAGACCGTAAAGTTGGCGTTATTCTGTCCAGTGACCCGTCAGATCAAGGGTTATCCATTCGAGGTCGTGCTTCCAGAAGGTTTAGACATTTCCGGCGTTGTCTTAGCCGATCAGATTCGAAATTTAGACTGGGACGCCCGCAATGCAACTTTCATTGCCAAAGTGCCACTCAGCGTGATCAATGAAGTTTTGGGGAAATTAAATACGCTGCTTAAAGGGAAATAGTCCAGTTCACTTCACCGGGCGGCACCCATATTGATCATGACAGTATTGGAGCGCACGCCCTCGGCAGCCGTCACCCACACCCCCTGATCACGGAAAACAGGCGTTGGCGTTCGCAACCCAACCGCCGATAGTGCCCCGCGCGATGTATTGATATAGACCGCGATGATCTGATATTGCCCCGTTGTCAGCCCGGCGGCCTGCCAGCGGTAGGGCGTGATGCTCACTGGCACGACGCAGCGTTGACGCGGACTCAGCACATGCAGGATGTTCGATGGGAATTGCTGCCGAATCGGTGCCGCCTGTTTGATATTGGCGGGTTCGCCGCGCGTATTGCCCGCCGCATCCGCGATATAAAATGATAGACCCTGTTCGCGGCCTGTATAGCGAAAAACAGCTTCTTCGGGCACGATTGCCAATGTCATGGGCGCGGCGCTGTCGTTAACGAAGCGCACATTGAGCATGATCGATTCATTGAGTCCGAAAGTATCTTTTTCGGGCACGAGTTCCAGTCGCAGCGAATTCGGATCAGCCGCCGCCGCCAACAGCGATTGATTACTGCCGTTGCCCGATGGCGAAATCAAACTGGTGCAGGTTGAGCCGTTCGTGAAGCCGGGCACGCGCGGCGCAAGTCCTGGCAGCGCGATAATCAGCAGGATCACGAATGCCGCGAACGCAATCACCCGCGTGACGCCATCCGATTCGGAGTAGAAACTACGCGCCCGACCAAACACCGCTGCCCCCTGAATCGCTCCCCAACCAATCTTCAACGTGCTTTATTATGTCCGCAGTCGAGCGTTCTGTCACGTCCAACCAGAGCGGCGTACCATGTTTTCTGAACCAGGTGTACTGGCGACGCACGAACAATCGCGTCGCGCGCTTGAACTCGGCAACCGCTTCGTCTAAGGTGAACTCGCCGCGTAAATACGCGCCCAGTTGTGCATAACCCAAACCACTCATTGACGGCAGCCGCCAACTGTAACCGCGCGCGGCCAAGCCTTCAACCTCAGCCAGCAGACCATGCACCATCATTTGATCGATGCGCGCATCAACTCGAATATCCAGCGCGGCGCGATCCATCGTGAGCGCGATCTCCAACTTGTGGAACGGCGGTGGTACTTTGCGGCGCTGCTCACTGAATGGTTTGCCCGTTGCCAATGTCACTTCCAGTGCCCGGATCACGCGGCGCACATTACGCGAATCGATCAACCCCGCCGCGCCCGGATCGTGTTCGATCAATCGAGCATAGAGTGCATCGCTGCCCTGTTCATCAACAAAGGCTTGCAGATCGGCGCGTGTGAACGGGTCAGGTGGCACTTCGGGCGCTTGCCAACCTTCGATCACTGCCGTGATGTATTGGCCTGTGCCGCCCACCAATAATGGTAATCGGCCACGTTCGCGGATCGACTCAATTGCGGCGTAGGTCATCAACTGGTATTCGGTCAGGGTAAGCGCGTAATCGGGATCGACAATATCAATCAAATGATGCGGGACGAGTTCGCGTTCGGCTGCGGTTGCTTTGGCCGTGCCAATATCCATACCCCGGTAAATCTGGCGGCTGTCGGCGCTGACGATTTCGCCATTGAACCGCTGTGCCAATGCGATCCCTAGCGCCGTTTTGCCGATCCCGGTGGGGCCTTCGATCACGATCAGATCACCAGCCAACGGCATTTTCGACGATCTCTACGCTGACGGGTTTTCCGGGGCGAAAAATCACTTCTACCACGTCGATTCTCCACGCCGCATTTTCCAGGTGGTTGAGCGTCAGATACATATGCGCCGTGCGAACCAGTTGGCGACGTTTCGCTTTGCCCACCGACTCGAAGCCTGAGCCGAGATCGGCGTTGTGGCGGGTTCGCACTTCCACGAAAACGAGTTCGCCATTGTGTCGTGCCACAATATCGATCTCACCAATCGCACAGCGCCAGCGCGTTGTCAGAATGATGTAGCCTTCCGTCTGTAAACGTCGCGCCGCCAGTGCCTCGCCCGCCGAACCTGTGCCGATCCGCCCATCGTTCATAATGCCCCACCCGTGTTTGCGAAACTATTCCGCGCCATGCTAGAATGCGTACCGCTGACCTGATGCCAATTGGAGAAACACGATGTCTGTACTCTCAGTATTGAAACAGGCTGATATATTCTACGAAATGACGCCAACTCAGCTTGAGTTGATCGCCTCGATCTGTGAGGAGCGGGAGTATAACCCAGGTGATGTGTTGTTCGCTGAAAACACGCCCGGTGACAGCCTGTACATCATCGCCGATGGCACTGTCGATATTCAGGTCGATCCGGCACTGATCACCGGAGCCGCCGGTGGGACTTCGTACACGATTGCAACATTGCGGGCAGGGCAGTCATTTGGGGAAGTGGCGCTGGTCGATGAAGGTCGCCGTTCAGCTTCGGCGCTGATCACTGAGTTTCACACGCATCTACTGGTCATCCCACGTGATAAACTGATGCTGCTGTGCGATCAATACGCGGCGCTTGGCTATCGGCTGATGCGGAATTTGGCTGCCGATCTTGCCATGAAAATTCGCAACACCGATTTGCAGGTGCGGGATCGGCTGATCTGGACGCACGCCCAAAAGCCCGAAAGCGGCGAGGCAAACTGAGTAACAATAACGAGTAATCTCACCCTTCACTATTCAGGCGGGCGATGTCGTCTTCCATCAGTCGGTAGTGCAGCCATTCGGAGAGATGCCGCGCGCCCTGCCGATTATAGAAGTCGATGGCGTGCTGATTCCAATCGAGTACCGTCCACTCCATGCGGCCACAAGCGCGCCGTTCGGCCTCTGCCACACAATGCCGAAACAGCGCAAAGCCAACACGCTGCTGGCGATAATCGGGTAGCACGAACAAATCCTCAAGATATAAGGTCGGCTTCGCCAGAAACGTCGAATAGGTCTCGAACACGAACGCATAGCCCGCCGTAACGCCCTGTACATCGGCCAGGTATACATCGAAACGTGGGCGCTCACTGAACGCATCACGGATCAAGCGTTCCTTTGCGTCGGCGTCCGGTGGCATCAGTTTTTCAAAATCGGCCAGGGCATTGATCAAGCTGAGAATCGTTGATGCGTCGGCAGGAATGGCCTGTCGAATAGTGATCGATGCGACGGGTTGTGAGTCGGTCAAAATGTGCGTAACCTCTATTTGCTCAGTTCGTAGGCGTCTTTGAGCCATGCCAGGAGTTGTTCATCGACATCGCTTTCCTGACGCAATTGTATCGTGTGTTCGTAGCGGCGCGTCGAAAGCTGCTGGTGCTTGACGATGCGCGGATTATCAATCAGGTAATCGGTTCGGAACTCCAGATTGATGTAGTTTTTCCGAGGGTGTACGCCTGCGAATCCACTGTTCTTTTCGAGGTGAACCGACGTTTGCTTGGGCGCTTCGGTCATCTCTCCGAACTGGTGCAGCGCGGCCACCAAACGATCATAGATAACACGAACCTGCGGCTCTTTGCCTGCAAACGGCACATCAACTGAGTCTACATCCATCGGAATTGCACTCCTGCTATAGTTCATCACAAGAATAAATTTGATTATACAGCATTCTAGGACAAATGTTCGTGGATTAAGAATGTTCAGACACGTTATCTCTCGTGGTACTATTCAGAAAAATGTCAATTGAGGGCATTTTATCATGCGCTTACGCATACTGTTTATCTTGATTCTGGTCGCCGCTGGCTTTACCACCATACCCACACACGCTCAACAGAAGATTACAATCTCGTTAGCTGTTCCCGCTGACTACCGAAACCTGTTCGCTGCCCAGATAGGCGCATTCCACGCCACAAACTCCGATATTCAAATAACGCTCGTTACGTCACAAGTTCGTTTTCCTGATGTAACCGCTGATCTGAATGGCTATCTGGACAGTGTAAAAGCCCTTGCCAGCAGCGCCGATGTTGTGCTGGTTGATTCGGCTTCGTTCTCACCCTTTGCCACCCGTACACAGAGTTTTTTGGATTTGAAACCGTTTACCGATACCGATCCAATGCTTAACGCCGCCGATTTTTACCCTGCGGTTCGCCGCTCCTTCCAATGGGATGGCGGCGAATGGGCGATTCCATTTGCAGAGGATGTTGGCGTGCTGACCTACGATTCTGCCGTGTTCGATCAAGCTGGACTAACCTATCCAAGCCCGCAATGGACACTGAATGATCTGGCAAATGCCGCTCGAAAACTTTCCCAAAAAGCGCCTGATGGTAAAATGTTGCCAGGATTAGATACCTCAAATGCGTTTTTTCAGGCAGCACTATTTCGCAGTCTGTTGAGCGATAGCCTATTCGATCCAAGCGTTATTCCAAATCCACCGCAGTTTGATAGGCCAGACGTTGTGCGTTTGCTAGATATATGGTCTGCGCTCATCAAAGAGGGTGTGGTTAGTCAGGGGAACAACGCGCCGTTAGACCTGACCGACGCGCAAGTGTTAAATACCGCCGAGCATAAATTGGCGACGTTGTTACCCGGTGGTCACGCTGCTTTACGTGCCTTTGGTTTAGCGGTCAGCAAAGGGACACGTTATCCCTATCAAGCCTATGCGCTGGCAACCTACTTTGCGGGCATCCCCGGTTTGACGTTGGGCGACGGTGAATTACCCGCGCGACAAAGCCTCATAATCAGCAACGGAAATAATCGGGCACAAACAGCGGCACGTCAGGCGATTGAGCGCGCACTACCCGCATCCGATTTGCGCTATGTCAACTACTTATCAATTGCGCTTCGTAAGATGACAAATGATGGATTAGACGCCCACTCGGCCTTGCAAGCCGCGCAAAGTGCAGCCATGCAAGATTTGCAACTGGCAGAAAACACCGCGAAGTCTCAGAGCATCAGCGTGCCCACGCCGATACCAGCAGTCAAAGGCGCATCAATTAACTTCTTTGTGCCTTTTTCCAACAAAGGTTACACCAATGCCGATTTGTGGAAACGACTGATAGAGGAGTTTGTTAACCACGATCCAGAAATCAAACAGATCAATCTAAGCGGGGACCAACAGTGGGATTGTCATTTAGATACGTACAGCTCAGCCAGTATTGAAAACGGTTTCTACCCGACTGCGTGGCTCGGCAATTTCAGTCTTGATTTGAAGCCGTTGATTAGTATGGATAGCAGTTTTAACCCAAGCGATTTTATTGGTGATTCACTGCACCGCGTGCAGTTTGGCGACAAAATGCTGGGCTATCCGATTGCCATTATGCCCGCCTTCCTGAAGTACGATCCAGCGCAGTTCAAGCGGGCGGGCGTTCCAGAACCAACCAACGATTGGACGATCAACGACTTTGTAGAGGCACTTAAACGGCTTAAAGATACATCACAGGTGACGCCCTTTCAGCAGAGTTTCACGCTTGCACGCGGCGTACAGCCCGGCGCGCTTCATTTGACGCTCTTGATGGCCGCGTTCGGCGCATCACCCATTGATTACGGCACTACTCCCGCGACGCTAAAAGATGACACTGTCGCGCTCGACTCGACTCAACAAGTGCTTGATCTGGTCAAAAATGGTTACATCAAGTTCTATGAAAACGGTTTTGGCTACATCAACCAAGATTTGTGGGGAACGCTTAGCCGCAATGAGGAGCGACCTCCCATCACGACGGAAGTTCTCAATCCCTATACGACTCGTCATTTGCTCAATGGCGCAGATCAAAATGATCCATACCGTGCTGTATTCTACCCACGTGGTAGCCATGCCAGACCAGTTGCCTATGATGTTATTGCCGCTGTCATTAATCCAAAATCACCCTATCCCGATGGCTGCTACCGTTGGATTAAGTTTTTGGCGATACATCCAGAGTTAATTCAGGCGATGCCTGCCAGTCGGATGGCGCTTGACAATCCACTTTTGAGCGCCATACATGGGTCTGATCTGGTCATGTTCTACAAACAAATGGACCAACTGCTACAATCCTCGGATGTAGTCATTTTTCCTTTACGCGGAGGCAAGTGGGCGGATTTGTTCGCTGACTACTGGGTGGGGCAAGCCTTCAATGCTTATGTGCTAAACGGCGCTGATTTGAAAACCAGCCTCACTCAGGCAGTATCCAATATGCAGGCTTACTTGCAGCAATGTGATGCGAAGAACAGCCTCCCGCCAGATGTACCCTCAGATGTGAACATTTTGGATAGAGTCGCTAACGCATATATCAAAGCACTCAAACGCTGTGCGTGGCAGATCGATCCGAGTCTCGTTAAATACGGTTAGCTATGTATAAACAAAAAACGGTGCATTCAAATCGAATGCACCGTTTAGAAAATTCAGCGAAGTGAATTAGCTATTCCTTGACGCCTGCGCTCATCACTGTGGTCGCGTCGATGCGAACGGCAGGGCCCATGGTCGTGGTCAGCACCAAACGCTTGACGTAAGTACCCTTCGCGCCGGTTGGCTTCGCGCGGCGAATGGCATCCACGACAGCGGTCAGGTTCTGGAGAATCTGATCTTCGGTGAACTGCACTTTACCAAGCGGAATGTGCAGGTTGCCCGTCTTATCGTTACGGAATTCGACACGGCCAGCCCGTGCTTCAGTGATGGCGCGCGGAATTTCGTCCTGTGGGACGACGGTGCCAGCTTTCGGGTTCGGCATGAGACCTTTACGCCCCAGCACCTTACCGAGGCTACCCACCTTACGCATCATATCCGGCACGGCAATCGCCACGTCGAAATCTGTCCAGTCTTCGTTGCGAATTTTGGCGATCATTTCGTCGCCCGCCACGAAGTCTGCGCCTGCGCCTTCCGCGATACGCGCCGCTTCACCTTCCGCGAAGACCAGCACGCGAACCGTCTTGCCCAGCCCGGCAGGCAGCAAAACCGTTGTACGTACCTGCTGATCGGCGTGGCGCGGATCGATACCCAACCGCGCGTGCAGTTCAACCGTCTCGTTGAACTTGACGAAGCTGGCCGCTTTGGTCACCTTGACCGCTTCTTCGAGCGAATATTCTTTGTCCAGGTCAACCTTTTTGGTTGCCTCGATATATTTCTTACCGTGTTGTGTCATCTGATTTTCTCCAGGTGGTGTTGTCGGGCGGTTCTGCGCCCTCCCACCGCATAAACTAACCTTCGACTGTGATACCCATGTTGCGGGCGGTGCCTTCGATCTG
>JBBSEU010000214.1:0-10556 GCA_038239365.1 Aggregatilineales bacterium
GCGCATACAGATCGTAGCCAACTTCGGTGCTGCCCGTGAACGAGATCACGCGCACGTCAGGATGATCGGCAATCGCGTTACCAATCACGCCGCCCGGCCCCAGCACGACGTTAAAAACGCCGTCCGGGATGCCCGCTTCCTGAAAAATCCGCACGAATTCCGCGCCGAGTTTGGGGGTATCACTAGCAGGCTTGAACACAACTGTGTTTCCCGCCACTAACGCCGGGAGCGATTTCCAACTGGGGATCGCTATCGGGAAGTTCCAGGGCGTAATCAGTGCCACGACGCCCACCGAGTCGCGCAAGGCCATGCCAAACTTGTTCGGCATTTCTACAGGAGCGGTGTAACCACTCAGGCGGCGGCCTTCACCACCCATGAAGAAGGCCATATCAATCGCTTCCTGAACGTCGCCGCGCGCTTCGGCGATCACCTTGCCCATTTCCTGCGTGAGCAGTCGGGCAAGCTGTTCTTTGCGCTCCATCAGCAGTTGGCCGACCCGGTACAGGATTTCGCCACGTCTCGGCGCGGGCGTCAATCGCCAATCATTGTAAGCATTTTTGGCCGCCGCAATCGCCGCGTGAACATCGGCAACATCACTCTTGACGACGGGCGCGATCAGGGCTTCGGTGGCGGGATTGATGCTGTTGAAAGTTTCGCCGGACTGGGCTTCGACCCATTGACCGCCGATAAAATTTCGTACCAGTTCAGGCATAAATTTAGAAGTCCAATGCACAGGCAGTTTGGCTACGATTATCCCTACGCAGAGGGTGATTGTCAACAAAATCACAAACGCCAAAAAGATCGGCTAAGCGCACCGTTCCGGCGCTATAATCTGGGTGCAGCCTATCGCTGCGAATCGTTCACTATCGGAAGGGATCAATTGATGACCGAGCAAACTCAATCGTTGTCTGTCTCTCTCACTGGCTTGACGCTGCACGTCAAGGACGTTGATAAATCGCTGGAATTTTATCGTCAACTGCCCGGCGTACAGGTTCAGGTTCACCGCCCCGGCGACTTCGCGCTGCTCCGCATGGGCGAAATGCGCCTCGGCCTGCTGCAGCATGGTACACAGGCGTTTCATGTCGAACTGGAAACCGAAGACCTGGACAAGCTGTATGAGCATCTCAAGACCACGAGCATTGAAGTCGGTGCGCCACCATCCGTCAAGAATTGGGGCGAACGCGACTTTCTCATCACAGACCCGGACGGCAATACGCTGGAATTTGGCGCGTTTGATGATCATCCCGCCGATAACTGGCAGCGTAATCAGAGTGGCAACTGGCCTAAACCGTAACGACTAAGTTTCACAGCGTCAGGGGAGAAGAGCTTTCAATTGCTCCGCGTTTACCTACCTGGCGCGCTTCAAAGCCAAAGAACTACAACAAAAACATCGCATCGCCCAAACTGTAAAAGCGATAGCCCTCTCGTTTGGCCGTTTCATAGGCATTCAAGATTTTTTCGCGCCCCGCAAATGCGCTCACCAGCATCAACAACGTGGACTGTGGCAAATGAAAATTCGTGATCATCGCATCCACCACCCGGAAGCGATCTCCCGGCGTGATGAACAGCGTCGTGGGTTCGGCAATCGCCACAACAGGCCGCCAGGGACAAACATCCATGCCCATCTCACCCGCTGAACGCAGCGCCGCCGTTTCCAATGTGCGAACGCTCGTCGTGCCCACCGCGATCACCCGATTACCGCGCAATTTGGCGTCATTGATGCGTCTGGCTTCATCGGCGCGCAGCTCGGCATACTCGGCATGGAGTTTGTGTTCGGCAAGCTGCTCGGTTCGCACTGGCTGAAACGTCCCCTGACCGACGTGCAGCGTGCAATACGCGATCTCGACGCCATTTTCCTTTAACGCGATCAACAGTTCGGGCGTGAAGTGCAAACCCGCTGTCGGCGCGGCCACCGACCCCGGCACGTGCGCGTACACCGTCTGATAGCGTTCGGGATCGTTCAGCGGCGTGTGAATGTAGGGCGGCAGCGGCATTTCGCCAAGCGTATCCAGCAGCGGTTCAATTGGCCGCTCAAATTCCACCACGCGCTGAGCGCCATCCCGTTCTTCAATGATCACTGCCTCAACCGATGGTTGACCGTCGCGCCCGATGACCAGCCGCGTATCGACGCCAACGCGCTTGCCGCCGACCATTGCCAGCCAGCGCAGATCGGTGATCCGTTCAAGCAGCAGCACTTCAATCGCGCCGCCCGTTGCCTGCTTGATGCCATGCAGCCGCGCCGGGATCACGCGCGTTTGGTTCAAGACCAGCATATCGCCCGGCTTTATGTACTCGATCATGTCCCGGAACAGGCGATGCTCAATTTCGCCTGTCTCACGATCCAGTACCATCAGTTTGGACGAGTCGCGCGGCTCAGCGGCGGTCTGGGCAATGTATTCGGAAGGCAGATCATAATTAAAATCGCTGGTTTGCAGGATGGTCATGGGATCAACGGTTTAGCAGGCGGATCACGACGTTGGCGACAACGGTCAGCACGATGCTGATCAAAATCATGCTCACAATCGGCACGAAGCACGATAAATTTGCGCCTTCAATGCGAATATCGCCCGGCAGGTTGAACAACTGGTTCAAACCCGGAACGCGACTCATCAACAAGAATAATCCGCCAAAGGCCAGCGCGATCACGCCAACGATAAGCAGTCCGCGCCCGATGGTTTCAAGGCTCACGGCTGCGCCCCATCGAACAACGAACCCTGTAAAGGTCGGCCATTGTAGGGCAGCTTGAGGTGTTCGTAAGCGCGGCGGGTGGCGATTCGTCCGCGCGGCGTGCGCTCCAAAAAGCCGAGTTGCAGCAAATATGGCTCGTACACGTCCATGATCGTGTCCGACTCTTCGCTAATCGAGGCGGCAATCGTTTCCAGTCCAACCGGGCCGCCATCAAACTTTTCGATGATCGCGCGCAGCACACGGCGGTCAATATCATCCAGACCAAGCGGATCGACTTCGGCCAGATCAAGCGCATCACGCGCCACCTGTGCGGTGATGTGACCATCGGCGCGCACCTGGGCATAATCGCGCACACTTTTGAGCAATCGCAGGCCGATACGCGGCGTACCACGCGCCCGCCGCGCGATCTCCTCTGCGCCTTCCTGATCAATTTGAATGTGCATCACGCGCGCCGCCCGCTTCACAATCGTGATCATCGCCTCAAGGCTGTAAAAGTCGAGCCGATAAATGCCGACAAAACGGGTTCGGAGCGCCGCCGTCAGTAGCGCGAGTCGAGTCGTCGCGCCAACAACGGTAAACTTGGGTAGTTGCAAGCGAATGTTCTTCGCCCCGGGGCCTTTGCCGGTCACAATATCCAGCGCGAAATCTTCCATCGCTGGATACAATATTTCCTCAACAGCACGTCCCAGGCGGTGAATTTCGTCGATGAACAGGATGTCACCTTCACGCAAATGCGTCAGGATCGCGGCCAGGTCTCCGGCGCGTTCAATGGACGGCCCGGCGGTGATGCGAATATTGACACCCATCTCGTTCGCCATGACGTGTGACAGCGTCGTTTTGCCGAGTCCGGGCGGCCCATAGAACAGCAGATGTTCCAGTGGGTCTTTACGAACTTTGGCCGCGCCCACCGCGATTTGCAAACTCTCCACGATACGTTCCTGCCCGGTGATGTCGCTCAACCGCTGCGGACGTATCAGATTATCGGGATCATCACTGCGCTTTTTGCCTGAAACCACGCGCTCATCAACCATAACCAAAGCCCTGATCGCTCATTTGTGCGCCTCTGAGTATAACGGGCGCGGCGGCCTGCGGCAAACCCAATGACTCTTGTTTGACAGGATATGCAGCGGGTCGTACAATTCGGAAGATTCGCTCCCAGGAGGGGTTAGGCATGGGCAAAGTCGTTATCTCCGAGCATCCGCTCGTCAAGCATAAACTCGCCATTTTACGCAGCAAAGATACCGAACCTGTCAAATTTCGGCAGTTGGTTCACGAGATCGCTATGCTGCTGGCCTACGAAGCCACAACTGATCTGACGCTCCGCAATGTGATGGTACAAACACCGATGGGCGAAGCAGTTGGGTCGCATTTGCAAGAGGAGATCGGTCTCGTGCCGATTTTGCGCTCTGGTCTGGGCATGGTCGAGGGTGTGTGGTCGATGCTTCCAGTGGCGGAAGTGTGGCATCTGGGCTTGTACCGCGACGAAAAGACGCTGCGCCCGGTGGAATATTACAATCGTCTGCCGCCGAATCCGCGCGTTCAGGTGTGCCTGATCCTCGATCCGATGTTAGCAACGGGCGGATCGGCGACGGCTGCCGTCGAGGTGCTGAAGCGATGGGGCGTGCCGCGCATCAAATTTGTGGGCATGATCGCCGCGCCCGAAGGCCTGGATGCACTCACCAAAGCACACCCCGATGTGGATGTTTACCTGGGTGCGCTGGACGAACGCTTAAACGATATTGGCTTCATCGTGCCGGGTTTGGGCGACGCCGGAGATCGTCAGTTCGGTACTGGACACTAGGTTTTACTGCTAACAAGGGATGATCATGCTGCAAGAACTGGAAACGCTGCACGGGCAGGCGTCGCAGGAGATCGCCACGATCACTGATGCGGCGGCGCTCGATGCCTGGGAAAATAAGTACATCGGCAAAAAGGGCAGCGTCATGCTGCTGGTACGCTCGACGGGTCAGCTTCCCAAAGAGGAGCGCGCCGACTTCGGCAAACGCGCCAACGCGATCAAGGACGAACTGCTGGCCGCCTTTGAGGAGCGCGTCAAACTGATCAAAGAACGCGAACTGGCACACAGCCTTGAAGAAGGCGAAATTGATGTGACGCTGCCAGGGCGGACGCGGCCAACGGGCGGCATTCACCCGGCCAATGGGATGCTCCGCGAAATTTACGACATTTGGGCAGATATGGGCTTTCAGGTGTTCCGCACGCGCGAAGTTGAAGACGACGAAACGAACTTCGAGATGCTCAACATCCCGCCGCATCACCCGGCACGCGATATGTGGGACACCTTCCACACGACAACGCCCGGTGTGATCCTTCGCACGCACACTTCGCCCGGCCAGATTCATGCCATGCGAAAGTACGCGCCCGGCCCGATTCGCGTGATCCTGCCCGGCATGTGCTACCGCTACGAACAGATTTCCGTTCGCAAGGAGATTCAGTTTAATCAGGTAGAGGGTCTGGCGATTGGTACGAACATTCGGCTGACCGATCTCAAGGGTACGGTGACGGCCTTTTTGCAGCGTGTGTTCGGGGCAGAACGCAAGGTTCGCTTTCGCGGATCGTACTTCCCGTTCACCGAGCCGAGCATGGAAGTCGATGTGGAGTGCATCCTGTGCAATGGCAAGGGTTGTGGCATGTGCAAGTACACAGGTTGGCTGGAGATCATGGGCTGTGGCATGGTTCATCCGAACGTGCTGCGAAACGGCGGCTACGATCCGTCAATTCACAGCGGGTTCGCGTTCGGAATGGGGCCGGAGCGCATCACGATTTTGAAGCACGATATCAAGGATATTCGCTACTTCTGGGGCAATGATCTGCGCTTCCTTGAGCAGTTCTAGCAAGTGTCGGCCAAAGATCGCTATCATGAAGTCGTCAAAAGGGCACTCGGAAAATCAGGCTGGAAAATTGTCCGTGAGCAGGAAATGCTCACCTTGCCCGGACGCAACCTTTACGTAGATTTGCGCGCTGCACAAGGTGATTCCAATCTGGCTGTCCTTCTCGAAATAAAGGGATTCGAGAAAATGGCGTCGCCAGTGGATTACCTTCAATCGGTTATTGGACAGTACGTGATGTACCGCGTTATTCTCGACGTTCAAAAAGCGAATATGGCGCTGTATCTGGCGGTGCCATCGGCTGCGTACAAAGGTCTTCTCAGCGAAGCACTGGGACAGCTTATGATCGAGAAAGTCGGGATCAACCTGATGGTCTTTGATCCTGAAAAAGAGGAGGTTATCCAATGGATTCCAATACCCTGAAACAAATTGTGGCTACCGAAACAGAAGCCTACGCGGGACCCGGACTTAATGGCATTGCGTACTTTATTTCGAATGAAGCGCAGCAAGTCTACGCTGTCGCTGATGTTGGAGAGTTTTCAGGCGAACGAATCAATGGGTTAGGGCTTTTGGCGCGCATCGAAGATGATTGCGTGATCATCGAACATGACGCCAATGATAAAATTTTGTGCGACGCCCTGGTTCAAGCAGGTATTTCACGAAGTCGGATTGTTCTAGCCTATGTTGGCGAATCGCTTAGTGACCTCAAAGCACCCGTAGAGGTTCGATTTTCCGATGAGAATGTGTATGTTACCCTTTCGGACGGACGTATCATTGGCAATCCGTTGACGTGGTATCCCTGGCTTGCAGAGGCCACACCTGATCAACTGAAAAACTTTACCCTTCACCATCAAAGCGTCTCCTGGCCGGAATTGTGCGAGGAACTTGACGTGGAGAGTATGATTAAAGGTGTCGTCGCACACCCGATAACAACCTGAACGCAAACATGGATGGATTATGCTCATCAACTTACGCACGCTACACAACCCCACAACACGCGATGAAGCGGTCATGCTCCTCAATAAGCCCGGTGTAAAGCCGCTATATGGTGGCGCGCTCGTCCGCGAAAACGCCAAAGAAACCGAAGAAGCCGTCGATCTTTCGGCACTTGGCTTGAATCGCGTTCAGGTCGAGGGTGATATACTCGTCATTGGCAGCACGACCACGCTTGAAACTGTCCGCGAATTTTGTCTGACAATCAACAGCGTAATTGCGGCGGCGTTGGCCGAGATCATTCGCGCCGAATATCCGCTCACACTGCGTAATGTGATGACACCCGGCGATGTGATCACCGAAGCGCGCGGCAATTCGCTGCTGCTCACGTTCTTCGCAGCAATCGGCAACCGCGCCAGCTTGGAAAAGCAGGGTAATTTGATCATCGCGCGGCGGGTCATGCTGGACACCCCCGATCAGGATTGCGGCTTCAGCTTCGAGAAGGTGGCGCGTACTCCTGCCGATGCACCCATCGTGGGCGCGGTGGCCTGGGTCGAAGGCGCTCAGGAACGTGTCGCGGTATGTGGCTTGATGCAAGCACCCGCCGTTTATACCTTCGGGATGCCAAGCCAGATCGCGGACTACCTGGGCAGTGCCGAATATCGAACCGAAATGGCGAAGATCGTAGCGCGACGTGCGTTAGAGCGTGCAACGGCAATGGCTGGACAGCTCGGACAGTGAGTGATTGCGAGGTGGACTGATGCAGACCATATTGAGTATTAACCTGATTGTGAGTGATCCCAAGCTACGGAGTGGCCGCCCGATTATCGCGGGCACAAGCCTTGAAGTGATCGATATTGTGAGCGCCATGCGCCGCGAACCTGAACCCCGCACACCGGAACAGGTTGCGACGGCTTACGGTGTTACGCCTGCTCAGGTTCACGCGGCATTGGCTTACTATTATGAACATCGGGCCGAGATGGACGCATTAATGGCGCGGCTTGAGGCACTTGCAGAAGAAATGAAGGCAAACGGTGTTGGACAGCGCCCCGGTTCGCTTCTACCTCGATGAAAATATCGAGATCGTCATTGCTGAGCAATTGCGACAGCGCGGCATTGAAGTCTTTACAGTCCAGGAGTTAGGAACATTGGGCGGCTCTGATTTAAATCATTTACACAGAGCGACTCAGCTAGGTTGTGTGCTGTGTACCTATGATGTTGATTATTTGACGCTTGCTGCACAAGGTATTGAACATGCTGGAATAATTCGTGCGCGGTTTAGCCGCGTCAGAATCGGCGATTGGATCGAACGACTTGAACTAGTTCACGGTGTGTATACCGCCGAAGACATGCGAAACCGAGTAGAGTATCTTTAGGAGTAACCCGAAACAATGCGTGTTCCACTCTCGTGGTTGAAAGACTACGTAGACATCCCAATTTCCGCTGAACTACTGGCCGAACGTCTGACGCTGGCCGGGTTAGAAGTCGCCTCGATTGAGTATATCGGCGTGCCACAGGGCGAAGCCCCCGCCGGGATCAATATGCCGCCGTCCGATCATCTGGTCTGGGCGCGCGACAAGATCGTATTGGGCGCGATCCATGAAGTTAAGCCGCACCCCAACGCCGACAAACTGGTGCTGGCAATGGTCAATTATGGCGCACCCGAACTGGAACAAGTCGTGACTGGCGCGCCGAATCTGTATCCTTACAAGGGGATCGGCCTGCTCGATCCACCGCTATTCACGGCGCTGGCACTAGAAGGCGCGGAAGTTTTCGACGGCCACGCCGAAGGCCAGCAGCGCATGATCCTCAAGGAAAAGGCACTGCGCGGCATACCGAATCGCTCGATGGTGTGCAGCGCAAAGGAACTCGGCCTGAGCGAAGAACACGAAGGGATCATCCTGATGGGCGATCCAGGATTCAAGCCGGGCACGCCCTTCGCCGACGTGTTAGGTGATGTGATCTTTGAAGTCGAATTGACGCCGAACCTTGCCCGCGCCTACAGCATTTTAGGTGTGGCACGTGAGGTGGCCGCGTTGACGAGTGGTGTCGTGCGTGAGCCATCCTACGCGGTGCAGGCCAGCGGCGCGGCAGTTGCCGCTCAGGTGAAAGTCGAGATTCGTGTGCCGGAACTGAATCCGCGTTTCACAGCCATGTTGATTCGTGATGTGACGATCAAGCCATCGCCGGAGTGGCTGCAGCGCCGGTTGACTGCCGCCGGTGAACGCCCAATCAACAACATCGTCGATATAACCAATTACGTCATGCTCGAAACGGGTCAGCCGCTGCACGCTTTCGATTACGATATGCTGGTGACGCGCGCCAATGGCAAGATACCCACGATCATCACCCGCACGGCGACTTCCGACGAAAAAATGACCACGCTGGACGGCTTGGTACACACGCTGGAAGATTTCAACGAACTCGTGTGCGATACGGCGGGCATCTTGAGTTTGGCCGGGATCATGGGCGGCGACGAAAGCAAAGTGCAGCCGACTACCCGAAATGTGCTGCTAGAGGCCGCCAACTGGAGTTACATCAACATCCGCAAAACGATGACCACCCAGAAGATGAGCAGCGAAGCCGGGTTGCGTTTCAGTCGCGGTGTTCACCCGGCGCAAGCCGAACGCGGATTACGGCGTGCGATTGAACTCATGCGCGAACTGGGCAACGGCACTGTCGCGCAGGGAATGATTGATCAATACCCGCTGCCGTCTCCGATTGTGCATGTCGATCTGCCACTGGCGAAAGTCGAGCGCCTGTTGGGTATTCCGATCAATGCTCAGGAAGCCGCCGAAATTCTGACGCGCTTGCAATTCAAGGTCAGTGTCGAGGGCGATATGCTGCATGTCGATGTACCTGATCACCGCACGGATATTGGTACGGGCGATGTGGGGATTGCCGATCTGTCGGAAGAAATCGCGCGCATCTATGGTTATGATCGCCTGCCGAACACGCTGATCGAAGACCTGATGCCGCCACAGCGCAACAACGAAGAATTGATCCGCGAAGAAAAAACGCGCGATATCCTGGTATCGCTTGGCCTGCGCGAAGTGATCAATTATCGCCTGACGACGGTTGAAGCCGAAGGGCGTTTGGATGCACCTGGTTTGCCATCTGCCCGCCCAAATGTGCCGTATCTGGCGCTTGCTAATCCGATCAGTCTCGACAAGGCGGTGATGCGCCAAACGCTGCTCAATGGCTTGCTGGAAAACATGGCCGCGAACCAGCACCATACAGCACGCCAGCAAATTTTTGAGATTGGCGCGGTGTTTTTGCCACGTGAGGGTCAACTGCTGCCCGATGAACCACGCCGCCTAGCTATTGCGATCACTGGGCCGCGTGCGTTGGCCTCGTGGCAGGACAGCCCGCAAGCCGAAAAGCGCGTTGAACCTGTCGATTTCTTCGATCTAAAGGGACTACTTGAGGAATTGATCGATGGTCTGCACGTCGGGACGCTGATCGTCAAAGCAGGACAGCATGGCGCGTTCCATCCGGGGCGCTGCGCCGCCTTGTATGTCGGGCAAACGCAAGTCGGCGTGATGGGCGAACTTCATCCTATCGTGCGCGAACGCTACGATCTGGGATCAAACGTTTTTGCCGCCGAGATCGATTTGGATGCGCTGCTGGCTGAACTGGAAAGCGACTTCAACGTGATCCCGGTGCCGACGCAGCCCGCTGTCTATCAGGACATTGCCCTGATCGTCAATGCAGACACGCCCGCTGCCGACGTTGCGCGCGTGATCGAGCAGGCGGGCGGATCACTGCTGCGGGAGGCGCGTCTGTTCGATGTATATCAGGGCGAACCGATCCCGGCGGGCAAAAAGAGTCTGGCCTATGCGTTAACGTACATGGCCGAAGACCGAACCCTGACCGATAAAGAAGTCGCCAAAGTGCAGCAGGGCATCGTCAAGGCTACTGAACGTCAGCTTGGCGCGGTGCTGCGTTCCTGAACACGTAGCTTGGACGACGTTCCATGTGAGGAATATCAATGAGTTTTGGCATCTCTGTATATTTGCCACATGAAGCAATTCCTTTACCAGACGATCCTGAATTGATGGATATATGGCTTGAGGAATCTCTTAAATA
>JBBSEU010000215.1:0-10553 GCA_038239365.1 Aggregatilineales bacterium
CTGGCGTTATTGGAAATGGCAATGCCCAGCAGAGCTAAAGCACTGATCAAACTGAGTGCGGGCAGCCATCCCCACTGAGAAACATGTGCCCCGATAATGTCCTGGCTAGCCGTTTTGAGAGTTCGATCTGGCTGCATCGTAGGCGGCCAGGTTTCGGAGTCGCTCTTGATCATGTTCCATCCTATCATACATAATGAATTCAAAACTGCCTTCGTAGCTCACAACTTTGGCAGGGATACCCACTGCCACTGCACAATCCGGCAGCGATTTGGTCACAACCGAATTTGCGCCAATCGCCACGTCGTCGCCGATCACAATTGGCCCAAACAGCTTGGCACCGGGCGCGATAAACACGCGATTGCCAATGACCGGGCTGCCTCGTTTCTCGCCACGTCCCCCAACCCCAATGGTGACTTCCTGAGAGATGTTACAATTCTCTCCCATCACTACCTCAGCCCCAATATGAATGCTGCCGATATGGCCTATATACAATCCCTGACCAATACGCGCTGGTGGGTAAATGGTAATGCTTGTGAACGCCTCGACGAAACGATTGACGATAATGTAAAACGGCTTCAGGCATCGAATGAGTCTGGACAATACCCCGGAATACGTCCAAATCCAGTGCCCCCAACGATAAACAGCCGATGCGACAAGTTCGGATGAGATAAAGAGAACTGCTAATCGTGATCGCTGATCGGTTACACAGTAGCGTTTCCAATCGGAAACGATATAGTGCCAAAGCGATTTTGATGATGGTTTTGGCAGGTAGGTTACATGCGCTTCGGTCTCTTCTCCGATAAGTGTGTTGTTTGGCAAATCCACCATTGTTTTGTCCTCAATTCTTGTAAGGCTTCACGGTTCGCATCGCTCTCAAACCCGATTAAGATGATTGTGAACATTACACGGTGTAAACCAAATGGTCTTGGCGTTAGTTTTGGCACTTATCTAGCTGTTTTGACCGATGCTCTGTCTGCTTCGCGGGCGGCCAGGTTTCGGAGTCGCTCTTGATCATGTTCCATCCCGTCATACAAAACGAATTCAAAGCTACCTTCGTAGCTCATAATTTCTGCGGGGATACCCACCGCTACTGCGCGATCTGGCAGCGATTTGGTGACAACCGCATTTGCGCCAATCGCCACGTCATCGCCGATCACAATCGGCCCAAACAGCTTGGCACCGGGCGCGATAAACACGCGATTACCAATCGTGGGGCTGCCCCGATTTGCGCCCCGTCCTCCAACACCGATTGTGACTTCCTGAGAAATATTGCAGTTCTCACCAATCACGACATGCGCGCCAATATGAATGCTGCCAATATGCGTGATGTATAAACCCTGCCCAATACGGGCACGCGGACGAATTGTGACTCCAGTGATAACCTCCATGATACGGTTGATGATGATATAAACGGGTTTCAGTAAACGTACCAGCCCTATCAGCGGCCCGGTGTAGCTCCAGACCCAGTGACCCCAACGATACACAATACATGCCAAAATTTCGGACGAGATAAAAAACACAGCGAGCGCAGAACGATCATCGGTTACGCGATAACGGTTCAGATCAGACCGCATGTAACTCCACAGCGATCTTTGGGATGGTTTCGGAGGATATGAAGTCTCCACCAATAGCCCCGCGTCTGCACTTTCGGCTCGATTATCTCTGATATTGTCTATGATAAGGGTTTTGTCCGGCACGTCCACTGTTGGCTAACCTCAATACTTTTCGGTACTAGACTCCTATTCGCATCTGGCAAGAGCCGTATACGATAAGAAGTGTTGCGATTTTCATGCAATCTTAATCCTGTGGGAACTCAATAAGAGGTTTGTGCTACAGAGGTGTCGCTTTACCTGTGCAATCGGCAAACATCTTCTCGAGTCGCCAACGCAACAAATCAGTCGCCTGAATCAAGCTGCTAATAATCGCAAAAAGCTGTTTTAGCAAAAACCTGACCAGCATTCATCAACGGGATCGGGTATCTGGTTCAGGCTGGATCATCGTTTCGTGAACGAAGGAATCATTGATGGGTTTTTTCCGCAGCATCTGCCGTTTCATTATCATGGTCATGTTTGTGGCCGCCGCATTTATCTCGATCTTTTCAAGTTCGCTGAAGACGGTCAGCGCGCAATCTGGCGTGCAGGCCGCTGGCAGCATTTATTGGGGCGCAACGCTGTATGGCAAGCCGCCCGATAGCTTCAATTTCGCGCCGGGCGGGGCCTTCGACAATTTTGAGCGCAATATTGCTCACAAGGGTATGTCAATTATCGCCTGGGGAGCGCCCTGGGAATACCCAGCCGGAACCATGCTGGCCTTTCAGCGCAGTTACTTCGATAATGTCCGCAATCACGGCTCGATTCCACTGCTAAGCTGGCAATCGTGGGCGTGCTGCGGCAGCAATCAACCGAAATACAAATTGTCTAATGTCACGCGCGGCGACTTCGATCCCTACATTCGGCAGTGGGCAACCGACGCGCGCAACTGGGGTCATCCGTTCTTTCTGCGCTTCGATCATGAGATGAACGGCACCTGGCAGTTCCCGTGGAGTGCCAACCTGAACGGTAATAGTTCCACCGACTACGTGGCCGCGTATCGACACGTTCATGATATTTTTACGCAGGTCGGCGCGACGAACGTAACCTGGGTCTGGTGCCCAAATATCAGCGATACTGGCACAACGCCGCTGGCTCAGCTTTACCCCGGTGATTCGTATGTCGATTGGCTGGGGTTGGATGGCTACAACTGGTACACCCGTCAGGCGATGCCCTGGTTGTCGTTCTCGCAGGTGTTTTCAGGCACACCTACCCAAAAGCAGATGAAGGACAGTTATACCGAAGTCACGAACCTCTCACCTGCCAAACCGCTGATGATCGCCGAATTTGCCACCGTCGAGTTGGGTGATGGCGGCGCAGCCAAAGCAGCCTGGATCAGCAGCACCCTGACGACGGAAATCCCGCAGAATTATCCGAAAATCAAGGCAATTGTCTACTTCAACTGGGATGACAATCAGGGCATTCCCTGGCCGATTGAAACCTCGGCGGCTTCTCAAAATGCCTTCGCCGCCGCGATCAATTCACCGATCTACGTTGGGAACACGCTGGCTAATTTGGGTTCGACGGGCAATCCGCGCGATACGGTAGGCGTTTACTCGAATGGCGTTTTCTATCTACGGAATACCAATTCAGCGGGTAATGCAGATATTACGGTTGCTTTTGGTGGCGCGGGGCTGCTACCTGTGGTTGGTGACTGGAATCACGACGGTGTCGATACGATTGGCGTCTATAACTCGGCAGCGGGCGTCTTTTTGCTGCGAAATAGCAATTCCCCAGGCGCGGCGGATTATGCGTTCGTGATGGGCAATCCGGGCGACACACCGGTAGCCGGTCACTGGGATAGTTCGATGAATGGGGATGGTGTTGGCGTCTTCCGCCCATCGAACGGCCTGCTGTACCTCAAGCGCACGCTGGCAAATGGTTATGCCGATTACACGATGGTCTTGGGCAATCCAGGCGACGCCGGAATCGCGGGTGACTGGGACGGCAATGGCTATGACAGCATCGGCGTGTATCGGCCTTCTATGGGCATGTTCTACCTGAGCAATGCCATGGCCGGAACAACGGGAACACCCGCCATCGTTTTCAGCAATTACAACTTTGTGTTCGGTTCTCCGCTAGGCAAGCCGTTCGCGGGCGATTTCGCCGGACAGGGGCATTCCAGCGTTGCAATGTTCCTGAATGGTGTCACATCAATTCGCAATTCTTTTACGGCGGGTCAGGCCGATATGGCATTCACCTATGGCACGAGCGGTATGCTGCCAGTCGCGGGTCACTGGACGGCGGGCACAATTCAGCCGATGAGTGCGGCGAACGGTACACAAAACGTGATCGCTGCGCCGATACTGGTCAATCCATCAGTCGGGCCGACGGTTGAAGCGGGCGGTGAGGGGCGGTTCGACTAGGCGTTAAGCAGTTCAGGGCGCAAAGTGATGGCACTTCTCGAAGCCGCCCCACTTTGCCCCACGTTCAGGGCGCACATTAGCTGATGATGCGCTGCCAATCACCAAAAATGGGACGCGGCGCAACACGGTCACCGAGTCGCAGGCCAAATTGAGCGCACCCCATGAGTCGAGCCAGGCGTCTAATCCCTGTGATGTGAACCGCAAAATGCGTGTATCACCCAGATCGGGGTTAGCAATCATCTGGCTTGGCATCCCCAGAACAATGCTTAATTCACCAATGGTTGGGTTGGCGCTGCTGCCATCGCGTTCACTCAACGTCATTCGACTCACAATGTCGCCCAATGTATCCAGTGTAATCCAAAGATCGGCACCATCCTCATTATGAATGATATGCAAGCCTTCACGCTCTCGTTGCACGGTATATTCCGGTTGACCGTATATCTGATAGATACGTGCCTCAGCTTCATTGAGCGGTGTCACCCCCGGCACAATCTCGATCCAACAGGGTAACGTACAATCGTTGAAGTGCAGCATTGCCAGTCGTGACGACTCCGGTAGACTCCGCCCGATGAACAATACACCACTGATGCTGATGCCCAGGATCGTGATGATGAGCGGAATCAGACGGCGCACCCTATCCACTCACAACGCTAATCAGGAACAACCTGCCGGGAGCGTATCGACTCGTTTTGCCGTGGTGTTTTCCAGCACACGCTGAGCCGGATCGATCAACCATTTGCCAACCTCGAAGCCCGGCGCAAAATGAACCTGTGTTTCGGCGGCTGAAATTGAGATCGTTTCATCGTCGGTTTTGTTAGCAGCCGTCGCCGGAGCGCCCTGCAATTGGATGGGCAGGGTCAGTATAAACGGTTTTTGCGCGGCAATCTGGCACACCAGGGCGTCGATCTGACCGTCTTTTTCTGTCCAGGTGATGTTCAGGCGCGGTAATCCGGCACGGTGCACCCACTGATCAAAAAACGTAGTCAATGATTTGCCGCTCACGCTTTCGGCAACGGCTTGAAAATCGGCGGTAGTGGCATTGCGATCTCTGAACTGCGCGGCATAGGTTTGCAGCGTCTTGAAAAACAGTTCATCGCCGATTTCCTGACGAAGCATGTGCAGCACAAAGCCGCCTTTGAGATACGTGTTAGTGCCAAACATATCGCTTGTTTTCGGCGCAACCAGTGATGCTGGACCGGTCAACAGAACGAGCGCCTTCTCCCAATAATTCAGGCTGGTGGACTGCGAGTTGAAATGTTCATCCACCAAATATTGCGCGTAAGTGGCAAAACCTTCATTGAGCCATATATCCGCCCACGTTGAAAGAGCTACCGAGTCGCCAAACCACTGATGCGCCATTTCGTGCGCGATGAAGGTTCGGTTGACTTCTGGCCGCTGAAAGGCAGTGCTGTCCGGTTGAATGGTCATGGATTGCGCTTCGAGTGCCGCCGCTTGTTGCGCTACTAACACCTGACCATACGAGGCGAACGGGAACGCGCCAAATTTCTCGATCTCGAACTGGATGATTTGCGCCGTCTCCTGATAAGCGTCAGCCGCACGATCCGCATCTTTGGTATAGGCGTAAACGGCTAATGGGATTGGGGCGTTGCCGGGCAGCGGCCTGGCGACGTAGTCGGCAATGGCAACCGTCGCCAGATAGCTTGCCATGTTTTGCGGCATGTTCCAGTTGAAAGTGCGCGTCCCATCGGCGTTGGTGATGGGTTCGCCCTGCTGCTGACCATTAGCGACAGCCGTCAACCCTTCTGCGACCGTGATGTGGAACGTATAGCTGGCTCGGTCAAGCGGATGATCGTTGCACGGAAACCAGGTATGCGCGCCGTTCGGTTCATCGGCGGCGAAGGCACGATGCGCTTTGCGATCAACATACATGCCAATCGGCAAAAACGGTACATAACGGCTATTAACCGTAGCAAGCGTGCCGCCATAGGTCACGGCGATCTTGAAGGTACTGTCTTTTGCCAACGATTTTGGCAGGGTAATCATCAATTTTTGAGTGTCGGCGCGCTGCTCGAATTGTGCGGTTTGGCCGTCAACAATGACGGCACTAGCAGTGAGCGTTGAAAAATCCAGACTCAGGCTGCCCAATTGATCGAAGGTGGCTTTGGCGTCAATTGTTGCGATGCCGTCCAACGTGCCTTTATCCAGATCGAATTTGAGCGCCAGATCGTAATGCGTCACGTCGTAGCCGGTATTGCCCAGTTCTGGCGTGAACGGATCACCGATGCTCTGTCCCCCTCCCACGACTTCAACCGATTGATGTACAGCCGATAGCCAAAAAAACGACAGGATCAAGAAGGCCGAAGCGATTCGGTAGCGCACAATAAACACCTCAATCTAAATTACAATACAAAGGGTTTCAGAACGACGCTGTCGCCCTCGCGTACCCATTCCCCTAGTGTTATCAGTCGCAACGCTGATTCGCGTCGGGCAAGTACCGCCACAACGGATAATTGCTCTACCAACGCATCGACAATCAGGCCTTGTTCGATGGCGGGTTGTGCGCGCCGCACGGCCATGCTGAACGCTGCCCGAAAGCGGCTCGGATGGGTTGCGCCCCGGAATGTCCAGAGCATGTTCGGGCGTGGTTGTGCGGAAAGCGCCGCCCACATCGCTGCCCATTCGTCTAATCGTATCTCATCCAAAACCAACCAGGGCGGACGCAAATCAAGTGCCGCCTTAATCTGTCCGGCAAAATCCGCGCCGCTAAACTTTTCCATATCGGGCGGCACGCGCAGTTCTGCCGAACGTTCGACGACGGCGCTGTGACCGGGCAAATTTTCGAACAGGGCATTGAGCAGCGTCGTTTTGCCGACGCCCACATCGCCAACGATCATCATGCCGCGATTATTCTTTAATGCCGATTGGAGTGTATCGGCGGCACTCTGAGTGAGTACACCGCGCGCGATCAGGTCATCCAACGTGAATGGTTTGGCAGGATGCAGCCGTATGTCAACATGCAAAACCGGGCTGATGGGTGGTGCAGCAACCGTCAGCCGTATCGGGCGATTGAGCATCATTGCGCCCGCCTCAATAAACGGTGTATTTTCGCTGTACTGCACGCCCGCCGTTGATAGCACGCGCTGCACGATCTTTGCCAGATGATCGGAATCATCGAAATAGGTGTCGATGGCTTCCATCGCGCCCGCGCCGCGCCGGATATGCAGATCATCCGCACCGTTGATCGTGATCTCGTTGATCGCTTCGTCAGCGATGTACCGATCCAGGGGCCCAAAGCGGAATAAATTCGAGTACAGTTTTTCGAGCAGTTCATTCCGCTCAGGCCGAGTCAAGACCACTGCTTCGACGGCCATCACGTAATCGGCGGCCTCACGGATCAAATCGCGGCGTGCGGAGTCAGTGGCCGCTTCGAGAAGCAGATCGGGCGAGTTCTCGGCTAAGAACTGTGACTCGATGCGTTCCTGCAAGGCCGCCATCGAAATTTGCCGGATACCTTGCACCATGCGCGGCGTGCGATCTGGTTTGGCGGGCGAGTCATTATCGTTTGTGTTGTTTTGGCTCATGATGGTTATTGTAGCGTTAGAAACAACAATTTCGCTATGGCCTTTTCGCACATCTGAGCGTATAATCGGCGTCGGCAAACACGATTGGTGCCACCCGTGCGCCAAACGGTAACGCTCAACGACAAGTCCGATTCATTAATCGGGGAGGTCTGCGAATTTTGCAAGGGCGTGTACTTCTTCTCAATGGGAATAACTGGGAACCACTGGCGATCATCTCTGTGCCACGCGCGATTAACCTGCTGCTGGCCGAAAAAGCCGTCGTGGTGGAACAGACTGGCCGTTTTCTGAAAACGGTAGCGTCAACGTTCCCCGTGCCGTCGGTGATCGCGCTGCGGACGTATATCAACGTGCCGCGCCGCAAAGCTCAATGGAGTCGCAAGGGCGTGCTGGCACGCGATAACTATACGTGCATCTACTGCGCCGTGCGACCAGGGGACATTGCGCGCGGCCATATCCTGACCAAGACCGATCTGACCGTCGATCACCTGCTGCCGCGTTCGCGTGGTGGGCGTGATACGTGGAGCAATACGGCCTGTGCCTGCTATGCGTGCAATCATCGCAAGGGCAACCGCCTGCCCGAAGAAGCCGGGATGAAACTGCGCTGGGAGCCGAAAACACCGCGTACAAGCTATCTTGTCATCGCCGTTGGGAGCGGCCCGGATGCCTGGAAACAATACATCGAGGTGGTGGGCGGAAGTGGCTAGTGAGGGCGTGGCGGCAAGGCCAAGCCCTCTTTTTTTGCCCTGTTACCAGCGCGCAAAGCCTTCTAGCCGATTATGAAAATCGTGATCGGTGTCGATGGTGGGCAATCATCTACATTGGCACTTGTGGCGTCGCTGGATGGTCAAATTCTGGGTGAAGGTCATGCCGGTCCGTCAAATCACATTTACGAGCCGGGCGGTCTGGAACGGCTTCACAATGCGCTGAACCAATCTATCAATGGGGCGTTAAAAAGCGCGAATGCCTCACCTGCCGATGTGGTAAGCGTGTGCCTGGGCATGACGGGCGGCGCAACGTATGCCGCCGAGATCGCCAAAACGCTGTTTCCAAACGCTGCACTGCACGCGCATAATGATATAGTGACAGCATTGGCGGGTGCGGCTACAGGTCAGTCGGGCATTGTCGTGATCGCGGGGACGGGTTCAGTCGCTTACGGACGTTTGGCCGATGGCCGCGACGCCAGGGCGGGTGGTTGGGGTTATCTGCTGGGCGATGAAGGCAGCGCCTACGATATTGGCTGTGCGGCGCTGCGGGCGATTTATCAAGCTGCCGATGGACGCGGCGCACCTACCCAGTTGAGCCGCACGATTTTGGATCAACTCCGCTTCGATGATCTTCCTGCATTGCATCAAGCTATGTACTCAGGCAAGATCGAACGTGCCGCTATTGCCCGACTCGCGGCGTTGGTTGGGAATGCGGCGCGTGAGGGTGACACCGTGTCGCTTGAACTGCTGGCAGCGGCGGGAAGAAGTTTGGCGGCGTGTGTCATCGCCGTCGCCGAACGGTTAGGCCAGCTAGATTTGCCCGTGTATACGACTGGCGGTGTTTTTCGGGCGGGCGAACTGCTGCTACATCCTTTTCGCAATGTGATTCAGTCGCGCTTCGCTAATATGGCTGTGCATCCAGCAGCATACAGCCCCTCGGTTGGCGCTCTCTTTCTAGCGTTACAGGCAATGACGATCAGCCTTGATGCGGCACTGCTCAGGCGCGTTGACGCCAGCTTACCCCAAAGCGCGATCTCCAAGTTTCAATCCTAATCAGCCTCCATTGAGTGATTCGCACAAGCGATCCGCGTATTTCTAATTCTGCCCTTGACAGATTTTTAATTCGATCTTATTCTCTGATGATGTGATTGTCTGCTGGTCAGACCAGCATGAAAAAAGTAAAGGGAATCGCGTGATCTTCACTCCCGTCAATCGTGTGACCACTTCACAGGCTGTTGCCGATCAATTGATCGGGCTGGTGCGGCAGGGCATTCTCAAACCGGGCGATAAACTGCCTTCGGAGCGCGATTTATCCGAGCAGTTGAATGTGGGGCGTTCCTCGATTCGGGAAGCATTACAAAGTCTGGCGATGCTGAACATCATCGAGATCATGCCCGGCTATGGCGCTGTCGTGAAAGAACCACAGTCCAGCGATGTTTTGCGTGCCGATGTACTTGGCTTCCTGATCGGCGATTCAATGGCACGCGAACTCCTCGAAGCGCGCGAAATGATCGAACCGGCTAGTGTGCGGTTGGCCTGCTTGCGCGCAACTTCGGAAGACCTGGAGAGGCTCAAAGTATTGCTGGATACACACGAAACGACACTGACCGACGGGAAACCGATCAACGAGATTTCGGCGCGCTTCCATATCTTGTTGGCAGAAGCATCACACAATCAGGTGGTGGTGCGCTTCATGGAGTCAATCCTCGAACTGCTGATGCAGCGTGGCCGCAAAGCCGAACTGATTCCTGGCTATGCCGCGCAGGAACTAGCCGAACACCGTGCCATTTTCCAGTTGGTTGCCGAACGCAATGCCGATGCAGCCGCCGAAATGCTCTTGCGGCACATCGTTCACTCGGCAGCCACTTACGATATGAAGGGCGAAAGCTGAGCGTCCGCGTGAAGTGTGACGCATCAGACATTAGTGAAAGGATCGAAATATTGGTGGCAATTAAAACGGTTCTCGACGCACGATTCGTTTGAGTTAGAGGCAAAAGATAGAAGGAGATTAGGGCATGTTCGCAAAGAAAGTTCGTCATTCAATTTTGATCAGCGTCGCTGCACTGCTGATCGCCGCGCTCGTGTTTAGCCTGACGCCAGCGGGCAGCCTGAACGCGGCACAGGACACCAAGCAAATCACCGTCACCTACATGGAATCCGGTACCTATAACAAAGCTGCCGAGTCGCTGGCGGCCAAGTTCGAGAAGGATAACGGCGTCAAGGTGAAGGTGGTGGCGTTCCCCTGGGCCGTTTTGCGCCAGAACAACACCAACGATCTGCTCACCGGCGCGGGTCAGTACGACGCGATGAGCGGCGGCTACTATCTGGCGGATGTGTATGACAAGTTTGCGC
>JBBSEU010000216.1:0-10455 GCA_038239365.1 Aggregatilineales bacterium
ATATCGCGGCCAAGCATCACCCCGCGTTCGCTGCCTGTGGTCGCACCCGAAATGGTGAAATGCCCGGTCAATACGCGTGGTGCATCCGATTGATCGGCCTGCGCCGCCATATCACGCAGCAGCACCTGCAACCGCTCCTGCAAAAGCGCATCGCCGCGCGCGATGGTCAGGCCGCGCGCTTCGTCTTCGCCGAGCAATCCAGCGCGTACCGGGTAGGGTGCAGTGGCAACCTGTACCAGCCCGGATTTGGTTTCAATGCCATAGACGCGGTAATCCTGACCGACAATCACATTCGGGACGCCCAATGTATCGTAAATTTCCACGCTGGAAGCGCGCAAAACATTCGTTGGCAGATCATGGTTGCCGACCAGCAATACCACCGGGCATAGCTCCGAAAGTTCACGAATGCGATGCGCGAACTCACGCTGTAAGGTTGGGTTTGGCTGCCGATTCTTGAAGGCATCACCCGCGAATATTGCCAGATCAACATCATGGTCGCGCGCAAAAACGATCATCTCGTCCAGACGGCGCAAAAAATCGCGCACGCGGGAACTGAGTCCGGTTTCGGGGTCAAGCCGTCCGTAATTTTCCATGCCGATGTGAATATCGGCGAAATGCAGCATTCGGATCATAAAATAAGCCTTTATTGCGGTAACTTTAACTGTGCAAAGGCCAGCGGATTGACCCACACGCCGCCGACGGCCACTTCCCAGTGAACATGTGGCCCGGTGCTGCGGCCAGTATTCCCGCTCAGGCCAAGCACGTCACCCTGCAAAACAAACTGACCGGGCACAACATAGCGTTCCGAGAGGTGAGCATACTCGGTGTAAATGCCCCAGCCGTGATCAATGACGATGTTATTGCCGTGAATATCCATCGGGCGCGAAAGAACGACTCGGCCACTAGCCGAAGCGAGTACAGGTGTGCCCATCAACGCGCGTAAATCCTGCCCAGTGTGCCGCCGCACCTGCCCGCCGTTGTAAGTGCGTACCGCGCCATAGGGCGAAACGGGAATCGGGTTGACTGGCGGGGTAAACGTGCCTTCCCAATAGCGGGTGGGCGTCACGATGCTGTACGCAGCCATCAGCCGATCATCCTCGTTGGCCTGAATATCATCGCGCAGCAGGTACAACAGGTTGCCCGGCAAGACGAAGGTTTCCGCCAGAAACTGCCCCAACTGCACGCTGATCTGGCTTTTCCAGGGGATGGTGCTGCCATCCTTTTTGGAAATGGTCAAGCTGATCGGGTAATCCTTGATCGGTTTGTCCATCGGCACGGCAATCAGGCAGGCCGCGCCCTGACTGGTTGGGTAACAGGTGTAGTTGCGATCAAAAATATTGGCGACGCCTCCCGTCAAATCGCTGCCACTGACCAGCAGCAGCCCGACCTGTCCCTGCCGTATGAACTGAAAATCGAAGCGCACGCTAATATCTTGTGCATGTGCGATAATTTGCAGACTTGCTAACGAGACCACGAGTGCAATGAACAGACTCAACCGCTTGAACGCAGTATTAACCAGCAACAATAACGTCCTCAACCATCAAACCTATTGCAAAACATTGTAACGCATCCCAGCCACTCTCAATATATCAGCGAAAAGACGAGTTTTTGTGTTTGCCGCAATCACCCCTTAGAATAACCGCGTTTTGTTAGTGAGGAATTCGTAAGCTCTCTGTGTATCCTATGCGTGAAGTAGTACTGCACAGCGGGCAAGAATTTGGTTATGACCCCATTTCCCAAAAATTCGACGACTCAACCGGTACATGATGATAGTGTGCTGCAAGCCCTGGTGATACGCTGTCTCAAAGGCGATCAGGGCGCATTTGCCTCTTTTTACGAGACGGCAGCACCCGGCGTTTATCGTTTGGCGTACAGCATTTTGCTGCATCGCCAGGACGCCGAAGACGTGGTTCAGGAATCAATGGTGTATGCCTTTCGCAACCTGAGTCGTTTCGATGCGGCGCGCGGTACGGTGCGAACCTGGTTATACACGATCACCGTCAGCCGCTGCCGGAATGCACGCCGGCGTAAATGGCTGCCCACGACGGCGCTCAGTCATATGCTCAGTCTGGGGCTTGAACCGTCGGCACCCGCCGATCACACCCCCGAAGCGGCTATCGCGCGGATGGGCGTTCGTGAGGCGCTTGAAACCGCATTGGCAACGCTGACACCCCGGCTGCGTGAAGCGATTGCACTGCGCTACGGCCAGGGGTTGACCTATCGAGAAATGGCCGATGTGCTGGACTGCCCGCAGAAAACCGCCGAGAGTCGCGTTCGTCTGGCACATGAAGGACTTCGTGCAGCCATGCAGGATGCCGACTCGGCGCTGATCGAGGAATTGTGGAGCTTTCAGTCGTAATCTATGCGTAACCATGTGACCCAATATCTAACAGCTTATGTGGATGGTCGATTAAATCATCAGCGGCGCGTGCGCGTGGCACAGCATTTGGCGCGCTGTGAGGCGTGCCGGGCAGCGTTGGCGCGTGAGCAGGATGTTTCGCGCGAACTTGCGGCCTTGATGCCCGGTTTGGGGCAGCCCGAACCCGGTCAACTGCGGCGGTTGTTCCCGGCGATTATGGCCGAAGTACGTTCGACGCCTTCGCACCCATTGCGGCTCGCGCCATCAGTGGGCGTGATGCTGGCGATGCTGCTGATCTGCGCCTTCAGCGTTTCGGCGTTTTTTGGCGGCGCAACGCACGCCATTGCCGCGCCGAATCCGCATTTCCCATCGGATGTGCAGGCGACCAATACGCCCGTCCGCACCGATGAACCCAGCCGTGATATTGACGAGCCGTCGCCCAGCCAAACGGCGCGCGCTTTTATCTTACCGAATCCGTCACCCGTTCCGAATGCGATTCAGGCAGGCAAATAGGTTGAAGTCTAAAGGAAACACGTATGGCAACTCTTGAAAATCTTCCGCCCGGACAGGTGGAACTACGCGCTGAGGGCGGTATCAATCCGCTGAACAGTGTGTTGGCGCGCGTCTACACGCTGAACTGGGAAGCGATCTTTTACATCGTCCTATTTGTGGTGGCTATCCTGACGCGCTTCGTCAACCTGGGTGATCGGGTGATGAGCCACGACGAGTCGCTGCACACCAAGTTCAGCCTCGATCTGTACAAGAACGGCACATTCCAGCACACACCGCTGATGCACGGCCCGGTCTTGTTTCATGCTATCGCCTTTATGTACTTCCTGTTTGGCGATTCGGATTTCAGTGCGCGGCTGTACCCGGCGGTGCTGGGCGTGATGCTGGTCCTGATGCCCAAAGTCCTGTTCGAGCGGTGGCTTGGCAAACTCGGTTCGATGGTCACATCGGTGCTGCTGCTGATCAGTCCGATGATCCTGTATCACAATCGCTATATCCGTGAAGATACACCGTCGATCTTCTTCACGTTGATCATGTTCTACGCCATTTTCCGCTATGTCGATGGTGTGCGTCCCAAGCAACCGTTCTGGCTGCTGGTCATGTCTGGCGCGATGCTCCTGTCGCTGGCCTCCAAAGAGGTGGCGTTCATGTATATCGCCATTTTTGGCAGCTTCCTGACGCTGTTCTGGCTGGTACAGGTCTTGCAAGGTCTAAGCCGGGGCGAAACCAAACCCGTTATCGGATGGATATTGGGCGGTATATTGGGGCTGCTTACGTTAGGCGGCGCGGCGCTTGTTCTCGGTACACCTATTGCGGAGCGGTTTGGGCTGCCGCGAATCGTGGTGCAGGTGATGATATTGGCGCTGCTGGCTGGAGTCGCCTATACATTTCTCAAGCCGATCCGAAGTGTGCTGGGCGAGCTGGGCTGGCGTGCCCAAACGCTGATGCAAACCGTCGTGATTGGTACGGTCATCGGTGGGTTCGCGTCGCTGGTGATGATCTGCATCGTAAATATCATCCCGCTCAAAGATGTGTTTAACACTGAATCGCCTGCGCCTTCCAATTTGCTGCCCACCTTGATCCTGTGGACGGCACTGCTCGTGATCGGTTTGCTAGTCGCGGTGATCGGTACGGCGCTGTGGGGCTTCATGCGCTCACGGCGGTTGCCCTGGGTCGAGATCGCGTCGATTTTGGCGATTGCCTTGATCGTCAGTTCGGGGCTGGTCTGGGCAGAGGAGCGTAGCAAGAACGCGCCGAATGTCAGTTCGGATAAACCCGCCGCTGCCCTGGATCCAAATAATCCAACGGCCACTGCTAACACTGGCATTCACAACGAACCGATCCTGATCATGTGGGTGATCGGGGCGGCAGCCTGTATCGGGTTGATTGGTCTGCGCTTCGGTACGCCGTTCTTCGAGGAGATGCGGCGGTATCCGGTCTTTGATGCGCTGGTCGTGATGGGCACGCTTGTTTTGCCCTGGCTGACGGCGATCCCGATGTTCATGGCGGGTTATCAGCTTGACCAGTACCCGGCGTCGCAGGAAGTGATCAATGCAGGCATCGCCTCGGCGATCCCGTTCTGCGCGATAGCCATTGTCGGCGGGCTGTGCTGGAATCCGTCGGTATGGGTGGCGTGTGCGGTCACCTTCTACAGCATTTTCGCCTTCTTCTTCACGACGGTGTTCACCAATCCGCAGGGTATCATCTCCGGCGCAATTGGCTCACTGGGCTACTGGCTGGCACAGCAGGGTGTCCGGCGTGGCAGTCAACCTCAATATTATTATCTGCTGGTGGAACTCCCCGTCTACGAATATCTCCCGGTGATTGGCGCACTGATCGCGGGTGTAGTTGGCCTGGGCAGCTTTTGGCGCTTCCGAGCGGGGCGTTATGCCGAGGAAAAGATTAAGCGCGATGATGTGATCAATGATGAAAATTTGATCAACATTTCGACGATAAACGCGGCAGACGTTGCTACCATGCCCGACTCGCTCTCTCCGATTGAGGGAATGGGGAGTGAGGTCAGCGACGCAGAGCCGCCCATCGATCAAACGATGCTCTCCCACGCCACGGAAGTCATGGAAGCGCCGATTGCTCCGACAGAAATTGAACCGGAGCGCGTGGTCGAGCGCGGCCCGGAGTGGTTGGAGCGATTGCCGTTCCTGGGCTTTTTCGGCTACTGGACGGTGTTGATCATCTATGCCTTCACCATCTCCGGCGAGAAAATGCCCTGGCTCACCACTCACCTGACCCTGCCGATGATCTTCATCACGGGCTGGTATCTGGGCACCGTGCTTGAAAAGGTCGAATGGCCGACGTTCTTCCGGCAAAGCTGGTCGTTGATCATCCTGACGCCGATCCTTGTGATCGCGTTGGGCAACGTGTTCGGGCCGTTTCTGGTCGGGCAGCGTCCGTTTGGCGGGCTGGAGCGTGATCAGCTTTTGCAGACGGGCACATGGCTGGCCGCGCTGCTGATCGCCTTCGGGATACTGTACGCGATCAACCAGGTCTTGAACCGGATCGGCTGGCGACAAACCGCGCGCGTTATGTTCATCGGCGTCTTTGCCCTGCTCGGCCTGCTCACCGCGCGTACAGCATGGCGTTTTGCCTATATCGACTATGACTATGCCACCGAATTCGGCGTGTACGCGCACGGTGCGCCCGCCGTCAAGACGGTTATGAATAAGATCGAGGAACTGAGCAAGCAAACTACCGACAGCATGAACATCAAAGTGGCCTACGATAACGATGTATCGTGGCCGGGTTCATGGTATTTCCGCAACTATCCCCAGGCGCGCTTCATCGGTGATGCGGCTGGCGCAACAGACCTGGATACGTTCGCGGCGATTGTGGTCAGTGCCAATCACCGGGCGACTGTCGAACCGCAGTTGGGAGATCGCTTCTACCGCTTCGATTTCATTCGCCTGTGGTGGCCGATGCAGGACTACTTCGACCTGAACGCCAACCGCATCAATAACATCTTCGTCAGCAATACGCCCGAAGGTGGCGTCGATGGTGCGAAGCTGCGCCAGGGTTTGTGGGACATCTGGTGGAATCGAGACTACAAGGCCTATGGCGAAGCGACCTCCAAGAACTTCGATGTGGCACAGTGGCCTGTCGCGGATCGGATGGTGTTCTTCGTGCGGAAAGACATCGCCGCGCAAATCTGGGATTTGGGCGTCGGTGGCGCAACCGCCAGTGTAATCGCGCCGGATACGTTTGCTAACCTGCGCTGCGATACGTGCCGTGCCGATCAGGTCTTTGGCAGCACAAGCGCGCAAAATGGACAGTTGGATCGCCCGCGCGGAGTCGCCTTTGCGCCAAACGGCAATATGTATGTCGCCGACAGCCGCAACGCCCGGATCGTCGTCCTCAAACCGGATGGTACGTTCGTGACACAGTTCGGCACGGCGGCTGATGCCAGCAAGGGCGCAGCACCCGGCGGCACGTTCCTTGAACCGTGGGGCGTGGCGGTGGGCAAAGATGGCACGGTGTACGTTGCCGATACCTGGAATCATCGCGTTCAGGTGTTCGACGCGAATCACAACCCGCTTGGCATGTGGGGGCACTTCGAGCAGGTGGCCGCCAACCAACCGGGCACGTCGGATGGCTTCTGGGGGCCGCGCGACATTACGGTAGACGATCAAGATCGTATCTACGTCGCTGATACGGGCAACAAGCGGATTCGCGTCTATTCCAAGCAGGGACAACTGCTCAACACGATTGGTGGGGCGGGGGCAGGTCCAGGCCAGTTGAACGAACCCGTTGGTCTGGTCATCGATCCGAAAACACAGCGATTGTTTGTGGCCGATACGTGGAACAAGCGGATCGAAGTGTTTGATCTAAATGGGACTTTCTTCAGCAGTTGGCCTGTGCCAAACTGGTTTGGCCCAAGCGATGATACGGGCAATCGTCCGTACCTGACGCTGGATAAGACCGGAACACGCCTGTTCGCTGCTGAACCGGATAGCGGGCGCATCCTGGTTTGGGATGTGAGCAACCTCACCGCGCAAGGTGGTGAGCAAGCCATTCTCGTGTTCGGCTCGAAGGGGCCTGCCGATGCGGGGCACTTCAATATCCTGGGCGGTCTGGCAACGGATTCTGCTGGAAACCTGTACGCGGTGGACTCCGGGACAAGCCGCATCTTGCGGTTCCCGCCCGATAAACTGCCGGGGGTTCTGGTCGCGCCGCCACTGCCGATCCCGCAGCAGCCGACTCAGGACGCAACCGAAGCCGCTACGAAGGATGCGGCGTTCTAGCGTTCTCTCGTAGGTGATGGAGAACGCTAGAACGGAAAAATTGATCAGTTAACCCTCTTTCCAACGGTGGGGAGAGGGTTTATTATTTCAGAGTTCGTTCACAACCATTTTTTTTGGGCATGTTGCAGTTTGCTTTTTCATCTTTTGCTCAATAAAAAATTCACATCTTTTAGGCTTGCTCCACTGGAGCCTCGAATAACTAAATTTCCTGTCATACCACGATTTAATTCATCGATGTTTTGCCCATATGTAGAAATTGAAGTAACCTCAAACTCGAGTAAATGATTGTCGTTTTCCGAAAAGAGAATTTGCCCTACTTGTAATTCACTATAGGCCTGACCACGAACAAGAGTGAGTTCATCTGTTTGCGGAACAACTTCCAAAAGTGAAAATGCCCTGTTATCTTCCATCTAACCTCCCGATACAAATGCAGTAATTTTTGTTTTGCTCGATGTTTTAATGAGCCGAGAACTCATTTCGACTTGACATCGCTTAGATCCGTGCGATAAACGAGGTTAACCTGTTGGTGATCATACGCGAAAATAAAAAAAGGGCGCATTGGGTTCATGTCCGCATAGACTCCACGAAAGCCAGGCGATCCCATGAATAACCTCATCGCCGTGACGGGGCTTACCGGGTATGTCGGGCGTTTTGTCGCGGCAGAATTGGGACAGCACGGCGTCGCGCTGCGCGGACTCGCCCGCCCCGGCTCAGATCGCGGTGGGTTTAGTGCGCCGATTGACTGGATAATGGGCGATTTGCGTTCACCGGAAGCGATTACCCAACTGGTCAGAGGCGCGGACGTGGTCATTCATCTGGCCTATGAGCATGTGCCGGGGCAATACCGGGGCGGCGAGGGTGATGATCTGTCGGCGTGGTTAGACGCCAATGTGAACGGTTCGCTGCGATTGCTGTTGGCCGCGCGCGATGCAGGCGTGAAACAGTTCGTGTTTTTGTCCAGTCGCGCCGTATTTTCCCGCACTGAGCCGGGTCGTGAACTGGACGAGTCGCACCCTGTTTCGCCGGATACGCATTACGGCGCGTACAAAGCCGCCGTCGAATCATTTTTGCGAAGTTTCGCCTATGTTGAAGGCATGAAAACCTATAGCGTTCGCGCAACAGGCGTCTATGGCCTGACATGGCCTGTACAGCGATCCAAGTGGTGGAACTTGCTTCAGGCGGTGCTGCATGATGAAGCAATCACTTCGACGCGCGGCGGTACAGAAGTGCATGGCCGCGATGTCGCCCGCGTGATCTGGGAACTGCTCACACGCTCCGATATGCCGACGGACGTGGTTCATTTGAGCGATTTGTACGTCACGCACCGCGACGTTGTTCAGTTGGCGCGGCAGTTCGCCGGACGGCCTGGCTCACTGCCCGATTTGCCCGAAAAGCCGCCTGAAAATCAACTAGTTTGTCGTCGCCTGGCTGAACTGGGTTTGAGTTTGGGCGGTATACCCTTACTGGAAAAGACCATCGCTGAACTGGTCGATGCCGCGCAACGACTGGCGTAAGATTTCGCGCTATGATCGGCTCTCAGCTTGATTACGCTCAGTAATCGATCAAAGGGGACGATCATGCAAATTGATTTTACGCCCATCATCAACCAAACCGTCACCGCCCTTGAATTTTCCAAATCTTTCACGCTTGACGCTTTACGTGCCGCTGTCCACACTTATTATGATCTAATTCTGAATCAGATTCAGGAATTCAATGACGCGCAACTGACCTTTGAACCGACTGATCCGAACGCCAAAGACGATGCCGCCAAAACCGCCGAAGAAGTTCACATGGGTTGGAGTCTGTCGCATCTGGTGCTGCATGTGACCGCTTCGTTTGAAGAAGGCGCATCCATCAGTTCGATTTTGGCACGGGGCATCCCCATCGAAGGGCGTTTTCGCTACGAACCCGATTGGCGCACCGTCACGACGCGCGCTCAGGTCATTGACCGGATCAGCGAAAGCCGCCGGATGATCCTGGCCTTTCTGGATACGTGGCCGAATGAACCACACCTTGACGTGTATCGCATTTTCCCGGCGGGATCGCGCTTTGCCAATGTTCAGCACAACGCGCCTGCGGCCTTCTTGTTCGCTTTGCGCCATCTGGACGGGCATCTCGAACAGTTTCAGGAAGTGGCTCGGCAGGTACGCGCCGCAGCGTTAACTTAAATCGCCATTTCGCCGCATGTTCCCTACAATCGTATTGGACGATGATCAAAAATGGGGGCAAGCGGCAGCGATGACCGAAAATTACGATCTGGTGGTGATTGGCGCAGGACCAGCGGGTGCAGTGGCGGCGCTGCGTGCCCGTGCCTTGGGCGCAACGGTGGCCGTGATCGAACGAACGCGAGTCGGCGGTACGTGTACCAACACGGGCTGCGTGCCGACTCGCGTGCTGGCTCACACGGCGCGGCTGATGCGCGATATTCGAGATGCTCACCACTATGGGATTCACGTCTCCGATCCGCAAATCGTCTGGAAAGAAACGTTGGCGCGCGTCAACGAAGTGATCGAACACGTTCACCGCGCCAAGCATCAGGATCGCAACATTCGTGAGGCGGGCGCGGAACTGATCATCAGCAGTGCTGAATTTATCAACCCGCATGAGATCACGCTAAAGGAAGCCGGGCGCACGATCCACGCTGATAAAGTGATCTTGGCGTGCGGCGGCCACCCGGCACGGCTGCTGATCCCCGGCGCGGAATTGGCCTTGCTCCCGTCTGATCTGTACACGTTGGACACGCTGCCGCGCTCTGTCGTGATCATCGGGACAGGCGCGACGGGCGTTCAGATCACGACCGTGTTACAGACGATGGGCGTCCGACTAACGCTGCTCGAAGTAGCGCCGCGCCTTTCGCCCGGTGAAGACAAGGATATTTCGAGTGTATTGGCCGAAGCATTCCGAGAGCAAGGGATCACGCTGCACATCGGGATCAGCGGCATTGAACGGATCGAAGCGCTGCCGGATGGGTCACGCCGCGTCACCTTCAAAGTTGGCGATCAGGCGCAAACGGTGGATGCTGAGGCCGTTATGATGTGCGTCGGCTGGCCGGGCAATGTCGATGGTTTGGGGTTGGAGCAGGCGGGCGTGCAACTTCGCAAGCGGTGGGTGCAGGTCGATAATGAGCTTCGCACGACTGCCGAGAACATCTATGCGGCGGGCGACATTACCGGGCGGATGATGCTCGTTCAGGCGGCCACTTACGAGGCGCAAATCGCCGCTGAAAACGCGGTCAGTGGCGCGCATTTACGTTCTCGGCATCTGATCGTGCCACATGGCGGCTTCACCGATCCCGAAGTGGCAGGGGTCGGCCTGACCGAAGATGAAGCG
>JBBSEU010000217.1:0-10430 GCA_038239365.1 Aggregatilineales bacterium
AAGAATAGGCATAAAAATCTAAATTAGTCATTATAAAGTTCGCCCAAATAAACGCTTTGAACTGTTTTGTCGGCGCTGATCTGAGTGGGCGTACCCTGTGCCAGCACACGCCCCAGGTGCATCACCGTGATCCGATCAGAGATGCCCATCACCACGTCCATGTTGTGTTCGACCATGACGATGGTTTTGCCGCCCTGCTGCCGAATGGTGTCAATTGTCCGTACCAATTCGGGCATTTGCTCGGCGGCCATGCCTGCGGTGGGTTCGTCCAGGAGCATCAGTTCGGAGTTGCCTGCCAGCAAAATCGCCAGTTCCAGTTTGCGTTTGCCGCCGTGTGGCAAAACGTTGGCGGGTTGCAGCGCCATCGCTTCCAGATTGACCAGTTCCAGGGTTGCCATCGCGCGCTGAGTCAATTCTCGATATGACTCGGCGCGTCGCCACAAGCGGAAATTGACGGTGCTGGATGATTGCGCGGCCAGCCGTACATTTTCAAGGACACTCAGACTTGGAAAAATGTTCGTGATCTGAAACGAACGCCCCATACCGCGCCGCGCCCGCTGGTAAACAGGCACATTTGTCACGTCTTCACCGCGAAACAATGCGCGCCCCTGTGTTGGTCGATACTTGCCGCTCAGCAGATTGAACAGCGTCGTTTTGCCCGCGCCGTTCGGCCCAATGATCGAGTGTGTGCTGCCCGGCTCAATTTGCAAGCTCACATCATCGACGGCAATCAGGCCGCCAAACGTTTTGCGGAGATGATCGGCTTCAAGGATTGGGATCATCAGTGCATCAGGAACGCTTATTTGGGCATTGTGGCATAGCGCCCGAACACGTAGATCATGGCGAAAATGCCCCCCAAAATGGCCGGAAGTCGTGAGCGGCCTGTTTTAGTCATACCTGCCACGACGAGCGGAAACACAAACATCAGGATACCGATCATCCAGTTTGCGAAGCTGCCGGTCTTCAACATCGATGAGAAAACATCGCCGCCCGATCCAATATTTGGGTTGTTGGACCCCAATTCGTTAATGAATGCGGTCAGGATGCTAATTGACAGGAAAATGGTGAGCATCAGCGTCCCTTTTTTCTGCAAAAACATCGTCAATAAGTCCATCACGATCACGATGTACAGCAGCCAACCCCAGAAATTGATCGGCTTGAGCGCATTCAGAACGGCAGCAAGGCTAAGCTGTTGAGCGATGAGCATGGATAAATTCCTCCGAACATCAAAAAATTGATACCGAGCATTATAACAAGCAACGGCAAAGTTGAGTCGCGCTACTCAAGCGATTTGGCGAAGTGAATGCGCTGCAAAGTGGTGTGCAATCCCATTGATTCATAGAGACGAATCGCGGGCACGTTTTGAGAATCGACGTGCAGGCCAGCGCGCGTGAAATCCGCCTGCTGTAAGTTCCACAATCCGTAGTGCAATACCAATCGTCCTAAACTACGCGCGCGATAGGCGGGGCGCACCCCCAAATGCGACACCCAACCGTCGTGCGGGCCGCCAAACTCACAGGGGCGACACAAGCAGATGGCCGCGATTCGTCCATTTTGCGACTCATCACAGGCCAGTGCCCACAAGGACGGATGATAGTAGGGCTGCTGCATCATGCGTTTGCAGAACTGCTCAACCGTAACAGGCTTCGATCCCCAATGGGTGCTGAACGCATCATTATCAGCATCAACCAGTTCCACGAGATCACTTTCACGGAACAATCGCAGCGTGATCCCGGTAGGCGCGGCAGGCATGGATAAACCATCTGGCAGATCAGTCCAACGCCGATCAAAACGGCGCGTCTCAGCGAAACCGCGCAACCGAAACAACACCTGTGCGCCGGGCGTGGTGCTGAGTACGCGCCCGGTAAGCTGCTTTATGGCAGAGTCGCGGGCGCGCTGCTCAATAGCGACGAGCAGCGCCGTACCGACTCCTTTGCGGCGGTGATCGGGATGTACCCAGCCGTCGAAAGCGACAGATGTTAGATCGGATAAATCCCACCAGGCGAATCCGGCGATTTCACCAGAAGATAGCGCGGCGACTGCCGTTTCATCGGCGGGATTGCTGATCGCGCGCAGTTCGTCGCGTGTGATCGGTGAGGTCTGATCGGCTTTGGAAGCGGCGTTCACCAGTTGATGAACCGCCGGCAGATCATCCAGCCGAAAAGGGCGGGTTAACATTTAGTAAATGCGAACGCCAAGATCGGCTAGTGCCGCGCGTAAATCCATATTGGCGCGGTAGTGAATGGCGTGCATCCCAAAGGCTTCCGCGCCTTCGATGTTGGCGGGCATGTCATCCACAAACACGGATTGATCGGGCGCAACGGCTAAGGCATCCAGGATCGCGCTGTAGGCCGTTGGATCGGGTTTCATCACGCCAATGTTCGCGGAAATGATCACCACATCGAACAATTCATAAATGGCAAGCTCATCGCGTAGTTTGAGTTCGAGCCGCGCTGAGTCGTTGCTGAGCAGCCCGGTCTTATAGCCAGCGGCACGCAGTTCACGGATCAGACTGACCAGATCGAGGTCAAGCTGATCACCGCGAAAGTAATCCTGCTGCAATTGCGGAAGGTCTGCGGCAGGCAAATTCAGGTTTTCGGCGACGGCCTGCCAGTAAGCATCGTGCGTCAGCAGGCCGCGCTGCGCTTTGATCCACATGCCGCTGCCATGCACCACCCGTTCAAGTTCGCCTGTCCCGATACCCAACCGCATTTCCCATTCGCGGCGGCCAGATGGGTCAACAGTACGCATCAGCACGCCGCCAAAGTCGAAGATGACTGCTTGAATGGTCAAGAGCGGCTGCCCAGTTTTTCGCGGAGTGTTTGCGTCAAGGCAGGCAGCACCTTGAACAGATCGCCCACAATGCCATACTGTGCCAGCTTGAAGATCGGCGCGTCCGGGTCTTTGTTGATGGCAACAATCACTTTGGCGGTACGCATCCCGGCTTGATGCTGAATCGCGCCGGAAATGCCCACCGCGATATACAGATCGGGGCTGACAGTGCGTCCGGTTTGCCCGACCTGATGGGCATATGGAATCCAGCCCGCGTCAACCGTCGCACGACTGGCACCCAGCGCCGCGCCCAACACATCGGCCAATTCGCGGACTGGCTTGAAGCCATCCGGGCCGCCAACGCCGCGCCCCGCCGAAACCACGATCCGCGCATCGCCCAGGTTCGCTTCGCCTTTGGTCTGCTCAAGACCGTCTACCTTCGTCAGGATTTGATCCTCGGTCAAGACGGGGGATACCGTAATCGTTTCGCCGGTGCGTGTCGAATCGACGGCAGGTGCTGGAAAAGCGCGATTGCGAAGCGTAGCGAACTGTGTACTACCTGTTGCCGTAATCGTACTGAGGACTTTCCCAGCATAAATCGGATGCGTCGCCTTCAAGGTGCCGTTTTCAAGGCTGATTTCGATCACATCAGGCAGCAACGCCGCGTTTGCATCTGCCGCCGCTGCCGCGATCAGTTCGCGCCCGCGCGTGGTAGCACCCGCCAATACAATTGTTGGCTGCTGCTCTGTGATAACTTTATCCAGCAGCGCGACATACGGCTCAAGTCGAAAATCGGCTAAGGTTGAATCATCGCAGGCAATCACTCGATCCGCGCTGTAATAAAATGCTTCCTGAGTCACGGCGCTAATATTCTGCCCAAATATGAGTGCGGTCAGCGGCACGCCCAATGTATCGGCTAAGCGACGACCGGCACCCAGCGACTCCCAGGCGGCAGGTAAGGCACTTCCACCAAATTGATCGATAAAGACAAATACGCCGCTCACAGTACCTTCTCCTCGATCAGACGTGCGACCAATTTTTGGGCTTTTTCAGTTTCGTTCGCGCCGTCGATGATCTGTACTGCGCCCTGACGGACGGGCAAATTTTGATAACCTGTCGTGTGAACATGTGATCCAGCACCCGAAACGGCATTCGGATCGATGCCCAGATCGGCACTTCCCCAAGCCGGGATCGTTGCTTTGGATGCTTTGCGGATGTTGATGAAAGATGGATAGCGCGGCTCGTTGATGCCCTTCAAGACACTGATCACAAGTGGTAATTTGCTGGTGAGCGTCACTTTGCCTTCTTCGATCATGCGCTCCACGCGAATCGTTTGCGCGGCGAAGTCAATAGCGGCGATTTTGGCGACAGACCCCAGCACAGGCCAACCCAGTTTACGCGCTACCATGAAAATATGCGCGTCCGTTGCCACATCAACCAGTTCTCTGCCGAAGATGACCAGCCCCACGTCACCTAGTTTGCGAATGGCGGCGGCTACTGCATTGGCATAGCTGAGCGTGTCCTGGCCTTCCATGCCCGTTTCCCAGACTCGGACAGCCTCATCAATGCCAATCGCAAGTCCCTGTTTGAGTGCGTCAGTGTGCGCTTCTGCACCGACGCTCAGGATCGTGGTTTTGACCTTGTGCGCCTCTTTGAGCAGCACGGCTTCCGTCACCGAATATTCGTCCCAGGGGTTGATCACCATTTGAGCATCGCCCCATGTGACCGCGCCGCTGGCGTTAACTTCGACTTTGGCGGCAGTATCGGGGGTGCTTTTCGTCACGACAACGATTTGCAAGGCGAGATTCACCTTTCCGGCATTCAGGTATCCTTTTGCCGCAAACTATACCGTGAATGTTTTGATTTGCGTAGAATCCAGCTTGGAACGCACATAACAATCCAGGTGTATTTGATATATCAGAACAAACGTGCTTTAATTAGGTAACAGAGCCAAGTGCAAAAGGGTAGCGGTATGAACCTGATCTATGAAGAAAGACTCTCGGACTCGCCTTATGTGGAAACGGTGATACAAGGCCGAACCGATGGCGATGGTTCAACGATTCGCCCTGCTGAGTGCCATTGGCACATGGTCATTGTGAAGCATCATGGTAGGATGCAACTATTGGTCGTCGGCCCTTTGCTAACGTCTGGCGTGGCGTCCTGGAAAGGTGCTGCTGAGGTGCTTTGGATCAAGTTCAAGATCGGCACCTGTATGCCTCACCTGCCCTTGAGGAACTTCGTAGATATTGAGACGCCTTTGCCCGGTGCGGCGAGTCGAGCCTTCTGGCTAAAGGGTTCAGCGTGGTCATTTCCCGACTATGAAAACGCCGATACGTTTGTGGACAGGCTGGTGCGGGATGAGGTGCTGGTTTGTGATCCGGTTGTGAGCAGTGTCCTACAAGGTCATCCGCAAGCCATGTCACCGCGCACGGTACGTCATCGTTTCTTGCAAACTACCGGATTGACTCAAGGCCATATTCGCCAATATGAGCGCGCTCAACAGGCGGTGGCGCTCTTGCGGCAAGGTCAATCTATCCTCGATACGGTTTATGAAACAGGCTATTTCGATCAGCCGCATCTGACCCGATCACTAAAGCAATTTATCGGCTATACGCCTGCTCAGATTATCGAGATGAGCAGGCCGAAACCTTGCCGTTTTGTACAAGACGGTGAAGTTTAACTATGCTACCATACAAGTGTTCTAGCGAAACCCGCGTAGGTAGTCCAAAAAGGAAACTTGAAGATGGGAAAAATCACCCCGTTCCTGTGGTTCGATACTCAAGCTGAGGAGGCGATGAACTTTTACGTCTCCATTTTCAAAAACTCCAAGATCGTAAATGTGAGTCGCTATGGAGAGGGAGCGCCGATTCCTGCCGGGACGGTGATGAGCGCAACTTTCGAGCTTGATGGGCAGCCGTTCATGGCGTTAAACGCGGGGCCTCAATACAAATTCACTGAGGCCATTTCGTTTTTCGTGAACTGCGAAACTCAAGAAGAAGTCGATGAATTCTGGGAAAAGCTGACCGAGGGCGGCGAAGAAGGGCAGTGCGGTTGGCTGAAAGACAAATTCGGCCTTTCCTGGCAAATCATTCCTTCTAATTTAGGGGAGCTTTTGGGCAATCCCGATCCTGAGAAAGCCAGGAGAGCGATGGAGGCAATGCTCAAAATGAAAAAACTGGATATCGAAACGCTAACGCAGGCATAGGAGCGGTATATTTCAAAATGGCACCTGAGCAAGGGGAGAGCGATCTCCCTAAACTTTCTGCACCGGCACATCGGGCATTGGCAGCGGCGGGTTACACGCGACTTGAGCAGTTAACCAGCGTCAGCGAAGCCGAAATCAAGAAGCTGCATGGCATTGGGCCTAACGCGCTCAAACAACTTCGTGATGCGCTGGCGGCTAAAGGACTTTCGTTCGCCGCTGCGAAGAAACCCAACAAATAACGCTTGCGATCTTTCAGGCTGTTGCTCTATAGCCCTGAAAGATCGCGTTTTACTTTTCCTCATTTGACGCCATTTATTTATATGCTATAATGGTTATATACCTTGACGGTTATGTTTAGAAGTGGTATATTTGTTCTATGCCGACGATCTTTGAGGTGTTAGTCGATCCGACGCGCAGGCATATTCTGGATTTGCTCCACGAACGTCCGCGTCTGGTGGGTGAGTTGGTTGATCAATTGAAGATCAGTCAACCGCTCGTATCGAAGCACCTGCGTGTACTCCGTGAAGCGGGGCTGGTGCATGTGCGTCAGGATGCACAGCGGCGCTGGTATGAACTACAGCCTGATCCCTTGATCGAGGTGGATATGTGGCTGGCTTCTTATCGCCATCTATGGGAAGCCCGATTTGATCGCCTGGACGAGTATGTGCAAACATTGAAGGAGGAGAGTAGAGAGCATGACAAAGATGAATCTGATCGCTGAACCGGGCAAGCAGGAAATTCGTGTTACGCGCGTATTCGATGCGCCGCGTGATCTGATGTTCAAAGCCTACACCGATCCAGGGCATATTTCGCAGTGGTGGGGGCCAAGAAACCTGACAACGGTAATTGATAAAATGGAAGTTAAGGCGGGCGGGCAGTGGCGCTTTATCAATCGTGACCAGCAGGGGAATGAGTTTGGCTTTCATGGAGTCTATCATGCAATTGTATCGCCCGAACGGATTGTCTCCACGTTTGAGTTTGAAGGCACGCCCGGTCATGTGCTGCTTGAGACGGCAGTTTTCGAGTCGCTACCGGATGGCAAGACCAGACTGACCGTTTCCTCTGTTTTCCAGTCGGTTGAGGATCGGGACGCAATGCTCAATTCAGGGATGGAAAAAGGATTGGGCGAAACCTGGGATCGTTTTGCTGAACTTCTGGCAACGCTTAAAAGTGCATCTCTCTAATCTAACCGTGACTTAAGGAGCAATGATATGACAGATAACAATACCTCTCAGACTATCGAGCAGCCACCTACTCCAAACCCTGGGCTAAGACAATTGGATCGATTGGTTGGCACATGGAAAGTTTCCGGTCCAGATATAGAAGGGCAAGTTATATTCGAGTGGATGGAAGGCGGCTTTTTCCTCATGCAGCACGTCGATTTTGTTCATGGTGGGCGCAAAATCAAAGGTATTGAAATTATCGGATACGAGCGCGGCTATGGGGATGCTGAGCCAAACCCCAATATAAAGTCACACCTGTTCGATAATGCCGGCAATACCTTTGACTACACCTATGAAGTTGACGATAAATTCCTTATGATCTGGGGCAGAGAGAAAGGTTCACCCGCCTACTATAAGGGTGAATGGAGTGACGACGGCGACTCTAATACGGGTGCCTGGGTTTGGCCGGGCGGCGGATACGAATCGACCATGACCAGGATCAAATAGTTAGCTCATTCAGCGATGCCCTTGCCTACTGTCGTCGCATCATTGATCAGTTTTGGCCTGATGCGGCGTACCGTATACCTGGGCGACTCGCGCGCGGTAATCATCGTAAGTGCGCTCAAACAGTTCCGCTGAGGCCTGACTGCCGATCAAGGCACTGCTGGTCAGGACGAGCGGCGGCTGGCCGCGTTTGGTCAGTTCGTTAGCGATCAGAGCTTTGAGCGCATTTACCAGCACCGCGTAACCGAGGGTCGAGCCGGGGCTGACCGGGTACTCCAGGTTTTCGATGTGTACCATTGAATCACCAACTGGCGTGCAGTTATCGAGAGTCACATCGGCAATATCGAGCAGGCGTTTGCCCGAACTATGTTTCGGCGCAGACGCCTTGCAGTGATCAACAGACACGACGCCGATCACAGGTAGGCCGCGCTTTTTCGCACCTAGCGCCACATCGATCACAACGCCGTTCACGCCGCCATTGGAAAAAATCATAAAGCTATCGTTCGGGTGGAAGACGAAGTTGCTCAGAATGATTTCGCCAAGCCCTTCGACTTTTTCCAAAAACATGGCCTGCCGCTGACCATTCGCGCCCACCACCTGATTGTGATAGGTCAGCGATAGTTCGACAATCGAGTGAAAGCCGGGGAAACTGCCGTGTCGCGGAAACATTTCCTCTACCGGGATGCGTGAATGCCCTGTCCCGAACAGGTGAACCAGCCCGCCGCTGGCAATCGAGTTCGTGCAGATTTCGGCGGCCTGACTCAACACTTCCATTTGTGTATCTTGGATGCGTTGAACGATGGTATGTGACGCCTGAATGAAGTCCAGCGCGGGTTGCAGATCGATTGACAAGATGAGTTAACTACTCCATTTGATTGGATGCACAAGCAAAACTGCCCAGATTGTAGCGCGTCTTAGGGGCGCGGCGCAGGCCGTACCACAAACGGCGCGCTGTTCACCAGTTCCGCCAGATAGTCGGCAATCGAACGGCGCTGCAAGGTAAAGGTTTGTGGTGACTGCGTCTTTGGCGGCGCGGGATCATTATAGCGAAAGTAAAAGGCCGGGTGTCGCTCAATATGCGTGTTTCGGATATTAAAGGTCAGGAACAAAGAAGGTGAGACGCGATTTTCCGCTTCGAGCGCGAAGGTTACGCAGGCCAGCCCACCGAGCGGACTATCTTTGTAGAGCGGGATGATCGTTTGCCCGATCCAGTTGACCAGATACGGCAGCCGCGAATCAATAATCTGTTTGTCCTGATCGTTAACCAAAATCATGTTGGCACCGTCGTTGGCGTGCCCTTCGATGAAGGTGTTGTTGATGATCAGTGTTTCGGCGGCGGGTACATCCCAATTGATCTGCGGTTGATAATCGTTGAACTCGACAGCCGTAGCCGCATCGCCACGATCTAACCGAATGACCATGCACAATTGTTCCGACACCGCCCAGTCCTCTGGAAACTCGATCACCGCCGGATCAGTCAGTGTGACGAAAGCCGCCGGGACTCCACCATCGGCGTTGATCTCGGCGCGCGTACCAATTTCTGCCACGTACAGGCCAAAGTAGTGGGTGGGTGGACGCGCGGCTAACAACGTAAAGCCGAACGATCCCAACGCAGCCACAAGCAGCAGCACACGCACGATCTGGTTGACTTGCGTTCGTGTCATGGGGTGAAGCGTCCTTTAATGATCGGTGATTCCCCAGGCGTTCGGTTCACCGATAGGCAGCATGTGATCAATCAACAGCAGCGATGTGATGAGGAACAATAGCACCACAAATGACCAGCGCACCAACCACCAGGCGCGTGATCGTCTATCGTTTCGCTTCGGGGCAAGCCAACACGCCCAACCCAACGCTACTAACGCCGTCGAGAGGATGTAGCGGTCACTGCCATGTACCGCGCCGCTGTACAGCAGAAACAGCACCGCCAACGGCAGCATTCCTCGGATCAGGCCGGGTACGCGCCGCGACAGCGCCGGGATCAACGCGGACAAATTGGCAGCCAGATTCCAGGCAGCACTCAAGCGCCAGCCCGCGATAAACTCCCCTGAGCCAATTGGATTGAACGCCTGCCGGAAGTAGAGCAGCATCTCCGACAGGTTGCCACTCGGCCAGGCACGCCCCCAGACGGTGGTTTGCTGTTGCAAAAAGTAGAACGGGACTCCGGTCAGGCGGCTGGTGTACGCCAGCCAATAGGTGAAACCAAGCAGCACACCCGCGCCAACTGCCAACGGCGTCCACTCGTATTCAATGGGACGCACTTCGAGTTTCGCACGACGCGTAAGCAGCGGCTTGATATGTTCGATCACCAGATCGGCGGCAAATGTCCACAACCCGAATGAGTAGTCCGCCTGTCGTGAACGCTGCCAGCTTTGGTACACGAACGCAAATAATAACGGCAGTAGAAAAGCCAGTGCGTTCGGCTTGGTGAGCATGAACAGGACGCCCAACACAAATGCAAAAAGCGTTTTCAAAAGATCAATCAGCGGGTGGGTCGGGGGTGGCAGTGTGATTAATCACATAACGGTCATGCCCATAAATTTCGCGCAGGGGACATCGGGTTTTAACCCGGTGGGGAATGCGCTTTGTCCCTTCTTGCTTTTCGTTGGGTTGTGCTGTATCCTGATTGATGAGTTGCGGCGGTATCAGCATAGGATAATAGCCTCAGTACCGTCTTGATTCACCGTTTGCCGCGCACCTTAACAACTTCAAGTTTGGTGGCTGTGCGGAGCAGTTCCGCATGTAAGATTTGAAACGCATTAAGGCCAGTCAAGTCGGCTTGGATTGAG
>JBBSEU010000218.1:0-10391 GCA_038239365.1 Aggregatilineales bacterium
ATGGCTCAACATTGAGCAGTGAGGTCAGATGATCTCGAAGGCGCGCATCAAGCAGCCAATTCAGGCTCATCTGATCCCAACGGTGCATATGAATCATACGCGGGTATTTTTGAAGCGGATCGGGTACATCTTGTTCGGTGGCTACCTTGTGAATCGGTACACCTACAAAATCGCCTGGATGTGTTTCTGCTTCACGCAGTTGCATAAAATGGGCACGATAACTCGCTACCTCGTCAGGTGAGAATAGTCCTCTGGCGATGTAGAACCCGTCACGTTCATATTGATTGGTCTGTTCTGTGGTAAGCATATTTTCCCTCTGCAAATTTTGTATCGTTGTGCGTGTTTTTAGTTCTTGGCCGCCCCACGTCCCACCTGAAAACGTGCTTGCCAGGGCAAATAGTGGCTGTAAAAATCCTCTTTGCTGGCAATGACCTGCCCATTTTGCTTGATCGTCCGGTAGACGTGAACATCCACGCCATCAACGGCATAGTCAACCTGTCGGGATTGCCCTGGTGTCAGATCGGCGCTGTCTTCGTAAATAGCCGGGCCGTGTGAGACCTGATTGGTGAGCGTTGGGCCGTCTTTAGTCACAACACGCCCGGTGCTGGTGCTGTAAAACTTGAAGGTCAGCGATTGTGTAGCGGGTTCAAAATATACTTCCATGAGCAGATAGTACGGCGTATCATTCGTGAACTTGAGATCAATCACCGGGCCATAAACCGTCGCATCAAGGCCGACGCCGGAATTGTAAAGCAATCCGTTGACCGTCGCCGAACCGGATTCGTAGTAGCCGACGCGATAGCCGTGTGCGTAGCGTTCGTTGATCGGGAAACCGGCAAAAAACGCCGCCTGGAAAACTGTTGAACTGACCTGACAAACGCCGCCGCCTACGCCCTTGATCGTCTGATTGCCGAAAATGACCAGTCCCGTTTCATAACCCGTTTCGGGACTCACATCGCCCAGGTATTTATTGAACGAGAACACCTCACCGGGCGCGATCACCAGACCATGAAAACGAGCGGCGGCCACCTGAATATTCGTGCGGCGGGCAGCGGTTGACCCGTAGAAATGTGTGGTGGCGGTCACAACGTTTTCAGTGATGCCCAGGTCTTTGGCGGTGGCACGGCTGTTGACTGCCGGGATTTCTTCTTTGAACACCATTGATACGCGCCGTTGATCCGTCGTGAACAGTGCCGTCTCAACCGCTTTAAGTGTCGCGTCCACATCGAGCGCGCGGCCATTGGTGCTGTCGCTGATCAGTTCCAACTGCTTGGTGTTGTCATTGAACAAGAAGCGCGCACTAACCGGATCGACTCTCAGTTGTGCGGAAAGTCCCTGCAAAATGGCTTTGAGCGGCTGCGTATTGGCGCTCACGTCGTAACTGGCCGTACCATCAGGATTATCCACCCGCTTGATACTGATCATGCCGCTGATGAAGTCGGGGCTGATCTGCCAGGGGCCTTGATCGGGCTTGGCGGCGTTGATATAGAGTTGGATCGGGCCGGAGACGGCGGCGCGCACCTTTGCCGCAGCGGTGTCGGACTCTTTGAGGGCGGGCTGTGTCTCTTTGATGATCAAGGGGATTTCTGCGCCCGTATTCATGTTCAGGATCACCTGACGCAGCAAGCCGAGCGTTGCACCCACATCGAGTGTGCGCCCTACCTGACTTGGCGTGGTTTTCACGTTCGTCACTGTGACCAGGATCGTCGCATCCTGCATTGGGCGATTGACTTCCGCGCCGATGGACTCCAGGAATGCCGAAGCACGCGACTGATCATAAACAATGGTAGGTGTGATCGGTTTGCCGCTCGTCCAGGCACGCCATTGATCAGCCAGATTACGAAGCAGCCCGCTATCGCGCCCGACGTTGTAGGCCAATGTCGCGGCCTGATCGGGATCGAAGGCAACACCAAGTTCCTGCGCGCTCTTTTGCCATGATTTCGCGCCGTCGCGGAAGGTGAATACCGCCTGCGCGCCATAAGTATAGCGTTTGGCAATCGCCTCACGCGCCTGATCGTGGGTCATACCGGAAAGGCTGACCCCATAGGCTGAAACGCCGGGATAGATCACCCCATCGAATTGGAGTTGGTGAGCAGCAATGAACAGCAGTGACAGAAACATCAGCAGGATAAATCCGGTGAAGGCCAGCAGTGGCAGCCGGACAAGCCAGGGCGCAAAACCAGCCGATGCGCTGCGCGGCGTCTGATACAGGTTACGTGCCATGAGGGACGATCCCGTGAAACTCGAAGCGGTCAATTTCGTAAAGAATGGTAACAGGTTTGCTATAGCCGGGCAATAGCTATAACACTGTGGCAGGCAAACGTTGTACAATCAAAGGATAAGCAGTACATCGTTCCCGCCCCGACTTGATTTTATACGAGGAGAGATACAGATGGAACCAACAAATAACCCCCAGAACGACGCCAAAAAAGTCGCCGATAACGTTCAGCAAAAGGCGGCAGAAGTCGCCTCGAATGTGCAGCACGAAGTAGGCAAGGCCGCCGAAGCAGTTCAGCACACGGCAGCACAAGTGGGCACACAGGCCAAAGAAACTGCTGGACAGGTGGCAAGCCAGGCGCGTGAAACGGCTAGCCAAATTGGCGCGGACGCCTCTCGCACTGCGGCAGATACTCGTCGTGCGATGCGCGAAAGTGCCTATTCCGCGAAAGAAAAGGCCTCCGACTCACTGCTGACAGCGGCAGAAACCCTCCGCAAAGAAGCCGTGAAGGGCGGCAATGAGGAGATGATCCGGCAGTCGCAGCAGTTGGCGCGCGGCATGGAAAAGGCGGCGTTGTACCTGGACAGCCGCACGCTCGATCAGATGGGCGAAGACGCAACCCACGCGGTGCAACAGAACGTGTGGCAGTCGTTGGGAGTCGTATTCATTTTCGGGCTGCTGCTTGGTATTTTGTTGGGCGGCAATCGTCAGGATTAGCCCTCATCCCCCAACCCCTTCCCCTCAGGTGGAAGGGGAGTCAATCATCCCAAATTTGGCTAATCCTTCATAAATTGGGATGAGCGCCTGATAGGTTTGGCCGAATAACTTATGCAGTTCGGCATAGCGCCGTACTGCGCGCAAGTCAGGTTCAATCGTGGCGGCGATGTTGGTGTGCTGACGCGCCGCATCGAAGTTTTTGAATAGTCCCATCCCCACGCCGCCCGCAACAGCAGCGCCCCAGGCCGTCGCTTCGGAGAGCAGTTCCGGGATCAAGATCGGGATACCAAATACATCCGCCAAAATTTGCCGCCACACGCTGCTTTGTGCGCCGCCGCCAATAAATCGAATTTGCTCGACGGCGACACCTTGCGACGTGAGTACCTTCAAAATGCTGCATAGATTCAGCGCCACGCCTTCAAGTACCGCGCGCGTCAGATCGCCGCGCGTGTGCGATGGTGTAAGCCCCAGAAATACACCACGTGCCATTGGATTCCAGAGCGGGGCACGTTCGCCCATCATAAACGGCAAGAACAACAGAGCATTTGCGCCTATCGAGGAGTTAACGACGGCGGCATCCAGTTCAGTGCTGTCACCTTGCAACGTTTTGGATAGCCACGCATAGGCTGCCCCCGCCGATTGCATCGCGCCCAGTGGACAGTACAACTTCGTATCCAGGTGTGCGAAGGTGACGATCCGCTGACCGGGATCAAGCAGCGGTTGATCAGTGGCCGCACACACCCAGGCCGATGATCCGATGTAGACGTAAGCATCGCCCGATACTACCGCGCCGGCTCCAACTGTCGCGCACGAGCCATCGCCGCCGCCGATCACGATGGGTATTCCAGCACGTAACCCCGTGACCCGCGCAGCTTCAGAAGTGACCTGACCGATCACCTGTGCCGACGGAAAAACAGGTGGCAATTGATCAGCATCAAGACTGAGGGCTGCGATCAAATCCTGTGACCAGCAGCGTTCAGCCAGATCAAACAAATGCGTGCCGGAAGCGTCGCTGTAATCGGTAGCAAATACCCCCGATAGACGATAGGCAATGTAATCTTTGACCTGCAAAAAATATCGGGTTCGCGCGTAAATATCGGGTTCGTGATGTTTGATCCAGAGCATTTTGGCGGCGCAGTAGGCCGGACTGAGTCGATGCCCTGTCTGTTGATAAATGGCGCTGTCGCCACAGACAGCGCGCATCAGTTCGGTTTCGTGCGTTGCCCGTTGATCTGCCCAGATGATCGAAGGGCGTAACGGCTGACCTCGTTCATCAACAGGCAAAACGCCCATCATATGCCCACACAACGCGATCACGGCGATGTTTTCTGCGCGGACACCTGGCTGACCGAGCAATTCTCTTGAAGTAGTGCATACTGCGCGCCACCAATCATCGGCGTTTTGCTCTGCCCACGTCGGGTGAGGGTAAGCCGTCTCATAGCTGGCCGTCGCCGATGCGATCACGCGCCCTTGTAAATCAAATAAACTGGCTTTAGTACCGCTCGTGCCCAGATCGAACGCTAAAATAGTTTTCGTCATCAAATAATCCCTATAAATTGTCAAAATTGTAATCTGAGAAATCGTTTTCCGCACTATCCACCATGCAGGATGTGGTAGACTTATCAGCCAGCAGTTCTACTTAATTGCTTGTGTTGAAGGGCAGAAGGCATGATCAGCATCGCATCCATTGGCAGCATCGTCGTAGACCTGGCCGTATCGACGCCGCGTGTACCACTGACTGGCGAGAATTTCGTTGCCCATAGTTTGCACATTGGGCCGGGTGGCAAAGGCGCGAATGCTGCCGCTGCGATTGCCAAACTGGGCGCGCATAGTCTGCTGATCGGCAAGGTGGGCGACGATGATTTTGGCCGACTCGAACTGGATGCCCTCAAAAGGGCAGGCGTTGATATTTCAAGCGTCGGGATTGATGCTAGTGTCCAGACCAGTACCGCGATTATCCTGGTCAACGATCAGAGTGAGAACACAATACTGGTGATCATGGGCGCGAATGATGCGGTGAGCGCAGCGTTTATTGAAAGCGCGCTCAGGCCACAAGCGGCGACACTGAACGCGATCATTGTTGACTTTGAGATTCCCGAAAGCGCCGTCGCAGCAGTAGTACGTTTCGGAAAAGCGCACAATATCCCGGTGATCGTGGATGCAGGCCCGCCCCGCCAGTTCGATCCGGCGACATGGCGTGATGCGGCGGTGCTTTCGCCCAACGAACATGAAGCGGCGGCGATGGTTGGTTATCCGGTTGATACCGATGAAGCAGCGCGGCGGGCGGCGCGTCAACTGCTCGATCAGGGGCCGAAAGCGGTTTTGCTAAAACGCGGCGCGGCGGGCGCACTGCTGATGACCGCTGAGGAAACGTTCGCGCTGCCCGCCTTCGCGGTGGATGCGCGTGATACGACAGGGGCAGGCGATGCGTTTACGGCCATGTTCACTGTTGCCATGATTGAAGGCAAGCCGCTGCGTGAGGCGATGCGTTGGGGTAGTGCAGCGGGCGCGTTGGCAACGACCCGCGTTGGCGCAATGCCCGCATTACCAGACCGGGCAGAAGTTGAGGCGTTTTTGGCAGCACAAGCGTAGCCATTTGGCATGTCAGATGTTGTACACTATACACGATCAATTCCCCGACATGAGGAGTAAATAACCGAATGCGTTTGTGTACGACGGTGATCTTCACCGATAAACTGGCCGAAGTGCGCGCTTTTTACCTGGAAAATTTCAAACACTTTCCGGCGCACACAACCAACCCAAATACGTTTAGCATCATGCCCTTTGCCGAAGCACAACTCACCTGGGTCGATGCGGCCTCGGCGAGTATGCCTATCACATTGAATACGATGATCCGTATCTCTGTGCAATATATTCTGATTGAGCGCGCGCAACTGGTGGCGCAGGGCGTGGTGTGCAGTGAATTAATCATTGAGGACTGGGGGGCATTTCATGGAAAAGCCGTGCAGTATTTCAGCGTTACCGATCCGAGTGGTACGCGCTTGTTGTACTATGAAGATCATTATGGTGAAAATCGTCAATTGATGACGACAGGTGATGGCACCGGAACGCGCGAAGTGCAGAAGGCCGAACACACGCCGGATTGATTGACCTCACTATCCAGCCCCCTCCGACTGCGTTTCCGGCGTATGCAGTGACCGCGACAGAGAGGGGGAGTCCAGACGCTGAATTCGATCAGCCGCTTTTGGTGGGGATAAATTCCTTGACGGCGGCGGCCAGCATACTGATCGGCATCGTCTGCAACCAGAGTTTGCCCGGCCCGGTCAGAGTTGCCAGGAATAAGCCTTCACCCGCGAACAGGATATTCGTTACGCCTTTGACCATTTGAATATCGTAGGTGACGGTTGGCTCGAACATGGCGATGTGCCCTGGTGCGACTTTCATCACCTGTCCGGGTGCCAGCGTGTATTCCTGCACTTCGCCGCTGATCTCCGCCCAGAACATGCCCGGCCCAGTCACTTTCTGCAACACAAACCCTTCGCCACCGAACATACCCACGCCAAGTTTTTTGGTGAAGGTTGCCTCAAGCGTCACTGACTCTTGAGCGGTCAAAAAGGTGTGACGCTGAGCGATGATGCTTGCGCCCGCCGGAAGATGCATCGGAATGATCTTCCCAGGCACGTCTGTCACGAATGCAACCATGCCATTTGGCACTCTGGATTTATAGGTGGTCAGCAGCAGGCTTGAACCGGACAGCGCACGACCAAGCATCCCACCCAGACCGCCTTTACCCGCTGTGGTCATCTCAACCCCATCGGACATCCAGGCCATGCCGCCTGCCTGTGTGTACAGCGCCTCGTTCGTTTCCAGATGCACTTCCAGAGATTGCATCACCGTATGGTGAATCTCGAATTTCATAGTTTTGAATCCTTGTCAGAAAAGTTTGAAAGACAAGGGGAGTCTACACAAGTTCTGCAAAAAACCTGTCTCGTTTGAATAACAATCCTGCTCAGGAAACAACCGACACACTCAACTAACTTGGGGTTACAGCGACAACCTCATTAAGTATCAGTCGCTGCAACGCAATGCTGCCCTGTCCACGAAACACAACGCCCATTGCGCCTGCCGTGTCTGCCAATACACGGTTATTTAAGGGTACTTTGAGCGTCCCACTACCGGGTTGTAGCAGCGTCACCTTCGCCGTACTGATCACCTGACCGCTTGAGTCGAGCAGATCAAGCGAATAATCACCGGCAGTCTGCGCGATGAAATCAACGCTGGCCGCGCCGATAGGACGACTCAACAGAAACACAATCGGCAAATTGGTACAGGTATCCGTTTTCTGGGGAAGCCCTGTCGTCAGGCGGTTAATGTCGTCCTGGATAAGCAGCTTCACAATCGCGGTGCTGCACTGCGTATTACCAGTGGAGTCGGCCTTGAGCGACAAATTCCAGGCGGCAAACTCATCACCTTTCAGCTCTTTGTTTTCGAGCAGGGATGAGCCATTAGGCAGCAGCGTAAAATCGATCACAAAGGGATCGTGATTGGCCGCAATAAAGCCTGCGCCAGGTTTGTTGAAGTTATTAAACAAGTTTTTTTCAGTCGCTTTTGCATCGAAATTCACCCAGGCTGTAGTACTGTATTCGCCCCACCAACCGGGGATAAATTCGCCCTTGACCGTGATCGTCGTGTCCGGTGAGACGTTCTCGACTCGACCTTGTATGTCCGGGCCGCTCTCCTGCCCCGGATCGAGCTTGAACCATGCCCAATTAAATGCCCCAGAGTCAGTAGTCCCGGTGTTTTTGAAAGTGATCGCTACTTTAACCACTTGACCAGGGGACGGATGCGGCGGCAAAAAGCGCAAATTGGTGACGGTCAGATCGGCATCAATGGCTGGCGGGATGAGTACCATGCCGCCCGCACGCCGACTGATCGCAAAAATCACCGCGCCGACGATCAGCAGCAGTACCACGATAATCAACAGGCGCGGCCCGGATACCGATTCGCGCAGGCCACCCACCGCGTGCGGCTGGCGAGGCGCTGACGGAAGTGCCACTCGCAGCGGTGCTTTGGCTTTGGGCGCACGCAGCAGTTCCCAGGGTGCATCGGCCAGCACCCCGGCTTTATCCAGTGTCAGGCGAACGTTCAAACCGCTGTCGCCCGCGCTGGCAAGGCTGCTCGTGTACGCATCGTAGATCGGGCCGCTGAACACTGCCCGAAACAGCTTTTCGCCGAAAGTGCGCGCCGCTTCGTCCTGCTGCTGTGCCGAAAGCCCGGCACGCCCGCCAAGCACATCGCCCAACTGTGCCAGATCATCGAAGGTGGCAGGCGCATCGATCTCCGTCGAAGCCGTGCCCGCCGGGGAGTCGGTGACGTTGATACGGTAACGCCCGCTGCTAAGGGCTTCTATTGCCAGGGCGAAAGTCGATGCGTTTGTTTCTGCCATTTTCCTACATTCAGGTCGTTGTTATGCCAACACGCGAACGCAAATAGGCTTCCATGAACTCGTCCAGATGACCATCCAGCACGGCCTGTGTATTCCCGGTCTCGTGTTCGGTGCGATGATCCTTGACCATCTGATAGGGATGCAGCACATAGGATCGAATCTGGTTGCCCCAACCCATCTCGACGTGATCACCCTTCAACTTGGCAATTTCGTCTTCCTGCTTCCGCAGTTCCAGATCGAGCAGCCGTGCCTTGAGGACGTTCATCGCCGTTTCCAGATTTTGCATTCGGCTGCGTTCGTTCTGGCAGGTCACGACGATTCCGGTGGGCAGGTGCGTAACACGAATCGCTGTTTCGTTTTTCTGGACGTTTTGGCCGCCCGCGCCGCTCGAACGGAACGAGTCAATTGTGATGTCTTTTTCGGGGACTTCGATCTCGATGTTGTTCTGCACGTCCGGGTAGACTTCGACCAGCGAAAAAGACGTATGTCGCCGCTTGGCCGCATCAAATGGGCTGATGCGTACCAGCCGATGTACGCCGCGTTCCGACTGCAAATAACCGTACACATACGATCCTTTGATCGTCAGCGTAACGCTTTTGATGCCCGCTTCTTCACCGGCCATCTGGTCAAGGATTTCGGTCTTGAAATTATGTAGTTCTGCCCAACGCAGGAACATACGGAGCAGCATTGATACCCAATCCTGCGATTCCGTCCCACCCGCCCCGGCGTGAATCGACAGGATCGCGCCCTCACGGTCAAACTTGCCGCTCATCAGCGCCTTGAAGGATAAATCATCGACGGTTTTTTGGATCGCGTCAGTCTCCATCAGGAGGTCTTCGCGCAGGCTTTCATCGGCCATTTGCGCCAGTTCCAGCGCGTCGTTAATTTGACTTTCGACACTGCGCCAGCGTTCAATCTCGGACTTGAGTTCGCTCAGGTGCTGCATCGTTTGTTGAGCGGCGCGCGGCTCGTCCCAGAAAGTTGGCGTGCCCGATTGCTCTTCTAAAGCGTTAACTTCAGCTTCTTTTCCGGCTACGTCAAAGACGCACCGTAAGGTTTTCAATCGTTTCGCGCATTTCGTTCAGTTGGTTGATCAGGTCTTCCATTTTTGCCTACACTTCCCATATCGAAACCGCAATTATACACGAACTATGTGGCGCGCGTTAGAAATGGGTTGGGGCAAAAAAATGGGAGACCAACCTTGCGGCCAGCCTCCCACACTTGTTGAGGAATCGCCTGCTGATTTACGCGATAGCGCGATGTTTGCCATTCGGGGATTGTGCAGCAGCGGGCAGCAAAACAGTATCAATCAGGCCGTACTCCACCGCTTTATCGGCACTCATGTAGTAATCGCGGTCTGTATCACGTTCGATGACCTCTATCGGCTGACCCGTTGACTCCGAAAGGATACGGTTCAGACGTTCGCGGGAATGTACCATTTCTTTGGCCTGAATTACAATGTCCGACGCCTGCCCCTCTGCGCCGCCGAGCGGTTGGTGCATGTGAATCGTGGCATTGGGCATTGCAAAACGTCGTCCCTTAGTGCCCGCTGTCAACAGGATCGTGCCGAAGCTGGCCGCCAAACCAATCGCAAAAGTGCTGACGGGCGCATGAATCAACTGCATCGTGTCATAGATGGCGAACCCGGCATGAACCTGGCCGCCGGGGCTGTTGATGTACAGCTTGATTTCGCTTTCCGGGTCTTCGCGCTCTAGCCAGAGCAGTTGGGCAACAATCAGGTTAGCAACCTGATCATCAATCGCTCTGCCCAGATACACGATTCGTTCTTTGAGCAGCAGCGAATAAATGTCGTAGCTGCGTTCGCCGCGCGAGGATTCTTCAATGACACTTGGGATAAACATATCAAGCCTGCCTTTCACGGATATTCGAAGATAGCGACGGGTTGTTCTTCCGGTTCAAAGTAACTGATGGACGACCACTCGAACGGCAGTCCCGCGAAATCACCCCATGCCGCTGCCGTGCTGCCACCATTGAGCGCCGATAGTTGAGAGATGATTTCGGGTTGAATCAGTGCTTTCAACTTCTGCC
>JBBSEU010000219.1:0-10390 GCA_038239365.1 Aggregatilineales bacterium
CCTAATTGAATAGGCAACCCTCAGGGCAGAGTGAAAGTCTCTACCGGCGGTAGGGCGTGATGAGCGCCAAGCCCGCGACCCGCGCAAGCGGTGGATTCGGTTCAGAGCCGAAGCCGACGGTGATAGTCCGGATGAAAGAGGGTTCTGATAGGCCATCTGGTTCAGCACACGCTGTTACCGGGGATGGTTCTATTCGCGCACAAGTCGATGGTGCCGCCGGATGATCCGTTTGTTGATCGTCTGAGTGGTTCGTTTCGATTTGTGGCTTCTGCCCTGTCGTCTGCAAATTCTGCAAAGACGCGGGGCTTTTTGTTATGGCACATCGACTCAATCTGACTAATGATCCTGATCCAACGCATCGGCGGCTGATACGTCTTACCCTGCTTCCCGAAGCGTCAACTGAATCCGTTCAGAAACGCGGTTCCTGGCTGCGCTGGATAGCGCCGATCATGACATTATGCCTTGTGGTTGTTTGGCAGATCGTTGTCCCCGCTGAGGGTCCAACTTCGCTACTTTTGCCGCGCCCCAGCCAGATCGCCCAACGTTTTTTGGAAGTCGCGGGGAATGGCTTACTGACGCGCGAACTGCTCACCACCTCGGTTGAGATCGCCGCCGGGCTGCTGATCGGCGCAGGGACGGCGTTCCTGTTTGGTTATCTGATCGCGCACAGCCGCACGTTGGAGCAGATCGCGTGGCCGTACATCGTGGCGTTTCAGGCATTGCCCATCGTGGCGATTGCCCCTGCCCTGATTTTGTGGTTGGGGCCCGGCTTGTTCAGCAATATTCTGCTATGCGCGTTCATCGTCTTTTTCCCAATGCTGGTCAGTACGATTGTGGGTATCAAAAACGTTCCAGAAGAAGCCCACGAATTGATGCGTTCGTTTGCAGCCACGCGCTGGGAAACCTTCCGCCGCCTTGAACTGCCAGCCGCCCTACCCGTTTTGTTCGGTGGGTTGAAGGTGAGCGCAACGTTGGCGGTTGCGGGTGCGGTTGTGGCAGAGTCGGTGACGCCGCTGGGTGGAATCGGCAGCCTGTTGTATGCCGCGCGTAGTCGCTACGACTCGCCGCTGGCCTTTGTGAGTGTGTTTACCCTGACGATCTTTGCGTTGCTGTTGTACGGGGCAGTCGGACGGCTCGAACGCCGTTTGCTGGTCTGGCAGCGCGACTCACAAGGATCGTTTTAATCGGAGTTTGAGAAAGTGAATCGAATGAAAGTCAAAGTGTCTCTGTTCGCCATGATCATTGCCTTGCTCAGCGCATGTGGCAGTCCGCAAGTTGGCGCGGCGAATACCACCCGGATCGCGCAAACGCTGTTTTTGGGCTATATCCATAATGTGCAGTTTGCCCCGCTGTATGTGGCTTTAGAGCGCGGCTATTTCGCCGAGCAGGGCTTCGATGTGATGCTTGAGCCAAGCTACAACGAAACCGATGGACTCACGCGAATCGGCGTGAACAAGCTGCAATTCGGGATCATCAGCGGGGAACAGATCATCCTGGCACGCTCGAAAGGCGCTCCCGTCGTGTATGTGTTCGCGTGGTATCAACGTTTTCCGGTGGGCATAGCGATCCCGGCTGACGCCAACATCACCGATCCGAAGGCGTTGGCCGGGCATGTGGTGAGCGTGCCGGGCAAGTTTGGGGCAAGCTATATCGGCTTTCAGGCGCTGCTCAAAGCGGTCAATTTGAAGGAAAGCGATCTCAAGGAAGTGCGCGAAATCGGCTTCAACACCACGCCGATTTTGTGTGCGAAGCAGGTGGATGCTTCGGTGATCTACGTGGCGAATGAGCCGCTGCAAGTTGAAAATAAATGCTTCAAGGTGAATGTGATCAAAATTTCCGACTATGCCAATCTGGTGGCGAACGGACTGGTCACGAACGAGGAGACGCTCAAGGCACACCCCGATTGGGTACGGGGGATGAATGCCGCAATTGCCAAAGGGCTGGCCGATACGATTGCTGACCCGAAAGCCGCCTACGACATCAGCCGCAAGTATGTTGAAAATTTGGGGGATGATCCGGTGCAGCGTCAGGTGTTGGTCAACTCGGTTGAGCTGTGGAAGGCCGCACAATTGGGACATACTGACCCGGCAGGCTGGAAACTGTCGCAGGATACACTGCTCTCAATGGGGTTGATCGATAAGTCAATTGACTTGAACGCGGCATATAGTAACGATTATTTGCCGAAATAAAGGGGTCAAGTTTTGGCCGGGGAATATATTCCCCGGCGTGATAAAACTGTCGATGTATGAACTTCAACAGAGGGGGTGAAGTCGATTACTGACCCAGGCCGCCAAATGGGTTACTGGCCCCACTGCTGCTCAGGTTGGAAGGTACGCCGAACTTATCCAGACTCGGTTCGCTTGGCACTCGATCCGTCCAGATGTCGTAAGTTGTCACCTTCTTTTCGTCTTTGGTTTTGGTCAGCCAGTCGGTGAAGGCTTTGTTTTGAACATCTTTCTGCTCCTGATCGGTCAGCGTGCGTGGTTCGCGCGCCTCGATCTGGATGATGTGATAGCCGAACTGTGTCTTGATGGGGCCGGACACATCACCGATTTTGCCGCTCCAGGCGTAATCCTCAAACTCTTTGACGTATTTGCCCTTTGTCGCCCAACCGAGTTCGCCGCCCTGTGCGCCGCTGCCCGTATCCGTCGAGACAGAACGTGCCAGCGCCGCGAACGATTCGCCGGATTGCAAGGCTTTGATCACGTCGTTGGCTTCGCCTTCGGTGGCAACCAGGATGTGCCGCGCTTTGACTTCATCCTGAACTGCTACCAGTTTGCCCGCAACGGCTTCTTTCACCTTGTCACTCAGAGCGGAGTTAATCGCAGACTGCCGGAACAGCGTGCGAATGTCGTCTTCGCTCAATCCGGTCAGCTTGGCCGCAGAAGCATAAACGTTCGTTTGTGACTTATCAAAGTTGGCTTTTTGTTCGGTGGCACCCGGTGTCACGGTTGGGATACCCGTCGGGAACGGTGTCAGCGTTGCCGTTGCCGTGATTGAAGCGGTGGGCGTGATCGTCGGGATCGGGCTGGCCGTCGCCGTGATGATTGGGGTAGCGGTCAGGGTTGGAGTCGTCGTTGGCGTCTCTGTTTTGGGATTCGGGATGTAGCCAAACTGACGATTGATGCTATCCTGCACTTCGACATCATCGGGCTTGATGCCGTTTGCGTCAGCGTACTGCTTGATGACCAGTTCGTTCGTCATTTGATCCAGCACACTTTTGCCGAACGAGATGGGCTGCGTCAACGATTGATACAACTGCCCGATCTGACTCTGGGGATCGGCCAACTGCTGCTGCAAGTACGGGTTCTGGTAGTATTGCGCGATGACGTTGCTCTGCCGCCAGCGTTCATAGGTGACGCGCTTCGCAAAATCACGACTGGCAATACTTTGCCCGCCCGCACTGGCGACGGCCTGCGCTGGCCTGACGACGCCATCAATCAGGAATGCGCCGCCCAGGATTAACGCAATCACCAGCGTAATCACGCCCGTGATGATCAGTACCAGACGGTTGGTTTCGGCCTCACGCTGCGAGCGTGAACGATACTGGTTGCGTGTTGCCGAATCGCGCCGATTCGATCCGGGCAGCCCGGTAGTATTACGTTTCTTGAGGGACATAAAAGCTCCTTAAAAGCAATTAGCAGTCAGCTATCAGCCGAAAACATGAGCGATACATCGGGGCTGATAGCCAATGCCAAAAGCTAGTCCCCGCGAACGTGTTCAGCCGTGAATGGCAGAAGCGCCAGATGGCGGGCGCGGATGACTGCGGTTCGCAGGCTGCGTTGATGTTTGGCGCACGTCCCGGTTTGGCGACGCGGACGGATTTTACCGCGATCTGTCAGATAGCGGCGAAGCAAATCCGGGTCTTTATAATCGACATGCACGATCTTATCGGCACAAAAGTTGCAAATCTTGGCACGACGGGGGCCGTATCGACCAGGGCCACGTCCGCCCCGCCCATCGACATCGTCCATATTGTCGCGTTCGTAGTTACTCACGCTCATTTACTCCTAATCTGCTGCGGCCATGCCTTGCTAAAAGGCATAGTTGCCGTCGTCTTCATCATCTTCTGCATCCTGGGCAAATTCGCCCGCCGTCCGCCTGTCGCCCAACACGATCATCTCGTTGGCGACCAGTTCGGTACGGAAATGGCGCTGCCCGTTATCATCTTCCCAGCCGCGCGTTTGCAAGCGCCCCTCGACATAGACCTGTTGATCTTTTTTGAGGTGCGACTTGCAAATTTCGGCCAACTGCCCCCATGCCACGACGTTGAACCATTCAAACTCTTCGCGGCGTTCGCCTTCGGCACTTGTCCAGCTTCGGCTCGTCACGACGCTGAAACTGGTTACAGGGCGGCCACTGGGCGTATAGCGCAGTTCCGGGTCACGGCCTAGCGACCCAATGATCATCACTTTGTTTAAACCGCGTCCCATACCAATACCTCGCTTAACCTGGAGTGATACCGCTCTATTTTACTCCCCAGAACGGATTAGCAGGTAGCGAATCACCTGGGGGGACAGCTTCAACGAACGCTCCAATTCGGGCAGCGCCGCAGTTTCCAGGTTGGTTTTGAACAGTACGTAGGTGCCTTCGCGGTAGTCCTTGATCGGGTAAGACAGGTGCTTGCGACCCCAGTTGTTAACTTCGGTCACTTTGCCCGTACCTTGCTCGACCCAGCCGGTGACGGTCTGGACAACGCCATTCACTTCATCGTCGGCAACATCCGACGGGATAATGAACGTCAATTCGTATTCACGCATAATAGTGGTATTCCTCCTTTCCTCGGGTTTGCCCCTGCACCTGGCGAGCGCCTTTGCAGAGGCGGAAAGCGTCCGCGTTTTCACGGACGATTTGGCGGGAGTATTGTACAGGGAAGACGGCGGCTTGACAAGGCGGAAAGTCGAACGCAATAAACGGCAATCGGATATAATAAAAGAGTGGTTTGTTTAGGAATTTAAGCCGATGAGCGACATTGAAATGATGATCAGGCTGCCGGAAGCACTTTTAGCGCAAGCTAAGGCCGACGGGGTCATGATCAACGACACGAGCATCGCACATATGATCGAAGCAGAATTGGTACGCGCCCAAGCTGCCAATCGCCTACGAGAGGCCATGCGTAAACTTGAAGGCAGCTTAACACTTGAAGAAATCGAAGACGAGCTTGCCAAATCGAAGGTGGATCGGATCGCGGCAGTTGGATCGAAGTCTGAATGATCCGCGTCGTTATTGACACGAATATTGTCATCTCGGCGCTGTTTTGGAAGAGCTTGCCGCGTGTTGTGGCTAGCTTTGACGCTTTGAGACAAAATCAATTAAACGTCCCCAATCAATTTGATGGTCAGACAGAAAGCGTGTGGCAAATTCCTGTGTCATCTCATTGACTTTTTCGGCGTAGGCTTGTTTGAATGTAGTGTCTTTCAGTTTGGCTTCCGCATCAATTGGCAGAATGATAGCTTGATAAAGCTGATCATCACCTGAAATAAACTGCCAAAATTCCTGCCCCGCATATTTGAAATAAGTCTTATCTGGGTCTTGATTGATTTTAAGCGGACGCGACTCAGTACCATACATGCAGCCATTCACAGCCTTTATTTCATTGGTAACACCATGTTCCCGCAATGTTATTCGTGTAGCCTTGAAATTATCTCGCATACGATTAATCTGATCGGCATTACCCCAATTCGTTCCTGACTTGATTCCAACGATGTAATAGACACTTGCCCGTTCAAATTCGAGATCGACGCTTTTAAAAACGGATTTGAAACCACCGTCATTTTGGCTAGAAACGAATATAGCGAATTTCTCCAAGAGGTTGCCGAATACCGTTTCCTCTTGAGAAGATAAAAACGCATCGACAATGCTTTTCACAAAATCACCGGCAAGCTCGATGTTTTTTGCTTTGAATAGATAGGGGTTTTTGCGTTTCAGGACATTCGTTAGTGTCAAACGCTGTAAATCGTGCAATCGTTTATCATAAAAGGGCGTAAGGACGTGTTCAGCCAGATAATTATAATAGGATTGATATGTCGAATCGCTCATATCAATCTCGGCTGAATAGGAATTGGTTTGGCTGCACTAACATTTTCAAGAGCAAGTCGATGATAGTCATCTTTGATTTCTATTCCGACGTAATGCCGATTCAGTTCTTTGGCAGCTACTGCTGAAGTACCTGAACCGACGAATGGATCAAGGACAGTATCGCCCGGCTGTGTGAACAGATTGATGAACCAAGTGGGCAATTCGATTGGAAAAGCGGCACTGTGATTTTTATTGCCGCATTCTGTTGCCAAGTGTAAAACATTGGTCGGATAGGCCATATCACGCCCCACCCAATTAGAAACGTTTTTACCAAAGCCGCTCCCGGCTTTTGAAGTGTCACGGCGTTTATCAGTTTCGCTAAGGTTTTTGAGGCGCGATTTTGCCCAATCGCCAACTGGCACCATCACCGCCTCTTGATACATGTTAAATTTCTTTTGCTTATTGAACTGTAAACAGCGTTCCCAGGCATCACGGAAGCGATTAGGCCACTTACCCGGCGACGAGTTCTTTTTATGCCACATATATTCTTCTGTCCAACGCCATCCTTGCTTACGCATCTCTAGGATGAGTTCCAAGACATATGGATGGCGTTCTCCATCAACCACTTTTTCCTTGATGTTCAAGATGAAAGTACCATCATCTTTTAGAACTCGTTTGAGTTCAGCCGCAATCGGCAAAAACCATTCGACATATTGATCGGGATGAATACCGCCGTAGGTATTTTTACGGCTGTCGGCATAGGGAGGGGAAGTTACAATCAGATCAATACTAGAAGCAGGCATTTGCTGCAAGACATAAAGGCAATCACCCAAAACTAATCTATCTTGCCACTGCCCTTGACCAGCTTTGTCGGCGTCATTAGAAGTAGGGTTGAGTATTAAATCAGATAGTACTGTGTCCATATTACGCTCCAGGACTAACTCTAGCATCAAACTCGCTCGTATGTTCGCTTTGGGCAACTTAGCGTAACATTACCTATGTTAGATTGCAACCCCGTTGGCCCTATTAATATTTCTCAAACACGCCCTGCGCCACGTACCAATCATAGGTATCCTGCAACATTTGGCGCAGGCCGATTTGGGGTTCACCCAATTCGCGCCACGCTTTGCGGCAGTCGAAGATGATATTTTGACCGCTCAGCCGTACCTGATTGCCATCGATCTTGATCGGCACTTTGAGTGCGCGTAAGCCCGTCACCGCCAACGAGATTGGCTCAACGAACGGGCGCGGCACCACCAACGGCGGCGGCTTAACTCCCACAATCTCGGCGGCCAGCACATTCAGATCATGCCAGTTGACGTTGTGCGCGCCCAACAAATAGCGTTCGCCGCGACGCCCTACCAACGCCGCTGCCAGATGTGCAGCCGCCACATCGCGCACATCGATCAGGGTTGCGCTTCCCGGCGGGATGGCAGGCACGCCGCCTTTTTTCAACTCCACGATGATCTCACCGGACGTTCGATTCAGATCGCCGGGACCCAACACGACGGACGGATTCACGATCACCACATCTAACCCGCGTGCAACGGCGCGATAGGCTTCCGCTTCAGCCAGGAACTTACTGTGTCCATAGGGTAGCTGCGAAGGCGGCAAATTGAAGCGGATCGTTTCATCGGCGGGCTGATCGTTAGTCGGTCTGCCGACTGCCGCGCCACTGCTGGTAAAGATCACCCGCTTGACGCCCATTCGCTCTGCCGCCTCAAACACCATACGCGATCCGTCAACATTGATATGATACATACGCGCTTTGTCGCTGCGCCAGTAGTCGGCCACCGCCGCGACATGAAACACCCAATGGCAGCCGTTCATCGCGGCCAAGAGCGACTCATCATCTGTTACGTCGCCGATGGCGTGTTCAACGGGCAAATCGGCAATGACCGTCATCGGTGAGGATGGGCGATGCAAGATGCGAACGGTATGCCCGGCGGCGATCAACGTTCGGGCGACGTGCGAACCGACAAAACCCGTTCCGCCTGTGACAAGTGCCGTCGCCATTACGCCCCCGCTTTTATCTCAGGCCGCCGCGTATGAAAATCCGTCGCATCCTGAAAGGCTTTGGCGACGGTCAGGGTAGCGGCTTCACCATACAACTTGCCCGTAAAAGTGAGGCTGTTCGATTTGTTTTCAGAAGTCGGATCGGTTGGCACGACTACGGCGGGATGCCCGGTTATGTTGGTGAGTAGCAGTGTATTGCCGCCAAACGACGGCGTAACATACACATCAATCTGACTCATCAGGTCATCCATCTCGCGCATGAGCATCGTGCGGACGCGCTGCGCCTGAATGTATTCCACTGCCGGGATCAAGCGCGCCGCGCGGAAGACGTTCGGCCAGGCGTCTTTGATCTGGCGGGTCAGCAGATCGTCGCGGTTGCTGCGCGTCAGTTTATCGAAGGCGGCGGCGGCTTCGGCCTCTAGGATGAACGAGATGGCTTGAATCGGCAGATCGGGCAGGCTGATCGGGATCAAGTCGATGCCGAGACCGCGCAAAACTTCAAGCGCCATATCGTTTTGAGGCTTGCCGTCGTGTTCCTCATCAAAAGCGGATTTCAGATAACCGATTTTTAGATCGCTTAACGGGGTGTTCGGTGTCCAGTTGAAGGCGTAATCGCTCACCGTCGGGTCTTTGCCATCGGGGCCATAGATCGCATCGAACACGAGCGCGCAGTCTTCTACCGAACGGCACATCGGGCCGATCTTATCCATCGTCCAACTGAGCGCCATTGCCCCATAGCGACTGACACGGCCAAATGTCGGGCGCAAGCCTGTGATCCGGCACTGTGTCGAGGGGGACACAATCGAGCCGAGTGTTTCCGTGCCAATCGAGAAGCCAACCAAACCTGCCGACGTTGCCGATCCCGAACCCGCCGACGATCCGCTTGATCCTTCCTCGGTATTCCAGGGGTTGCGCGTCATGCCGCCAAACCAGACATCACCCCAGGCCAATGCACCTAGTGTCAGTTTGGCGATCAGCACCGCGCCCGCCGCTTCAAGCCGATCCACGACAGTGGCATTGTAGTCGAAAACCTGTTCCTGGTACGGCTCAGCACCCCAGGTGGCCGCGACTCCGCGCGTGGCTAACAGGTCTTTGGCACCCCAGGGAATACCGTGCAGCGCCCCACGATAATGACCGTTCGCCAGTTCAGCATCGGCACGGCGCGCTTGAGCCATCGCTAAATCCTCGGTGAACGTCACCACGCATTTGAGGATCGGATCGTAGCGTTTGAGCCGCCGTAAGTACATTTCGGTCAGCGCGACGGAACTGACCTGCCGCGTTTTGATCAGGTGTGCCAGATGCGTCACAGGCCAGAACGCGACTTTCTCCAGATCATCGGGCAATGGCGGAACCTCAACCGCGCTGATTTGAATGGGGCGGCGTTCGGTTTCGTAGGTTTGGCCGGGCAGTCGCGGATTGAAAGTGAAGGCGGGCGGCACACTATTTTCAATAGCGACTTGATGAAGCTGCTCATATTGGGCGCGATGTTCGGCCACATTTTCAAGCATCAGGGCACGTTCGGCGTTGGTGAAATCCAGTGCGATCAATTCTTCGGCGGCGTGGAGCAGCGCCGGGGTTGGCGCGGGCGGTTGCGGTTGGGTGGGTTGGTCAGTCATGGCTACCTTTTTTCAACTCATCTGAATCAGGCCGCGCCGCCCATTGAAGCGCCATTCCGGGTCAATGGTATCGAGGCGTTCGGCAAGGCCGGGTGGCAAACCACAAATCGGATCGCTCTTGAGCGTGCGGACGGCCAAAACGGGCGCGGGAAAATAGCTCAGCACGTCGCTAAAGGGGGTAGTCGGCGGCCAAAGCGCATCGCCCACAATGCGCCGATAATTAGCATCGCCCTTGACGATTACCAGACCGGGTGTTGATTTGAAAAATTCCAGCAGATGGGGTGGCATTTCCCAGGCAAAACGGGTGCTGTTCCAGAAGGCATTGGGCGCAAGCAGCAACCGTTCAGCGTTGATCGCCTCGGTCAGCCGTTCGGAGAGATGGCGTGCCGCTGTTCCGTGTTCGCCTTTGCTCATAAGCGTGATAAATGATAGTACATCGTGGACTGTCGCATCGCTTACGAACGTGGGGTGCAACTTGAGATGCAAAATCAGGCGCGTGTTGATGCTGGAGAGCAGCGTATCGACCAATGCCAGATCGGTAGCCAGTTCTGTCCCGGTGTTATCGCAAATGATATGAACACAATTGAGCGATATATCAGTCTGTGTTTTCAGGATGTGTTCGGCGGCGCGCACTGAATCATTCACCAGCAAATCTTCCGAAACCCACACGCTGCCATGCGATGCGGCTAACGCATAACTCAGATCAATCCGGTTGCCCCACAGCGCATGTTGAATGGCAG
>JBBSEU010000220.1:0-10353 GCA_038239365.1 Aggregatilineales bacterium
CTTCAGGTTGACCACATATTTTCGTACTGGCATTTCCCTCTCCTTGCAGCTTCTTTTTTGACCTCCTTATTCTACACTTTTCTTGCTCGTTTCCTATGCGTTGGTCTACTAGGCTGGAGGATAAGATATTCCTGGCCAGGCTTTGCCAGCGCATACCCCGTTGAACTGAGCACGCCGCTAGGCTCCATGTCGATGAGAGTTATCTTCTCCGCGTAGAGGCGTGTATCGCCCAGCGCCCAGCGAGTCATAGGACGGCGCGCCTGCGGAAGGATCGGATGGGTTGACTCCCATGATGATTCCCAAGTTGTACAGTACGGGATTGTGCCCGCGCAGAAACGTTTTCCACGCCCACAGCGCGTTACTGCTAAGCGCCGAGTAGTGGTCGGTGTCGGAGAGGATGACCTTCATGCCGTCGCCCTCAGGCGGGTCAAGTAGCCACTTGCCCGGAGGCGGCCCGCTGCCAGCGGTTGCTTCCGAAATTGGGTCTTCGAAGCCGGGAGAAATCCAGTCTGCTGGGCTGTTGAACAACCGATCGTTGACCTTGCGCTGGTCGGGGACAGGGACCTGCATCGTCATCCCAATGGGATGCTTGATGTAGTTCATCTCCTGCTCATACTGGTTCACGAAGTTCATCACCCAATACTGCCACTGTGTCGTATCGCCGATACGGGTATCGATGGTAAACCCACCAGGGAACTGAATCGAGTCGGCGGTATTCCCAGACGCCTCATTGGCAACTTCATACAGGACGTTGGGTAGGTCCCGGACGGTGTCAACGACCTTCTTGATGTACGCCTCCTGGATGTCCCGAACACGCGGATCGAGCGGCAGAACCTGGTAATCGACCATCGACTTGATCCCGATGTCGTTGATATTGTTGGCGGCGTGGAACGGATGCCCTTCCACATTGTCTGGCAAGTTGCTGAGATGAAGGCTAAAGCCATCAAACAGCATCACCGAGACGTAGATCCCCTCCTTGCCTGCCGTGATCACGTAATCACGCAGCCGCTCGAAGAATGCCTCGTCGAACTGCGATAGATCGAACTTGGGTTTACCATCCAGGGCCGTGTGCAGTCCGGTGCCAGGCCAGGGCTGCGGGGACATGCAGAAATGGAAAGCGCCGCCCGCCACCTGAGACTTGAACAGCTCCCAGCGCCACATGCGGATGAAGTTGTGGCCGTGATCTTTGAGGAACTGAATATACTCCAGAAAGTGAAACCATTCCGGGGTTTCAGCGCAGTCGGGAATGGTGAAGGTTAAGGGTAGACAAAATCCTTGAGGTGGGCCGGATATTTGGGAAAGCGGAGGTGATCGGCTTGGCGGCGCTTGCCGGCAAAGCTAAACAGGCGCAGGACAAGGGTTAAGCGTGCCATCGAGCGCGGGGAACAGCGGGTGTGGCGTGCTAAACAGGCAAAGTAATATCGCCGAACGATACACCGTAAATAAATCGCTGTACTAGAAACGCGACTGGGAAGCCTGGTCGATTAAGGTTTGCACAACCTCAAGCGTTCACTCATTCACCAACCGCCAAGCAACTACCAGCGACGAGCGACGCTCGTCGCTCGTCGCTGGTCATCAGGTAGCGTGCGTTTTTTTATCCTGTTTGGGCGCGACCTGAGTAAACAGTTCATCCAGTTCAAGGACACTATTCGTCGTTGCCGCAACGGGCAGTTCGGGCGTTAAATGGGCTTGGTCGCGCACCCAGTTCATCACCGTCACATGGTCAACCCCAAGTTGCCGTCCGATCCGGCGATAATTCAGCCCATCCATGTATAATTTCACCGCTTGTTGGCGAATTGTGTCTCGATAGCCGACTGGCTTGGGGTCTGGCACGTATCCGCAGTCGCACTCCCCGCTCTCGTACCCTTCACTCCTGGCAGCCGTGACCCCGATTTTCCATTGGCGTTGCGTGCCTTGACAGCCTGCACATCCTTTCATCATGTCTCAACTATACCACCACCCTTGTCCTTCACCACTCCCCGAATTTGCTGAAGGGTAGGCCAGGCCTGTGCTTTGTCCGCTATTCGATCAGACAGGCTTCCGCCGCTCAGGTATTCCATCACAATGTAATTACGGATGTTCCCGTTCCGTTCTCCAGATGGATTGAACTGTTGCCATAATCGATCATCTTAACGATATGCGGATGGTGCAGCCGCGCGGCCATTTCTGCTTCGTGATTAAACTGTGTCAAATAGTCGGTGTTGCTGGATAATTCGGGGAGCAGAATTTTCACGGCGACTGTGCGTGGCAGGCGACGATCCTCAGCCTCATAGACAACTGCCCGTCCACCCGATTTAATCAGGTGAGACAGCCGAAAACGGTTATCGATCTCCTGGCTAACAAGTAAGGGTAGTCGCATCGACTGCAGGCTGTACAGAGCGGTAGACCGAAGCCGCGCCACCTTGTCCAAGCACAACTCTTTAATTGATACCGCCCTAATTGCTTCCCAACCAAGTCCGCCATGTTGCATCCTTAGAAGCGTACAACTCTATTCTCCTTATAGATTATAGCCGGATTTGCAGTCTTGAAGGGGCAAACTTTATATTTACATAATGTAACAGGCTATGCGAAAATTTATGACTTAGAGAGAAAATATGTCCTCTCTCCGAATTCGAAAAGAGGACATCTGTTGGCGATCACTATGGATATGGTTGAGCGTAGGACTTGAATCCCACGCCTCTACTACACCTTCTTCTTGCGTTCCCAGCCGTTCGGGACACCAAAGGCAACCAACGCCACACTCAGCATATACAGTGTGAACAGCACAATTGTGATCACGATCATCGTCATCGGATCATAAGTCGGCGCGATGACCCCGGCAAAGACAGCCGAAGCAACCACCGCATGACGCCAGAATTTTAGCATCTTGTTCGCGTTGAGGATGCCGATCCGCGCCAGGGCATAGAACACAATTGGCGTTTCAAAGGCGGCACCGTGCCAGAACAAGACCGACGTGACGAAGCCGAAATAATTATCGCCCGTCCAGATCGGTTTGATCACATCCGCCTGAAAGCCCGCCAAAAACGAGATGTAGGCTGGCATCAGCAGGAACCAGGTGAACAGCACGCCTATCACAAACAGAACCGTCGTCGCCGGGATCGCACGCAGCAGCCAGCGTTTTTCGATGGAGGTCAGGCCGGGTACGATGAAGCCCAACACCTGCCACGTCATATAGGGGCTTGCCAGCATCGCGCCGAGCATGAGCGTCACCCGAAAGAAGATGGTGATGTTCTCAGTCGGCGAAATAGCCTGCAAGGTGATATTCGAAGTGATGGCCGACGCCGCGATGTATTTGACAACAGGTGAGGCGACGATCAGCGAGACGATCATGCCCACTGCCAGCCCCAAAACGGTGCGTAACAGGCGAACGCGCAGTTCGTCGATATGATCGAAAAAGCCCATGACAGCGCCATTGCCGTCCGAGACCTCCTCTTTTTGAATATCCGGCGGCGGAATTAGTTTGGTAGCCATGAGTCATACTTCTTGGGTATATCATCATCGGACGGGTTGTTGAGCGACGGTTGGGAGTCGCTGATTGGGGCAGCGGGTTCGCCCACAATAGGCGGTGTTGGGATGCTGGCCGCAGGGGGCATTTCGGGAACTTTCGCTTCCGGCGTACCATTGATGACCTTCATCGCCTCTGCGCCAATGTCGAAGCGTTTCGTCCCCAGGTCTGTCGGGATGTTCAGCCCCGCTTCCTGAAACTCCTTGTTGACGGCCTCCATCGTCTGTTCCCACATGGCGCGGAACTGCGCCAGATATTTCCCGGCCTGATAAGCAAATTGAACCATCTGCTTTGGCCCAAACAGCATCAACGCCAGAAAAAAGATGATAAATGGCCCGGGGCCTATTCCAAGAATGTTCATATCACGTCACCGAATTACCTTCCAGCATGGCGCGCACTTCTGCCTCGTGAACAGTGAGTGTGCCAAGCACTCCATTGACGAATCGAGATGCACTTTCCGAGCCGAATTCTTTTGCCAGTTCAACCGCTTCGTTGATCGCAACTTTGGCCGGAGTATCGCGCCAAATTGCAAACTCATAGATCGCAATTCGTAAAATATTTCGATCCACAATCGCCACCTGATCGAGCGGCCAATCGGGCGCGTACTGCTGAATCAACTGATCGAGCCGCGCTTTGTGCTGCAAAACGCCGTTGATCAACTGATAACTGAATATACGCAGATCATCCGCGATCTGGTTTTCGCGCAGTCGTTCGGTCATCACCTGTTCGATGGGATGATCAGTACAATCGAGTTCATACAGCGCCTGCAAAGCCATGACGCGCGCCGGGCGTCGATTTTTAAGGGACACGCTTCGATCCTGGTTTCGATAATAACCCGATTATAGCGCAGATCGTCGTTCTCACCCCGCTTTTCGGATTTCCCAGGGCAAATACAGTTGTCTGGCGGGCAAATGTTGTCAAAACATTGAGTATTCAATAAATAGGGAGCTAATCACAATGGAGTGTCTATACTGAAAAGATGCTGAGTTGACCGGGCGTTCGCTATAATGAGCTGCTAACAACCTACGCGAACCTGACACCTAAACCAATGACTACAGATCCAAACGAGACGTTCGTCAATAAACGCTACCGACTGATTAAGCAAATTGGTGAAGGTGGCATGGGCATTGTCTATCAGGCCTTGGATCGGCTCACTGGCGGCGATGTTGCCCTCAAGCGGGTGGCTTTGCCAGATCGAGAAAAAATCGGACTTTCGACCAGCGATGCCAACGATATTCGACGCACGCTCGTTCAGGAATTCAAAATCCTGGCTTCAATCCGCCACCCGTACATCATCAATGTGCTGGACTACGGTTTCGACAGCAACCGCCAGCCGTTCTTTACGATGGAACTTTTGGAAGACACTCAGACGCTCGTAGCAGCTTGCCAGAAGCGCCCGCTTGAAGTCAAAATCCGCCTGATTGTGCAAATGTTGCAGGCGCTGGCCTATTTACATCGGCGCGGAATCGTCCACCGTGACCTTAAACCGGATAATGTGCTGGTGGTGGGCGATATGGTAAAAGTCCTCGATTTTGGATTAGCGCAAAAGGTTGATCTGGACGCTGTCTCGGATGAAGTGGCGGGCACGATGGCCTATATCGCGCCCGAAGTGCTGATGGGCGGGGGTGCCAACGAAGCATCCGATATATACGCGGCGGGTGTCCTGATTTATGAGATTTTCGCAGGGCGGCTGCCCTTCATTGCGGATACATTCGATCAGTTGATGCAAACGATTTTGAGCCTGCCGCCCGATCTAACCCCGTTGTCACATATGCCGGAGTTAGCCGGGATCGTGGAGCGGATGCTCACCAAAGACCTGGAGATTCGGATCGTTGATGCAAACGATCTGGTTAAACAATTCAATGCGCTGGCGGGTGTTCCGCTGAACACCGATTCAAATTCGGTGCGGGAAAGCTATTTGCAGGCCGCCTCGTTTGTGGGGCGTGAACAAGCCTTTGCCCGGCTTAATAGTGCATTGGAAGCGGCCAACACCGGACGCGGCAGCGCATGGCTGATCGGTGGCGAAAGCGGCGTCGGCAAGTCACGGCTGCTCGATGAACTTCAAACGCAATCGCTGGTCAGCGGGGCGCTGGTGCTACGCGGTCAGGCTATTGCCGAAGGCGGCGCACCTTATCAGGTGTGGCTCAATGTGCTGCGCCGCCTTGCATTACAGACCACTTTGTCCGATCTGGAGACGAGTATCCTCAAGCCGATCATCCCGGATGTGGGTCGGCTGGTTGAACGCGCTGTTCAGAATCCGCCCGAAATCGAAGCGGAAGCCTCTCAAAACCGTTTGCTGAACGTGATCGAGATTATGTTCCGCCGCCAATCCGAACCAATGGTGCTTTTCCTCGAAGATTTGCACTGGGCAAGCGAAAGCCTGGTCGTGTTGAAACGCATCAACCGCATCGTTGGGCAGATACCGCTGCTGATCGTTGCCAGCTACCGCGATGATGAGCGCCCCGGCCTGCCCAATGAACTGCCGGATATGCAGCACATTAAACTGGAACGTCTCGATTCGGCGGGGATCGCTGAACTCACCCGCTCGATGCTCGGCGCACGCGGCCAGGATCAGCATATCGTGAACCTGCTCCGCAACGAAACTGAAGGCAATATCCTGTTCATCATCGAGGTGGTGCGGGCGTTGGCCGACAGCGCCGGGCAGTTGGAACTGATCACCGAAAAGACGCTGCCACGCTCTGCGTTGACGGGCGGTATTCAGGCCATTATGAAACGCCGCCTGGAACGTACTCCGGTGCAGGCGCGGGCACTGCTCGAACTGGCGGCAGTGGCCGGGCGTGAAGTTGACCTCAAAATTTTGGCGAAGGCAATGCCCGGCACAGACCTTGAGCAATGGCTGGTTGATGTCTCAACGGTGATTGAGGCGCAGGGGGATCGCACGCTGTTTGCTCATGACAAACTGCGTGAGGTGATCCTGAACACGCTGCCCTCGGATCGTCGCGCGGCACTGCATCGACAAATTGCCGAAGCGATCCTGACCGCTTATGGCGACGAACCCGCGCAGTATGCCGTGCTGGCCTACCATTGGGACAAAGCTGCCGAAAGTGGCGCTCCGGCAGCCATTGAACAGGCCGTAAACTACCTTGAAAAAGCGGGCGAACTGCTATTTGAACAAAATGCCTATGAGCAGGCTACCGAACTGACAAACCGCCTGCTGGCACTGGTCGAGACACAGCACCTGACACCCGCCCCACTGCGTCAGGCAAAGTGGTACGATGTTCTGGCAACCGCTGCCCTACTCATGGGGCGGCTTGCCAGCGCCGACGATTACATTCTGAAAGCCGCCAAATTCTGTGGATTCGCGCTCCCGCAATCCTCACTGGCCGTTACGGTGGGGATCGCTCGACAACTGCTGCGTCAGGCGGGGCATCGCGTGCTGCCCGGCATTTTGCTGCGCGGACAGGGAACACCGGCCCAACGCGAACGGCTGCTGGTTGCTTCCAGCATCTACGAAACGGCCAGTACGCTGCAATATGGCATGTTCAAGCAGCTTCCATCGCTCTACTCCACCTTGCGACTGGTCAACCTCAACGAACAAATCAACACGCCCGAAAAGCTGATCCCGGCCTATGGACTGATGTGTACCGTGACCGGGCAATTGCATATGACCGGGTTAGCCGAATCCTATTATCGGCGCGGATTAGCCATCGCCCGCAAAACTCAAGCGCCGTCCAGCGTTGGCTTGTTCCTTTTCCTGACGGGTATTTATCACACGGCGGCGGGTCAATTCGAGACAGCGCGTACCGATCTGAGCGAAGCCGCCCGAACTTATGAACAATTGGGGAACCTCGTCAGTTGGGCGTATACCCTGACGACGCTGGCGTCTACCTATTCGACACAGGGCGACTATGAACACGCCTTTGACATACTGGGCAGCGTTGTCACCCGAACGGCCAATGCGCGCATCCTGAATAGTCAGGTCGTGGCGCTGGCCTTTCAGGGGCGCTGCGAAGTGCTGCGCGGAAACCTTGACTCGGCGCTCGATAAGTTACAGCAATCACTGGCTTTGCTCACTGAACAGGGCGATGACCCACGCATTGGCTACAACGCCTGGGCATTTCTGGCCGAATGTCATTTGCGACGCCATGACCTGACTGAGGCGCTCGAAGCGGCAAACACTGCTGAGGCGATGGTTCAGGCGACGCGAACGACGGCCAACCTGGGCTACACAGCGTTCGCGGCCATTGCCAACGTTTATCTGAGTCTGCTCGAAGCGTCAACGGCCAATCTGTCAAACCGAGCCGGACTGCTGAACAAAGCCAAACGAATCGTGAAGGCAATGCAGGTCTTTCCGACTCCTACCGGACAGCCCAGCGCGCATTTGTACGCAGGTCGATTAGCCAATGTATTGGGCGATCAGTCGAAGGCGCTCACGCTCTGGCGCAAGAGCATCCAAGCAGCGCAGCGTATCAACATGCCCTACGAGGAAGCCCTTGCCCATTACGAGATCGGGCGCAATCCCAAATCATCGGACGGCGAGCGCAAAATACATCTGGAGCAGGCGGTCAGGTCTTTTGAACAGGTGGGCGCAGCGCATGAACTCCGTCTGGCGCGCGCGGAGATAAAATAGCGGGTTTTGATTCAACCGGGGGGCAGCCACAGGTGAGCGCAAATACAGCCGTGAATGCAGAACCAACCCAACGTTGGACAGATGAATATTTCGAGCGCATGAGCCAGATCGCAGACCCGTCCGCCGATCAGGTAGTCGGGACGATCTTCCAGCAGCACGGTTTGAAAGCCGTCAACGACATTATGGCGAATCTGGTCACGAATGACGCGCTTGATCTGACCGGATTGCCGTCCGATGTGCAGTCGATTTTACATGGCTATCTGGAAAGTTCAGCCAAATTGCCACCCTGGGCAGATATGGCACTGCTCAATCGGGGCAGCGATGTTTTTGCCGAACATGGCCCCGAAATCGTGATGGTCTTGTTCGGTGCCTCACTGCCGATGCTATACGCTGCACCCGATGTGGCGCATGTGCTGACCATGACGCATCGCATGAGTGTTACCAAATACCTGGAACGGCGCATCGTCGAGACGGCGCAGTTCGTGATCGATGTGACCGCCCTGAACGGCTTTAGCGGGACAGGTTTTGCCATCCGCACCACGCAGAAAGTGCGCCTGATGCACGCCGCGATTCGCCACTTGATCCTGCATGACAGCCGCGTGCGCGCCGCCTGGGAAGGCGATCAATTCCCGATTGATCAGGTGGATTTAGCCGGGACGATGCTCACCTTTTCGATCACGATCCTGGATGGCCTCAAAAAAATGAACATTACGCTGAGTGCCGCCGATCAGGAAGCCTATTTGCATCTATGGAAAGTAGTCGGACATGTATTGGGCATTCAGGATGAACTGATGCCGCGCGATGTGCCGGACGCGCAGAACATGTTCATGCACTGGATACGACGCTATCATGCCGAAACCGAAGGTGGCCGCCAACTCACGAAAGTGCTGCTCGTCTTCATCAGGTCGAAAGTGCCCGGCCCCATCCTGCAAAATTTATTGGTGACATGGGTACGCTACTGGCTTGGCACTCGCACCGCGAACCTGCTGCATGTCCCGCGCTTCGGCCCGACGCTGATTATTTTGCACGTTGAACGGGCGATCTTTGGCATATTGGATGGCGTCGGGCATTCGCTCACCTTTCTATGGGGTTTCAACCGAACGCTAAGCCGGGCGCTGGTGAATGGCCTCCTGGAAGTCGAACGGGGCGGCAATCGCCCCCAATTCCGCATCCCCGACTCGCTCCGTTACGCCAAAGGGATGAAGCACCGCCACAAACACCCATCACACGCGCCCAAGTCTAAGTCTCCGAAAGCGCATCATTAATTATGCTCCCACAACTGGTCTATTTCGCGCTGCTGGGCAACTTCAACCTGTTCTGGATGCTCACTTATTTTTTTGTCATTAGGCGCGGTCAAAAAGATAAAAGTTATGGCATCCCGTTTTTGGCACTGGCCTTCAACACCACCTGGGATTTCGTGGGCGCGTTCATTTCGCCCAGCCCCAGCGCGCAGCCATTGTTCAACATGGTCTACGTGCTGATCGATCTGGTGGTGCTGTGGCAGGTGTTGCGCTGGTGGCAATCGGACGATCTGGGAATGGGGCGCGGCTGGTTCTATTTTTTTGTGGCGCTCAGTTTTGCGTTCAGCTTTTTGATCTACCTGACCGCCGCCGTCGATCTGAACGATACGGCAGGCGTCCGGCTGGCTTTCGTCGATAATCTCATCAACTCGATTGCCTTTATCGGGATGTTTTTCCGTCGCTCCGATCTGCGCGGTCAGTCGTTCTATATCGCGCTCTGCAAACTGATTGGCACCGGATCGGCGTCGCTGGCCTCATTTTTGAATCCCTGGCCGGGCACAGAAAAATCGGCGCTGCTGCCCGCGCTATTCCTGGCGATCACCATTCTGGATGTGCTGTACGTCGTGCTGGTCTGGCAGCGTTCCAAAAAACTGGGCATCGATCCGCTGCGACGGTTCTAAGGCGGATGTTAAATAATATTATTACTCGTTATAATAAGATTATATATCAATAACGAGCATAACGACAAAATGAAATACGTCCAGTAGCCAAATGTTAGCCATTTGGCTTGATTGCTTTCATTCAATAATAAACCAATTCCGTACTCTACCAGCAGAAGCAAGATGATGGCAATCGTAATGCCAATATCTCCCGGCACTCAGCTGGACTTTGAACATCAGGTAGCATAACACAACAGATCATTGAAGCGGTCAAGAAGCACTCGCGGGACTTTAACCATATCGGCATCGTTGGTCGATATTTGAAAAGTCAGATGAGACCACAGGCGGGAGCGAACC
>JBBSEU010000221.1:0-10311 GCA_038239365.1 Aggregatilineales bacterium
CTGGGACTTCTTACAGCGAACTTTATTATTTGACCTGCCCTTTAACGTCTCGTTCTCGCCGTTCTTTGGCGCTCTGCCTAACTTTCATCCCTGTGGTTGGTAACTGTCGGGTGACTAATCCATTTTCATCAATCGCTTATGTCACGTATCTGATTTCTTGCAAATCAAGCGCTTGGCCTTTCCTTGATCTAGCATAAGGCCCCAATAGTGCTTCAAAATCAGGAATTGTATCCATTGGCTCATAAAATCCTTCAAAAGACGTGCTATTTAAGTCATTAAAAACATCAAGCAACAGTCGAACGCCGTTAATAACATCAGTTATTGGTTTCCAGCACAGCCGAGATGCCTGTAGCAATTCTCGGAACTGCTCTCTTGTGATCGCACCAGAACTCGTTAATGGGTTCGCATAAAATTCATAGTCGTTTTCGCTATAACACTCTATCGATTTACCGCCATCACCCCATATACTGCCAATAAGTGCTTGACAGTCAGGAAAAAAACTGATGTGAAAGTTGGTTTCGACGGATTGATACCACCTCATAGTCTCATTTACGGACTGATTGATGGAAACGTCGCTATTGCCTTCTTTGGAAGCGAAATAATCTTGGTAAACGGCCAATCCTGTCAGAAAGGCGAGAATAGCATTCCCGCCAGAGGGCTTTCCTTCAGGATGACGATTTCTCAAGGTGTCGTAAGTACCTTCGATTAAGACAAAGAATCCCAATTTCGCCTCAAAATTTACAGTCCCGCCAACTCATGCAATCGCCCCGCAATCAATTCGGCCCGTTCGCGCAAAAAGGCCGGGTAATCATTTCTGAACAACGCCGCTGATCGATCTGTTGGGAGCAAATGACTCGTCAGCGATTCATCGAGTGCGGGGTTCGCTTCGGCGAAATCGGCAAGGTAAACAGATGGCAGTTTGCCGTTCATAATGGCGTGGAGCGTCGGTGTGATGAACAACGCATTCATCACCATATCCGATTCGTGTACGCCTTTCAGTACACTTCGTGAGAAAACGAGCCGCCGATCTATTTTGCTGGTCGGGGCAAGTACCGCCTCATCAATTTTGAGCGGCTGATTGTCGATGAAATCACGCGGCTCGGAGAGCGCCAACAGGCAGTACACCGCGTTTTTGAGCGCGCTGCCCCGTTCGATGCGAAGTTTGAGTAGATCGTTGGCCGAAGCGACAGCGCGGGTTGACAGGTTGAGCGGTTGTCCGGCGATTAGCGCGTCCATAACTTCGATGCGATCCCGCGCCATGAGAGTCGTTGCCGATTGAGCGTAGCGCCCGGTGATCGCTGCCCGCCAAAACCATGCGCTCAACCCGTCGGTTTGCGACTGCGTGAGGGTTTCATCCGGCACTTTACAGAAAAAATAGATCAACAGCGGCAGCATGGCGCGATAGGGCAGCCACGTATACCGCTTGACACCCAACACCCCATATAGAAAATTAATGGCCGTGAACAACGCGCGTGCCATAACAGGCCATGCCGCCTCCACTTCATCGATCAGGAGTTCAAGTTGTGCGGCCTGCGTCGCTGTACCGCGCACGAGCAGCGCCAACGTTTCGGTGACGATCTCCGGCTCAATCGCTCCGAACGGGCTGGCCTCAAGGAACTGATTCAGATCAGTCCGAATCTTTTCGCGCAGATTAAAATCGGTTGACCAGGTTGAGGCGATGATCAGGTCGGCCAAACTGAGGCGTTTGCCACCCTGATTGATGCGCTTGAAAATATCGCACACATCATCGAGCGTCTTGTCTTCGACGACAATCACAGAAAACGGATAATTTTTGAAGCGCACCCGGCATTGTCGCACGCGCTTGCGCTGTTCATTGGTGAGTGCGTCCTCAATATCGTACCGATCATCATCCATCAGATCGCAAAAGGGGATGAAACGCGCTTCGTCGCCGCGTCGCAGCCGAAACTTGCAATCATCCAGATCGAAGCAAATATCGACATACAAACGTAGTTTTTCGAGCATTTCCGGGTCAGCGTCGGGATCAGCTTCATGGCGTTCGACGAGGCGGCGGGCATGACTGACCACGTACAGCGACGTGATCCGCTGCTGGCCGTCGAGGATGAACATCACTTCCTCAGTGGTACGCGGGGGTGGCAGCTTCAAGCCACCAATATCTCGAAAATATTTATTGTAGACAGTCGGCGCTTTCCAGAAGAAAAAGCTGCCGATGGGGAATTCTCGATAGACACTATCCAGCAGCGAAACGACTTTGTTGCGTTCCCAGACCCACGCCCGCTGAAAATCGGGAATCCGAAGCCGTCCGTCGTCAATAGATGACGCCAGACGTGGTAAATCCCAGCGGACTACTTCGATTTTGCTGGCCTGCATGGATCACCTTCCCATATCGGGAGTGATCATACTCCGTTTAGCGGGTGCTGTCAGGTTGCCTGCTTTTTCACTTCAGCGGCACGTTGATCGATGTCCGCGACTTTGTTAGGAGCATCCAGTGGCAGTTCGTCGGCGGGCTTGTTGATACACGGTTCTTGCACGACAACGGCAGGCGGGCGCTTGGCTAGCCAATCATCGGTAGCGACTGCACCCTCGGCACACAACGAGATAAAGCAGCCCGTCAGGTAAGTCCACGTCAGCAGGCCGAACACCGTTCCAAGCGATCCGTACATGAGGCCGAAGTTCGCCAGATGGCCCACATACCAGCCGAATAGATTCTTGCTCAGTTCCCAACCGATCCCGCCGATGAAGGCTGCTGGAAGCAGCGCGCGCCAGCGAATCTTATTGCGCGGAATCAAGCGAAACAGCATCGTGAACATAAGCGTGTTGATGGTCAGCGGGAGCGCAACGGCGGCAATGCCAAGCAATGTTTTGGATAGGAACGATTCCGTACCCAGCAACTTATTGCTAACAATGGCAAATATCGTTGAAGCCACAATGGAAGTGATGATTAGCAGTGCCAGACTGAGCATCATCAAGACCCCGGTCAGCACCTGGAGAGGCCAAATGCGCTGGTGTTCATCGCGGAAAATGCGACTCATGTTCCACTGCAAGTTCATAAACAACCCTGCACCACCATAGACCAAACTAAGAAAGCCAATGATCCCAAAACCGCTGCGCTGACTGATCGCCTGCTCAATATTTTCCTGAATCAACTGACTGGCACCACCCGGAATGAACTGATTCAGGATCGACTGCACCTGCACTTTGGCGCTCTCCGGGCCAAGCGCGAACGATGCTACCACAATCGCCAGCATCACCAGCGGAAATAGAGAAAAGACCGCCCAGTAGCCGAAAACAACTGCCTCCGTACTGCCTTTAGTGCTGAAGTTCTTGATTGCTTGTGCCACATAGGAAATGTAATTGTTTGTCCGCTTGTTCGCCCCATCCCAGATGCGGTAGCCGATGATTTGAAGGCGTTCGCTTAGCCCCTGTAAAAAGGTGGTTGATGTTGACATTTGATCCGAGCCTCTTTGAACAACCTCTACAGAAGCAAAAAGTGGGACACGAATTATTGTTCTTATCCACACCGGGTACGGTATTATTAGGCGGGTTGCCGACGAGACAGACACAGGAGAATAGCGAGTGCCTCTGCCACGCACAATTGCGATTGACGGACCTGCCGGGTCTGGGAAAAGCAGTGTTTCATCGCGGCTTGCACGCGAACTGGGCTATGTATTTGTTGATACGGGCGCGTTTTACCGCATGGTGACACTGGCCGCACTTGAGGCTAATCTTTTGGACAGCGATGAGGCGCAGATCGTGGCGCTGGTCAACCGCATTCAAATGGATATTCGCTCCGATGCAAGCGATGATCGGCAGTATACGGCGCTGTTAGATTGCCGCGACGTGACCGCTGGCATACGCGATGCAGCAGTTGACGCCAATGTTTCACGGCTCTCGGCCATGCCACAGGTACGCGCCCAGATCAACATTCAGCAGCGGGCGATTGCGGCACGCGGCGGCGTGATCATGGCCGGACGCGATATTGGAACCGTCGTACTGCCCGATGCTGATCTGAAACTGTATTTGGATGCGTCCTCTGACGCGCGGGCATTGCGTCGTTATCAGCAGTCTATAGCCGACGGACAGCCCGCCGATCTGGACGCGATTACCCAGGCGATGCGTGCCCGCGATACCTACGACAGCACGCGCAAAACCGCCCCATTGACGCAAGCGAGTGATGCTCATTACGTCGATACGGACGGCCTCACGATTGATGAAGTCGTGGATCGGATCAAGAAAATCATTCAGGATCGGCAGGCGTAAAACAATTTTATGACGCTGCTTTGGCTGGTTGGCGCGTGGATTATCGGGATCGTAGCGGCCATGCGCGCCGATCTGTCCATGAATCGGCCTGCTATCTGGTTAGTTGTGGCCGGAGCGGGACTCGTCGGGGCGGCATTAGCGCGGCGATCCCGAAACTGGCGATTGCTGTTCGGGTGTGTGCTGGCCTTCGGGTTAGGCGCGTCTCGATTTGGCCTTAGCCAACACGTCGCAACCGAAAATGAACTCCTTGCCTACAATGATCGCGGCTATGCTGATCTGACCGGCGTCATAGTCGATATGCCCGATGTGCGCGATACGACGCTTCATCTGCGTGTTGAGATGGAATCGATTCGTGATGGGAAAACCGAACACCCAATTAGCGGGCTAGCCCTCATCTATGCAAATCGGTTTGAGAGTTTCGCCTATGGGGATCGGATACGAGTTCAGGGGCAACCGATCACGCCGCCGCAGTTCGATACCTTCTCGTACCGCGATTATCTGGCACGCGGCGGGGTCTATACAACAATCTTTGGCGCAAAAATTACCCGCTTGGCGACGGGTCAGGGCAATCCATTGCTTGCCTTATCGTTTGATTTGCGCGAACGGTCACATCAACTGATCAACCAGTTTTTACCGAGTCCACAATCGGCACTCTTGACGGGTATTTTGTTGGGTATCAACACCGATATTCCGCCAGAGGTGAGCAGTGCCTTCACACAAACGGGTACATCGCACATTATCGCTATCTCCGGCTCAAACATCACGATTGTGGCCGGATTGTTATTGGTCTTGTTTGGGCGGCTGCGGAACAAAGCGTTATCGGCGCTGTTGATGCTGATCGGCTTGCTCGTCTACACGCTGTTTGTAGGCGCAAGTGCTTCTGTAGTGCGGGCGGCGATCATGGGTGGTCTGGCGATCATCGCGGCTCGGTTGGGGCGGCAAAACAGCGGACTCACGGCGCTGGCTTTCGCCGTGTGGGTGCAAACACTGATTAACCCATTGGTGATCGAAGATGTTGGGCTGATTCTGAGTGCGGGCGCGACGCTTGGTTTGATCCTGTTTTCTGAGCCATTGGAACGATGGGCGGAAAACGCGCTTAAACGGGTCTTCACCAATGACTCCGCGAAACTGGCCGCCAACATCCTGGCCGATTTTGTGCTGGTGACAATCGCCGCGCAGTTAACGACCTTGCCGATCATCTTCCTGATTTTCGGACGTTTTTCGGCGATCTCATTTTTAATCAACATTCTGATCGTCCCGGCGCAGGCGTCAATCATGTCGCTGGGGATTTTGAGCATTGTTTTAGGCGCGATTTTATTTCCAGTCGGGCAGTTCGTGGCCTGGCTGGTATTTTTGCCGCTAACCTACACATTGGCGATCATTCGAGCAGCAGCACAGCTTCCGGGAGCGTCGGTTGCGGTAAGTGTTGAGCCGGGCGCAGTGGTCGCCTATTATGTGATCCTTTTTGGAGCTTATATGTTTTTCAAGACGCCTGATCCCGAACAAAAGCGTTGGATTGGGCGGCTGCGACAGGCGATTACTACTCCGGCGCTGATCGCGTTCGGTGGTGCATTAGCGGTGTTGTTATGGGGAGTGGTGGTTTCGCGGCCAGATGGCAAGCTGCATGTGCTGTTTCTGGGCGTCGGCGATGGTAATGCAGTTTTGATCGGCACTCCGAATGGCGCACACATCCTCATCGATGGCGGACCAAACCCAACGCGATTGCGAACCGCATTGGGCGATCATCTACCATTTTATCAACGTGATCTCGATCTGGTCATCCTGACGCAACCCAAAACGAGCGCGCTTGCGGCACTGCCGTCGCTGTTCAGCCGCTACCTGCCGCGTGCGGTGTTAACCAATGGTCAGATCGATAACAGCGATGCGTACCGGGCACTGACCGAGGCGTTTGATGCAGCCAACATTAAGCCAATGGCGATCACAGCCGGTTATCAGGTTCAGACCGATGACGGCGTGGCGATCCAGGTGGTGCATCCGCAAACGACACCCGAAGCCGATATGAAACCGGAAGATGCGGCACTCGTTTTACGGGTGACCTATGGTGGTGCGTCGTTTCTGCTGACGCCGGAACTATCCGAAGACGCAGAGGCCGTGATGATGAACGAGGGTTGGTACGTCGGCGCAACTGTCCTGCAACTGCCGTCTCATGCCCAGGATGTATCGAACGGTGAAACATTCTTGAAGGCGGCCTCACCACAGGTTGCCGTCATCGAAGCCGAACCGGGCAGTCGCAATCTACCGTCCGATCTGGCAATCAAACGGCTAGGGAACATACCCATTTATCGCACTGATCAAAGCGGCACGATTGAGATCACAACGGACGGCAAAACATTGTGGGTTAGCAAAGGGCGCTAATTCACTCACAACCGTGCCGGCGCGCTCTTTCCTCGATAATACGTGCGACTTCAGTTATCGACTGTTCCAGAGTGTTATTGACGACCCGGTGATCGGCTTTATCGACAAAAGCCAGTTCACGCACGCCGCGTTCCAGGCGCATCTGAATTTCTTCTTCGCTCATACCGCCGCGCTGGTGCAGGCGTTCGTTCAGCGTATCAATATCGGGTGGCTGAATGTAGATAATGATCACGTTAGCGGGGAACGCCAGCTTGAGTTTCTCAGCGCCGTTCACATCAATATCAGCGATGAGCAGTTCGCCCTGTTCAAGCAGTGTGCTTTCGATCTCACGGCGCGGCGTGCCGTAGAACTTGCCCGGATCGACTTCCTGATACTCGACAAAAGCTTTATCCCGGATCATCTGCTGAAACGTTTCAGTGGAGACAAAAAAATGTTCACGGCCTGGTTGTTCTGTCGCCCGAATCGCGCGCGTGGTGGCGGTGGGCATCTGGCGCAATCGCCCGATGACGGCAATCGCCCCCTGCATGATCGCGTTTTTGCCAACCCCCGAAGGGCCAACCAGGACAAAGAGTAAGCCCGCGCATGGTCTTACTTCGGTCAAAGTGCCTCCCGCAGCAGGCGTGTCGAAAGCATGTTGTGTATTCATGTGCCTATTGTAACAAATTGCACGAGAACGATCCACTTTTCGGCTTATTATCTCAGGGACGAGTAAACGGATCAAACAGACGCTGCCATTCTTCCAGCGCGTATCGATCCGTCATGCCCGCCAGATAATCGGTCAGGGCGCGATGGATACCTTTGGTGTTGGCGCGGCGCTGCACATCAGGCGGTAGTTGGCGCGGTTCGCTGATGAACGCCTCAAACAATCCGGTCAAAAAACGTCCGGCCTTTTGGGACATACGAATCACGCGAAAATGATAGTACATATTTGCGTACAAAAAGGCTTTGAGTTCGGCATTCATGCGCGCGAACGACTCAGAGTTGCACACCACGTTATCAGGTAAATGCTGCAATGCTTCCGGGGAGTTTGGATGTGTTTCGTCAAGGCGCGCACCAGTGGCCGCGATCACGTCATTGATTCCCAGGCCGATCAGACGACGAATCAACCGATAGCGAATCAGATCATCAATCTTTTTGCCGTCCCAGCCGATTTCTTTGCAAACTAGCTCCCAGATTTCGAGATGCTCAAGCTGATCATGGGTGAGCAGTCCCGCGCGCAGGCCATCATCCAGATCGTGGGCGTTGTAGGCCAGTCCATCGCTAATATCGGCCAGTTGTGCCTCAAGCGATCCGCGCAGCGACGGGTCAAATCCCTCAGCTTCACTAAAATCGTGCTTCGATTCGTGTTTGGCGATGCCCTCACGCAATTCGTGCGTCAGGTTCAAACCCAGCCAATCGGGATAGCGTTCTTCCAACTCGGTCACAATGCGATAGGTCTGGCGATTGTGATTGAAGCCGCCATGATCGCGCATCAACCGATCCAGCGTATCTTCGCCCGCGTGTCCAAAGGGTGAGTGACCCAAGTCATGCACCAGACAGATCGCCTCAACCAGCATTTCGTTTGCGCCAAGTGCCCGTGCCAAACTGCGCCCGATCTGTGCCACTTCGAGCGTATGCGTCAGTCGCGTGCGGTAGTAGTCACCTTCGTAGTTGACAAATACCTGCGTCTTATATTCGAGCCGCCGAAAGGCCGTCGTGTGCAAAATGCGATCCCGATCTCGTTGAAAAGCAGTACGATATTCGTCGGGCGGTTCGGGGTATAAGCGGCCTTTTGACTGACCACTTTTGCAGGCATAAGGCGCAAGCATCGCCTGTTCATTGGCTTCAAGCTGCTGCCGGGTAACGATCATGGTAGGCGTCCTCACAGATGCTTCAATAAAGCCATTCTAGCAGAGGATGCGCCACCGTAAAAATGCGTTCAGAACCGAAGCACGGCTTTCATAATATTGCTTGAGGGGTTCAGCCAGCCGGGAAACTCATTGATAATGCGCTCCGGTGACGTGTGATGCGTGATCCACAGTTCCGGGTTGATCGCGCCAGTTTCCAGCATCCCAATGACCCGGCGAAAATCTTTGTCCAGCGCGTTACGGGTACGAAGCAGCGTCGTTTCGCGGGCATGAAAGAGCGGATCGTTAAAAGTGGTTTCGCCTTGAATCAGCCCGACGTAGGTCAATTTGCCGCCATGTGCCATGTAGGACAGCGCGTTTCGCATCGACTGTCCATTGCCAGTGGCGTCCATCACCACCGTTGGCAGATCGCCATCCAGCATTGACTGGAGTTGTTCGACGACATCCGCTTTGCCATCAATGACCCGTTCCATGCCCAGGACAGAACGGCAAAACGCCTGACGAAACTCGCTGACCTCTGCCACAATCGGATTTCCACCCGCTGCCTGCACAAACTGGATGACACCTACGCCGATTGGCCCCGCGCCAATGACCAGTACGTTTTCACCTGGCTCAATCGCCGTGCGATCCACTGCGTGCGCGCATACGGCCAGCATCTCCGTAATTGCCAGATGGCTATCAGGCAGATGATTTGATTTGTGAAGTTTTACAATGGGGACATTGATCAGTTCCCGCATCCCGCCGTCAATATGAACACCCAGCACCCGCATTTGAACACAGCAATTCGGCTTACCCCGGCGGCAGGCGATACATTTTCCGCAGTTTAGATAGGGGTTGATCGCACACATATCACCAACCGCCAGATCATGTGCCTGTTCAGACGCACCGAGTGCCACGATCTCAACGGCCAATTCGTGTCCCAGAATACGCGGATAGCTAAAGTAGGGCTGATCGCCCTTGTAGGCGTGCAAATCCGTGCCACAAATGCCCACTGAACGAATGCGTACCTGTACCTGTTCTGCCTCTGGCTGCACTGGCAAAGGGGTATCGGTTAGTTGTATATTACCCGGTTGGCTGAGAACGATAGTCTTCATAGATTATGTGGTTTTCGCTTGTAAAATCTTTTTTCTTGTATAAAATCATACTTCATTTGGCAGAGTTTTGTCAATGTATACGAGTCAACCGATTATCACAGAAGCCAATAAGTATCATGTGCCCGCCCTCGAAAAAGGGCTGGATATTTTGGAGACACTTGCTCATACGTCGCAGCCAATTGCGCTCACCGAACTGGCACGGCGCTTGGATCGTTCGCCCAGTGAGTTGTTTCGCTTGCTTGCTGCTCTGGAAGCACGTGGCTATGTCAGCAAAAATGCGAACACAGGCACTTACTCCCTATCACTCAAGCTATATGAGTTGGCACATCGACACTTACCAGAGCGCAATTTGCTTGATGCGGCGGCGATCCCGATGGAAGAATTCGCACGGCGGACGAATGAATCATGCCACCTGAGCGTTGTCCAGTTCGGCAAAATGCTGGTACTCAAGGAAGTTTTGACGCCCGGCTCTTTGCGCTTGTCCGTCGCGGTGGGTGTTCATTACCCGGCCTTATATACTTCATCGGGGCGGTTGTTCCTGGCCTACCAAACACCTGAGTCGCTTTCGGCACTATTGGCAAGCAATGCTGATTATCAGGCAATGAATACTGAGCAGCAGCACGCACTTTTAGCCCGGCTAGATACAATCCGTGAGACCGGGCTATCAAGCGCCGTGAATGAAAATCATCTGGGTGTTCAGGATGCAGCAGTACCCATTGGCAATGCGACGATTGGTATCATTGCCGCGCTTGCCA
>JBBSEU010000222.1:0-10284 GCA_038239365.1 Aggregatilineales bacterium
ACCCATTCATCCGGCTTGCCTTCGCGGCGATAGTGTTCAAGCACCAGTTCAACGGCGCGTTCCGGGTTTTTGCCGACGACCTGCGCCAGCAAACCGTCGGGATCGGTACGCGCTTCATCGACGATCACGCCCGCCTTTGCCAGAAAGCGCAGAACGCGGTCACGCAGTCCGGTTTCGGCGTCCATGCGCTGCGTGATGATGTACAACCCTTCGGCGGTGGCAAAGTCCATTTTGTACTTTTTGCCGTCGCTTGCCTCATGGGGCAGTTGTCTACACCATGTAGACAACTCAATTTTGGCTTTGTTGAGTCGCCGTTTCATAGCATCCCAAAATTTACGAACATCTGCGGGTTGTGCGACGCCGACTAGCCAATGTGAAATGGCGTAGTAGCGGTTGCCTTCTACATCGTGGTAGGCCAGCGGAAACGCTTCCCAACCGGGATTTTCGGGTTCATCGGGTTTGCCAGCAGCAACAATTTCCGGGAGCGGGCGCTGATCACCGTCAGCATTTGGAAAGGACAGCGGATTCGGGGTAGAGTCGACCATTGTGTTACCTCCTGATTAGGTACACTACGCCTCTGGCTGCTTACTACAGCACAGGGGCACTTAGATAAATTGGACGCGATCAGTATAACATGATTTTTTGAGCGGTGTCAACAAGCAAAAGTAAGGGAAAATTTTTCACACATCGAAAGCCTTGCGTCGAGTTATGCCGAATAAAAGGAAAATCTAATGAACACCATTTCGTTTATGTCCGCCAATTTCGTCGCTCGTCAGGTCGGCTACAACATGACCGAGGGCTGGGGTCAGGGCGACACCGCCACCAACGACTACTTCCGCCCACTCGAAACGTTTGCGGATCGCTTTGAGGTGATGTTAGCCGAAGTACAGGCGATGGGCTTCACCGTGATCGACATCTGGTTAGCACACTTGCACCCCAACTGGGCAACGCTCGATCATATCCAGATCGCGCGCGATCTGCTGGCGAAGCACGGCCTGACGGTGAGCAGTCTCGCAGGCGGCTTTGGCACGACACCAGAACAGTTCGAGGCGACTTGCGATCTGGCCGTCGCACTCAACACAAAAATTTTGGGCGGCAACACGGCTTTGTTGCAGACGAACCGCGATCTGGTCATATCGCTGTTGCAAAAGTACGATCTCAAATTGGGGATCGAAAACCACCCGGAAAAGACGCCCGAAGAACTCCTTGAAAAAATCGGGCATGGCGGCCAGGATACGATTGGCGCGGCCATTGATACGGGCTGGTTCGGCACGCAGGGGTACGACGCAGCCAGAGCGATAGAGATACTTATGCCGCATCTGTTCCACGTTCATCTTAAGGATGTGCTGGCTGTCGGAGCGCATGATACCTGCCGCTATGGTCAGGGAATCGTGCCGCTCGAACACTGCGTTCAAACGCTCAAACAGCTTGGCTACAGCGGCGGAATCAGCATCGAACACGAACCCGATCACGCCGATCCGACTCCGGACGTGATCGCCAGTTTCGCTATGCTAAAGGGTTGGCTGGCCGCGCCCTAACCGCATTTTGTCCAGCCGTTCAGCCGCAGCCGATTGCCATTCAGATCGGGCAGGCGAACGGTCTGGGTTTTCGCGCTCGTCAGACTGACCGTTTGCAGTGAGGTGCTGTTGGCCGTTCGGTGCAGATAGGCCAGCGTCGAGCCATCGGGCGACCAGATCGGGAAAGCCGTCACTGAGTCGCCCGCCAGTGTCACTTTTTGATCGCTCATCGACACGACGTACAGATGATTGGTGCTGCTGGCCGTGCTGGAAAAGCTGCTGTTGAACGTGCCAACCTGCAAATAGGCCGACTGATGATCGGGTGACAGGCCAATTGACCACGTATCCTCATCAACGGTAACATCGGTCAGGTGGTAGTGTTTGCCTGTACTCAGTTCGGCGATCTCAACACCTGTCACGCCATCGCGCGTGCCCAGATAGCCAAGCCACTGATAGCCGCTGTTCTGGTCACCAATGGCTTGTAAGTTGCTGATGCTTTGCAATCCGTTATCAAGCTGCTGCTGCGCCGAACCGTCGGCATTTGCCCAGGTGAGCCGCGCCCGTTCAATTCCCACACTATCGGCGGCAGTCCAGGCAACCTGCGCGATCCGACCATCAAACGTCCAGAAGCGGCTGATGCTGCGCCGAAACGATGCGGATGGGGCAAGGATCGTGTCTGCATTTGTAACGAGTGTCGTGCGGTTCTTGCCATCCAGATCGCTTAGCTCTACTTTGATTCGATCATCCTGTTCCGTTGGGATCACGATCCGGGGGCCAACCGGGATAGTCGCGCCGCTGGCAAATGGCCCAAAACGCCCAAACGGATTCGTGTAGAAAATATCCAGCGAAAGCGCCGCCGGGATACCCGTTGCCAGTGTTTCGTAACGGTTTTCGGCGACGTGAAAGGCTTTCAGATCGTCCTGATCGGTGGTGTTCTGCTGCAAAAACACCCATGTGCCGCCATCACCTGTCCAGGTGGCGGTTGGGCGGTAGCTGGCACTCGAATAGTCCCACTCGCGCCCTTTGAGGCCATCGGCTAGCAGAGTCCCGTCGCTGCCAAAGATGCTGAATATCCAGCGTGACGTACTGCTATAGCCGTTAATACCCGCTCCGCTGCTAACATTTGTGCCATAGTGCCCCTGCAAGGCCACATACTGACTGTTGGGCGACCAGCTAAGGCGATCCGCTTGCTGATTGGCAGGCAGCGTAAAGAGCGTTTTGATCACTTTGTCAGGCGACCAGATGACCATTTGCACATCGCCGTTTTTATCGGTTTGCAGCGCCGCGAACTGGTGCCCCTGCGGTGACCACGCGCCCATCTGGTACGGGGCGGCATTCACATCGACAGGTTGCAGATCGGCGGCTGACCAGAGCGTATAGCTGTTTACAGAATTGGTGGTACGGGTGTCGCGCTCACTGATCGAGAAGTACAGATTATCGGCAGACCACGTACCCAGGAGTGGCAGTAAATTATTATCAAGCAGCGGGTAGATATGCGTTTGCTTGCCTGTGCCATTGGCATTGACTACCGATACGCGCGTTTGACGATCCCGCCCTACCCACAGATAGGCCAATTTCTGACTATCGGTTGACCACGATACCTGCCCAAACCGACTAAAAAATCCATTCCCGGCATTTGGCGTGAACATACCCTGCTCAATGACAACCCGATCCGAAGCAGCATTCGATTGCGGATCCGGTGTTTTTGTAGCGTGGATCACAAGGCTGTTGGTTTGCGCGCCTGCCCGATCCGGCTGATAACTGACCGAATATTGGTTATCTGGCGAATTGATGCCAAACACGGCATTGCTGAAACGCGCGTCAGTCATATACGTCCCCGCATTCAGGTCAACCAGTCCGTTTTCGCCTGCCCGCTGAAAATTGAAGTTCGCTACCTGAACACAGATATACTGATCGGAGACACGACCGCTGACAGACATAAAACCCATCAACAGGCTCAACACCAGGAAACTTTTGAGGGTCAGCCTCCAAAACCAAATATAGCGTTGTTTAGGTTTGTGTCCGTCCATCGCGTGCCATTCCAATAAGCTAAACAAACATTATAATTCTTGCCCGATGTTTGAACTCCGGCAAAGCGAACAATATAGCAAGTTCTCATTTTTTCCAACGTTTGGAAAGGCAAATTTTCGATGACTGATCTCATGCTCCTGAACTGCCACCTGCACAATCAGCCGGAGTCGGTTGATATTCACATTCAAAACGGGCGAATCGAAGCGATCAACCCATCCGCGACACGCCCGACAGCCGACACACCGGCGCGGCAAATCGACTGTCACAATCAACTGGTGACGCCGCCCTTTGTCGAGTCGCACATTCACCTTGATTCGGTGCTATCGGCGGGGCAGCCGCGTTTCAATGCCAGCGGCACCCTCTTTGAAGGAATCCAACTGTGGGGTGAACGGAAGCAATCGCTCACCAAAGCCGACGTACAGGCACGCGCGCTTGAAGCACTCAAAATGATGGCCGGACATGGCGTCCTGTATGTGCGAACGCATGTGGATACGACGGAGCCGACGCTGACCGCACTGGATGCACTGCTTGAACTGAGCGATCAAGTCCGCGACTGGATTACGGTGCAGGTGGTGGCGTTCCCCCAGGACGGCATTTTCTCCCGCAAGGAAAACGCCGATCTGCTCGAAACAGCGATTCAGCGCGGCGCGCATGTGGTGGGCGGCATCCCGCACTATGAGTTGACGCGCGAAGATGGCGTTCAATCGGTCATTCACGCTTTCGATTTGGCCGAACGCTACGGACGCCTGATCGATATTCACTGTGACGAGATTGACGATGAGCAGTCGCGCTTTGTGGAAGTGATCGTTGCAGAAGCGATCAAGCGCGGCAATGGCGAACGAGTGGCGGCCAGCCACACCACCGCCTTTGGCTCATACAATGATGCGTATGCCTACAAGTTCATGGGCTTTTTGAAGCGCACTAACGTGAACTTCATCGCCAATCCGTTGATCAACATCACGTTGCAGGGGCGCATGGACACCTACCCAAAGCGGCGCGGCCTGACTCGGCTCAAAGAGTTGTGGCAAAACGGGGTCAATGTCAGTTTGGGGCAGGATTGCATCTTCGATCCCTGGTACATTCTGGGGACGGGCAGTTTGATCGGCGTGGCGCACATGACAATACACGTCGCCCAGATGACCGGGCTTTCGGAAATTGACGCCTGTTTCGAGATGATTACGACCAACGGCGCACGATCTTTGCAAATCGCGGACTATGGCCTGAAAGTCGGCAACCCGGCCAATATCGTGGTGCTGCCCGCCGCGACTCCGTTTGAGGCGCTGCGTTTCCAGGTGACACCGCAGATGGTCATTTCGCAGGGAAAGATCATCGCGCAAACGACACCTGCCCAAACGAGTCTGCATATCGAGCCTGGGAATTGAGACCCGAATGATCAATCCAATCGTCCTGAAACTGGGCGCGTATGAAATGCGGGCGTTCACCGCGTCAATTGTGTTGGCGGTGCTGCTTGGCGTGCTGGTGCTGTTGTGGACGGCATGGCGACTGCATCAACCGCTGCTTCGCTGGATGGATGCCGGATTGGGAACGGTGTTTGGTGGTGTGATTGGCGCACGACTGTTTCATGTCGTGCTTGAATGGACGTATTTCAGCGCCCATACCGATCAGATCACGACGCTGGCAAACGGCGGCCTGGATTGGCATGGCGCAGTGCTGGGTGGCTTGATCGGTGCTATATTGATCGCTCGACTTCGCGGCGTGCCATTTCGCCCATTTGCTGACGCGCTGGCATTGGTCTTTCCGTTGGGCGCGATAGCGACGTGGTCGGCTTGTGGAATTGCGGCCTGCGCTTATGGTGCAGAGGTTCGCACGCTGGCCGATTTCCCGGCATGGCTCGTGATCGAATCGCCGGATGTGTATGGCAGCATCGCGCCGCGCCTGAACCTGCCGCAAGTGGGTATCATTCTTGGCTTGATTGTCTATCTGCTTGTGTTAGGATTAACAGCCACGCGCCTTGTCATTGGTTTGCGCTTCTGGATCGGCTTGGCGGTGTTCAGTTTCGGTATGGCGATCCTGGACTTTTTTCGCGGCGATTATGTGATCACGATTCTGGGACGCCGCGCCGATCAAATACTTGATCTGGTGTTATTGTTGTTCGCGGTTCAAATGATCGCCGTTTTCCGGCTTAGGATTGTCAAAGCCCTCACCCCCACAACCCCTCTGGGGAACTAGAGTGCATAGTGGAGATAAATCCTCAAACATGAATGTGTACAAGACCTTAAGCGCGGCAAATATGCGGAATTCAGTGACGCGGTTCGGCAATTGCTCGGCCATTGGAGTGGGTGATCGATCAAGTCAGCCTGGAGACGGTGCGGATTGTGGCCGGGTTGCCAGAGCCGTTCGATGTGCCACCAGCGAAGGTCATCTCATTCGACTGATTATGAATCAAAAGGACGCGGCCTTTAGCCGCGTCTTGTCCAGACTCATTGTATTCAGTTCAGCGCGTCGCAGGTGCCCCGCGAGCCACCAAGACGTTTGTCGAACGTGAGCCAACATAGCCGCCCAATGTCGCAGCAAGCAATCCAAGACCGAGCCATAGCAGTACGCCTAGCGCAGTGGAGGCAATTGAATTCGTGGCATTCTTGACATCCTGAGCTGGAACATTGCTTATGGCGGTTGCCGCAGCCTGTGCTGCCGCTTGTACTGTCGGCGCGACTTGAGTACCAGCGGTCTGAACCGTTTGCTGGATACCCGGTGTGCCATTAACTGTGGTAGCAGCCGCAGCGGCTGCTTGCCCAGCTACTGGCGCTGCAACCTGCGCTGCAGTTGCGGCTGTTCCGGTAACGGTATTCAGCAAACTTCCGACACCACCGATCAACGTGTATAGCAGCAGTGGAATAGCAACAAGCCAGACCATTGCGCCATTTAGTGTGCCGTTACCGTGACCATGTACCGCTGCGCTGCGCGCGGCAGTGCCACCGCCAACGAAGAAGGCAATCAAAACGCTAATGGCTCCCCAAATGCCTGTACCAACGAGTACACTGCCCGCATTGGTTCCTGGCGCAAATGTCGAAAGTCCAACCGCCAGTCCTGCAACGGCCAGCACAATGAGTACGCTGATCGCGGCGAACAAGCCGGCAATTACCGCACCCCAACGGACACGGTCGACTGATGCAACCGTCACGTCATCAGGCTGCGCGTATATACCAACGACTGGATCAGGCGTCCGAGATGTTTGTGTCATTATATTTCCCTTGAGATGATTTAGAGTCGACAGATCATGAAAGTACACAGGACGCTTTTATAGCGCCCTGTGTAAAAAGTCGAAAAATCCAATACGTATCTAGTTCAACGTATTTCGTCGCGTTGCCCACCTGTGATACGTCTGAAAATCCACCGGATCAGACGCCACATCAGGATACGTCTGACGACACTAACAATCAGAGAGAGACAGCCGCCCATCGTGTGTCCTTACCGTTCTACGCATTAAGATTGACAATTACTGCTTCCAGGACGATGAGACAACACGCGTATCTCATCGACCTGTATTCGTGACGTGGAGAGGCTAGTTGGAGCGAGCCTTGTCCCAAGCGTACTTGATGGCGTCTTTGAACTTCTCCCAGGTATTCGGATTGCTCTTCTCCCAGCGCGTGCGGATATCCTTTTCAAGAGTATTCCAATCACCGCTGCTGAATTGCTTATCCGTACCCAGATTATAGCCGTACTGATAAACGGGCACGTACTGATCGTAAGTCATGCCGCTCTTGGCATAATTCGTATCGTAGTACTTGCGGAAATCAGTTCCGTAACGCTCGTAGCCAGCGTCAACCGTTTTGGTCTCACCTGCGATCTTTTCCACTTCAACATCAGTCCGGCGTACTGTATCGCGTACCGTTTCGGTGCGATCCGTTGAAGTCTTACCAATGACCACCTCTTCGACAACGCGCGCAGTCTTGGACACGACTGCTTCTTCGCTGGTTTCGGTCATTTCAATTGACTGCTCTTTGAACGCGGTTGTATCCGCATCGGTGATCGGACGATTAACTGGATGGCGCTCTACAGTGACCTTTTCCTGATGGAGCGTGACTTTCTCTTCAACGGGCGTTTGACTAACGCGCGTATAGACACGCATACCGCCACCCTCAACTGCACGCTTGCCAACTTTCAGTTCTTCCTGAATGACCGGGAGAATGTGCTCGCCCGTATATGGCTCGGCGGCAATCTTTTCATTGAAACCGGTATAGCCCGTCTTCTTCAATGCTGCGCCCTGTAGTTCGATGTCCATCCCATTATGACGAGTCATCACGTCGCTCGCGCGTTGTGCGGTCTGATCAGTTGCCTTAACGGTGACTAATGTTCCACGGCGACGGACGCCTTCGGCATAATATCCAGCATCGGTTTCAGGCACACCCTCGCCGAGCAGTTGATTAAATAGGCCCATCAGGCCGCCCTGATTAGTCTTTGGCGCGGTACTTTGTGTACCGGCAGTATCATTTGACGTTACGGTGATTTGATCGCGCTTGAAGCCACTTGACATCAGCTCTGTGACGACACTTTGAGCTTCGTTCGCATCGCTGAACAACCCGACGACTGTCTGGTCCATGATTCGTTTTTCTTACCTATTAGCCCAGAATGGGCACCTTATCCTAAAGCGAAATTTGTGCCAGTAGGCGCATCGGCTTCCTTACGCTCGATGGTGACATCTTCATAACGCAGCATCACAGATTGTGGTTCTTGAAAAGTCGTTTTTTGGAGGGTTATGTGTAATTCCTCTTTGACCACAAGCCGTCGCTCGAACACCAGCATCTCTTCCATCACTGGAATAATGGTGGTATCCCCCTCTTGCCGTACTGCCTCGGCCTCGCTGACAACGCGGTTGACGGGCACACGCTTTACATCTACCAATTGTCGCATTAACGGTTCTGTAACGATCTGTTCACGTTCCATAACCTTTTTGTTGATCCGAACGTGGCCCGTGACCCGCTGCCGTTTATTGACCTGCATTTCTTCAGCAGCCAACAATAATCGTATTTCCGCATTGTCTTGTCGAGGAACACTTTCTTCCAGCAAATCAACAAGGTCAGCCAATAAGTGATAGCGGCCATCTGTCTGCAACTTAAGAGCATCGACTGGAATCAACACCTCTCGCCCATCGAGTAATGACAGCTCAACATGCTTGAGTGTGCCAATATGCTCATCAATATGTCCTACAAGGCCGTTTTCGCCGAGAACTTCGACTTTTTTTGCCATAATGCTATTCATCTCTTATGGGTATATCTGAATGGGACCAGACAGTTATAAAAAGCAAGACTCATGCCAGTTAAAAGGTTAGTTCAATCCGATGATCCAATACCATGGTGGTGAACCGTAGTGGTATATTCTAAAATTACGAACAATGCCGTCCATATAAACGGGCAGCATTGACAACTACTTCTATTCCTTTATCTGTTGTTTTTGGCTAGACCTACGCGCTCTTGCAATCTCAAACGCGCAGGTAAATAATCCCCGGAACGGAAACGTTCCCCCCGGAGGAGAGAGGCTTAACACGCCATCTGAGCTTGACTCCCCTTCCACCTGAGGGGGAAGGGGCTGGGGGATGAGGGCTTATAGCTTCAAGGAATCAACTCATGAATCTGACCGTTGGACTCGCGCAAATCTACCCGAAAATCGGGGACGTGCGCGCCAATCTCAAAAAACATCTGGCACAAATCGAAGCCGCCAAAGCACAGGGCGCGCAACTGTTGGTATTCCCCGAACTGTCGCTGACGGGCTATTATTTGCAGGATATTGTCGATGAAGTTGCCATGCGTCCCACCGCCGAGTACGAACCCTTCCGGGTGCTGCTTGAAGCCAGCGCCGACTACGACATGGACTTGATGGTTGGCTTTGTCGATATTGACACGCGCAATCGGCATTATATCGGCGCGGCCTATCTTTCGGGCGGCGAAGTGATTCACGTTCACCACAAGGTCTATTTGCCGACGTATACGATGTTTGTCGATGGTCGCTTTTTCACACCCGGCGAGTCGATCCGTGCCTTCGATACGCGCTTCGGGCGGATGGGTATGTTGATCTGTGAAGATGTCTGGCATGTTTCGCCGTCCTATTTGCTATGGTTGGATGGCGCGGACTTGCTGCTGTTCCAAAACGACAGTCCTGGACGCGGGTTGAGTGAGGCAGATCGGCTTTCCTCGTCGCGCTGGGTTGAACTGGTCAGCCAGGCCTATGGCAGCGTCTACACGAACTACGTGCTGCACTGCAACCGAGTCGGCTTTGAGGATGGGATCAACTTCTGGGGCGGCAGCCTGATCGTTGATCCTGATGGAGAAATCGTCGCCCGCGCGCCGTACTTCGATGAGGCGCTTGTGGTGCAGACGATTGATCTCAACCAGATTCGCCGCACACGCAGCCGTTTGCCACTGCTGCGCGATGAACGTACCGATCTTGTATCCAGAGAATTGCAGCGTATTTTGAGCGATTCGCCAATCGCTGCCGGGAGAGCATAACGCATGGTGGCCGATGTACAGCTTCACGAACCCCAGACCGAATCGACGCGGCGGCTGGCCGAACAACTGCGAATCAACACCGACATCGCGCGCAAGGTGATCAGCGGTTTCATTCAGGACGCGGTCACGAAAGTTGGCTTTGAGCGCGTCGTGCTGGGCTTATCGGGTGGGATCGATTCGGCGTTGGTGGCGTTTCTGGCGGCTGAGGCGCTTGGCGCAGACAACGTATTGGGCGTGCGAATGACGTATCGAACGTCGTCTGAGGGTAGCCT
>JBBSEU010000223.1:0-10277 GCA_038239365.1 Aggregatilineales bacterium
CCCGTCCATATCGCGCTGCTGCGTCGGGATCGATTGTTTCCGCGCCTTGAAGACTGGTTCGTTGTTGAGGGACGCGCGGCACTCAAAGAATCGCGCAGCATCGCACTCGTGACCGGGCCAAGCAGCACAGGGGATATTGAGCAGAATCACATCATTGGTGTGCATGGCCCCGGCGACGTGCATGTGATCGTGTTCTGAAGCTGCCCTTTTAGGGTTGTTTAGTCGTTTTCTGAGGCAGTGGCCGGAAAACACGCAGTATTGGCCGGAGATAGGCCAGGGCGATCAAAACGTAGAGGGCAATGCCGATGGCTGGACTAATAAGCGCGAGGAGCATTGCGAAAAACCCGAACACCGATCCGATCCCAAATTGAACGGTGACTTGCCGAATACGAATTGGATCGAGGTTTGGTTTCAGAAAATTGGCACGCTTCGCATAGTGCCACATACCGCTTGTCAGCAATCCCATAATGCCCCAAGTGACGCCGTAAATCGTCGTGGCGATTCTGATTTTATTAGGCTGTTGAAGGTACTCGGCAAGTAGCGCGGTGGTGAACGGTGTCAATGTGACAAACATCAGGAACAACAGATTGATGATCTGGAAGGTTTCGTCCACCGCCTGCAAAAACCGGAGCAGCCTGTGATTGGCGATCCAGACCGAGCCAAGTGTGATGAATGTCAGCAGATAGCCCAGATAGGCCGGCCATTGTTTTAATAACAGGTCTATCAGAACCTCGGGTTCAGCGCCTTCGGGCACATGTGGCACCTGAATATTCAGGATCAAAAGCGTCACTGCGACGGCAAAAACGCCGTCGGTGAACGCTTCGACGCGACCAAGACTCATTTCTGGATCGCCAGTTATTTGTTGACTCATCTGTAAGACTCAACTCTTGACGTGAATAACATCGTGTTCGATCATCCAGGTGAGTGCCTCGAAAATGGCTTGCAAGGATGTATAGCGCGGTTGGTAGTTCAGCAGCCGTTGCGCTTTGGCGATGCTGCCGTTCGGGCTGTGCGAAATGTGATCCCAGGTGGCAAGTGCTTCGCTTTCGGGCACGGTTTTGCGCCATTCTTCCCAACCCAAAAACTTTAGCCGCGCGGGCTGGCCGAACCATGCCGCCACCGACTCCGCATAGCCACGCAAGGTGAGTGCCGCTGGAGAAACAGCGTGGAAGCTCTCGCCAACGCTCAGACTGCGGTAAGCGATGGCCTGCATGAACACCTGCGCCACGTCATCACCATGCACATGATGCACCGTTTCCAATCCCAAATTCGGAAGCGTCAACGGTTCGCCATCGGCAAGTGCCTGGAAGACATCATTATTGAAGTTACCCTGCGGCGTCACCGGGTAATGTCCCGGCCCGACAATATGCCCTGGATGTACACAGGTGACCGGAAATCCATTGCGGCGTGCTTCATTCAGTAGATACGCCTCGATAGTCGCCTTTTTCGCGCCGTAGTCAGTCAACAAATACGGGTCAATGCCTGTTGGATCGTCCACCTGGTAACGCGCAAAAGGGTGGCGCGGCTGGTCTTCAGTAGTCGGCACGGTTACGTTGTAGCCATAAATCCACATCGTCCCAGCGTGCAAAAAATGCTGCACCTGACCGCGCACTGCCTCAACGATGTGCTGCGCGCTCGGCAAAGTGAAGCACATCAGGTCAATGACAATATCCGGCTTGAGTTCCTGTATGCGTTTCCCAAAAGTGCCAGCCGCATCTTCGGCATCGCGGTCAAGCGTCACTTGCCGGACAGATTTCCAGGCCATGTGCGGCACATAGGGCTTGCTCTTGCCGCGTGTGACGTTGACCACGTCATAGCCTGCTTCGACAAGACGCGGCACGAGATAAGTTCCAGTGTGGCCGCTGCCGCCAATAATGACAACGCGCATAAAAGCATCCTTTCCAGCCTGCACAGATAGAGCGATAGGCGCTCCATTGTACAGTGTCGCAACGATCAAATCCCAAATCTCAATGCACAGATCGTCCGTTGAGGTAGAATAGTGATTTGGATATTGATAAAAACTGAGGTTAACATCCTGACATCAGCCGCTACCGACAATCTACTGCGATCAAAGTTTCTGCTCGATCCGTCCATTATTTTCCTGAATCATGGATCATTCGGCGCGTGCCCGATCCCCGTTTTTGAGGAATATCAACGCTGGCAGTTGGAACTGGAACGGCAGCCCGTCGAATTTCTGGGACGACGCGCAGATACACTGCTTGAACACGCCCGCCAACGTTTGGGAGATTACCTGCACGCCGAGGCGGATGATCTGGTTTATGTGCCAAATGCGACGCTTGGCCTGAACACGGTTGCGCGTTCACTCGATTTGCAACCCGGCGACGAAATTTTGACAACCGATCACGAATACGGCGCGCTCAATTTGACGTGGGAGTTTGTCTGCCGGGAGACAGGCGCGCGCTATGTTCAACATCACGTTTCGCTGCCATTGACAACTGCTGCCGATTTTGTGGATTCCTTCTGGGAGTCCGTCACGGAGCAAACGCGCGTGATCTTTTTGAGTCATGTCACCTCACCGACGGCGCTTACCTTCCCGGTGACCGAGATTTGCAAGCGTGCCCGTGCGGCAGGCATTTTGACAATGATTGACGGCGCGCATGTGCCCGGCCAACTGCCGCTCGATCTGACAGCCCTGGATGCGGATGTGTATTCGGGTAACTGTCACAAGTGGTTATGTTCGCCCAAAGGTTCGGCGTTTTTGTGGGTGCATCCCGATTTACAAAAACAAATCGATCCGTTGGTGATCAGTTGGGGCTGGCAGGACGATGCGACTTTTGTGACCCGCCAGCAGTGGCAGGGCACGCGCGATCTGGCCGCATTTCTATCGGTTCCAGCGGCAATCGACTTCGCGCGGGAAAATAATTGGGAAGCAGTGCGGGCAGCGTGTCATACGCTTGTCAGTGAAACCCGGCAGCGTGTCGCGGCGCTCACCGGACTTGCGCCCCTCTGTCCCGACTCGACAGATTACTTCATGCAGATGGCCGCGATGCCGCTGCCTGTTATTGACGCCGAGGCTCTCAAACGGCGGTTATACGATGAGTTTCGCATCGAAATTCCGATTGTCACCTGGCAAAATCGAAATTTTGCGCGCGTATCGATCCAGGGCTATAACACGCGCGCTGACGCCAATTGCCTGCTAAATGCGCTGCAAACACTTTTGCCACAGGTGACGATCAGGCCGGATTAATCTCAAAGATTGACAGAAAGTGGCTAACTTTATACGTTGGGAGTGAGCGCGTCACTCGGTGAATGTGACCGCTTTTCTTGACTTCACCCTTACACAAAATTATACTCCGCGCAATTCATAGCCGAGGGTTAATTCGAGAACTTATGCAGCGTGAGCGAGTTGCAGAAGATATTTATGTATTCACAAGTGAACGCTACGCCCAGGTTACCGCAAGTGTGCTGCTCACCTCTGAAGGCGCAATTCTGATCGATACGCTGGTCTTCCCCGAAGAAACGCGCGCGATTAAGGCTTTCGTCGAGGGTCGCCTCAACAGCCCGGTTCGTTACCTGATCAACACGCATTACCATGCAGATCATACCTACGGGACGTGGATGTTTCCAGCCGCTCTGGTGATCAGCCATGCGCGCTGTTTTGATTTGCTGGACACACGCGGACGCGCGGGACTGGCACAGACGAAAATGAACACGTCAGAATTTGCCGATGTGGAGATCGTCCTGCCGCACTATGTATTCGAACGCGGCGTCCTGGAAATTCGACTCGGAAATAAGACCGTGCAAATGTGGCATACACCCGGTCACAGCCCGGATTCGATTGTGTGCCTGAGCAAAGAAGATCGAATTTTGTTTGCGGCAGATACGTTGATGCCGGTGCCCTATTTCGTCGATGGGGATTATGAAACCTTTATCACAACCCTTGAACGATTGCAAAACAATAACTTTGAGAACATCATTCAGGGGCACGGCGAAGTAATCCTCAAGGGTGAAATCGAGGAGAAAATCAGCGATGATCTGGCTTATCTGGGCGCTGTGAAGAAATTTGTCGAGATTGCCCGTACCACGCCTGACCCCGAACGCTACCTGGACAGCATCGACATCGAGCGTTGTGGCAAAAGTCGGATTCCACTGAACGGTCATGTGCGCGAACTGCATAGCGCCAATTTACGCGCCCTGTATCGCCAGCTTAGCGGTCAGGTGATCGAGACACATGGCGCAAACGAGCCTTGACAGGGCGTCGTGTTCTGCTAAAATACAACTATATGTGGTTGTAGCTCAGCGGATAGAGCATCTGCCTACGGAGCAGAGGGTCGGGGGTTCGAATCCCTTCAGCCACAAGCCAGTACCCTCGTGTTCTCACCAGAATTCGGGGGTATTTTGTTATCTCCCTCAAGCGTGATCTTCAGTTGCATCACGATTTCTGCCCAGGGTTTCATCCGAAAATCCACGATGCGTTGTGTATCTAGGTCATAGACAAGATACTCAAACAAGCTGTTTGCCATCGCGCGGCGCGTATCATCTGTTGATTGGTCCCAGGTTTGACTCAGATTCGTAATCATGCCGAGATTGACCAGAAAAGCGGCTTCGACTTCTTTGCCTTGAGTCAACTGCGTTTGCAATCTTGCGATTTCATGGTCCGCGTCCTCAATTAGTTTCCGCCATTCTTCCTCACTGATCCGCGCCTTATAAAATAACACATCCGCATTCTTGCTGCGTTGACGCCAGTGGGCAATCTCAGTCCGCTCCTTGATGTTGTCATGTTCAATGGCGATTCGCTCACAGTGCGCGCAGTACACCAATTTGGACAACGGATAGGCTTTGGAATCGATGTGAACGCTGTAGTCAATCGTGCCTTTGTAGTCACGGGTGCGTTCCTGCCGAATTCGACCAACCATCAGGCATGTTTCAATATCGAACACGGCGCGTTCTGGATTAACCGCCACGTTATCCGGTGTAATATCTTTTGAGCGTCGGCGGTCGGCTTTGCCGTGAACCAGCCCACCCGCATATTCCACCCAATTGGCGGTAATGCGGCGCGCATCGTCCGGCACAAACAGCGCAATCGATCCATCAATGCATCGTGGTGATTTTGCCACCAGCACCAGCTAAATCCAGATTTCGTCCCGGTGCAGCAAGGATCAAGCTGACATTGTGTTGCTCAATGAAATCAATCAGGCTGCCCACGCGCCAGCCTTTGCGATGCAGTCGGGATAAATTATTGGCAACAATCGCGGCCACGTCTGGATCTCCAAGTCGTCCCTTCAATGCTAACCAACCGGGACGATTTTCTTCTTTGGTGCCGGATTTATGCCCTTCGACATCTTCATACCATTCGGGTGTCCAACCACGTCGTTCGCACTCAGCCTGAATATTCGAGCACTGACGTTCTGGACTATTGAGGTCGCTTTCATAGCGGGTCATGGAAAGGCGGACGTAGCAAAGGGCAATGGTGCGCGCGATGGGTTGCGCCAGTTTCTTGGAGGGCATGACAAACTCTCTTTCTTTATCGAACGGTGGTAGCACAACCACCGCCGACAAGTTAAAGTTTGCCGGAGGTTGGTGCGCTAGTGTATGTAGTCCTCTTTCTATCGGGAATATGCGTTTTTGCTACCTCCTCGATTCTCGACTTTTATGTCTGTTCAAATTCCTCGGATCGCTCCCCTTTTTGAGGTTACCAACAACGCTCGGACATTTCTGAACCATTTCTGTCCCATTGGCGTGTGCAAAGTTGAGATCTACCAAACTACAATGCGGGCATCGCACCGGATAGATGGAGAGATTAATAATGAGCCAGCCTTATGATATACGCCAAATGCCCGGTGACCTTTATGTTCGTTCTGTAGTAGATACGAACAATGATTAGTTGGGCTGGGCCGTTTGCGTGCTAATTGATGGCATTGCTGCCAACCCGACAAATACGCAACCGGGTCAAATTTTGCAAGAAGCCGAACTTCTCATATTGAGACACTGCATTAGCCAGGGTGAAGCATTAAACGCCAAGCTCGGAATTGAGGATTTTCTACAAAAAAACAGGAATATCATCGCGGGACTCGCATTCCCCAGGCCTTCTGGGAATGGAATGCACCAGTACAGCCAGCATCGGGCGCTGTCAGTTGAACCGTGCTTGAAGGTCAAGCTTTGACTGAATTTCGCGCTGGGCAATATCTGATCCACTGTAGCAGGGAAGATTGGTATCCGGAATAGGAACGATTCGTTACGCATTCGAGGCGAGCAATATCGTATATGCTCCCAACGTCTGTTCCACTATCTGCCGTATCGCTTCCCCACTCAACTGCACTTTGGGTATTATCATCTTGGGTCTACTTACGCTTTCGGTTGTTGGCTGATACTTTCAACCTTAGGCTTGTTTAGGCCCCACGTCATCCTTTTCCCCTAAAATCGTGATCTACTGGAATTAGGAATACGGAGTGAATTATGGCCCTGGCGTCGGGAACTACCGTCGGATACATGACACTGCTCCGCAACAACAGCCGCTTTCGGTGCCTGTGGGCTGCCCAACTTATCTCGGCGGCGGGCGATTGGTTCAACAGTGTAGCGGTACTGGGTCTGGCCCTGCAATTGACAAACAGTGGCCTGGGAGCGAGTCTGGTGATTTTGTGCAGTAGCACGCCATCGTTCTTTTTGATTCCGATTGCTGGTTCCGTTGTGGATCGTTTTGACCGGCGTACGCTCATGATTATCAGCAGCCTGATCTCGGCAGGCATCGCCCTCCTGTTCCTGTTTGTTCATGGTAACGAGACCTTATGGCTGCTCTATGTCGCCACCGTGCTGTTGATCATGTCGGCGTCGTTCTTTGCCCCGGCCTCCTCCGCGAGTATTCCCAACATCGTCAGCCCGGAGGAACTCTTCTCGGCTAACGCCTTGAGCGGCGCCAGTTGGGGCGTCATGCTCATGGTTGGCTCAGCGTTGGGCGGGATCGTCTCCGCGACTTTCGGGCGGGAGGTGGCCTTCGTCGTCAATGCCATCTCCTTTCTGGTGGCTGCGATTATCATAGCGACTATCGACATTCCCAGCCCGAAGGCCGAGAAGGAAGTTCACCCCTGGCGCGATTTTATCGAAGGTCTTCATTACCTGCGCGACTACCTACCCGCGATGGGACTAGTTGCAGTGGAAACGGGCTGGGGTCTAGCGGCAGGTGCATTCGTCCTACTGACCGTCTTTGGCTTCCAGGTCTTCAAGGCAGGCGACGCGGGGATTGGCTTTCTGTATGCGGCGCGAGGGTTAGGCAACCTAGTCGGCCCATTTGTCGTCCAGTCAATTGCGGGCCGTGATGTCGAGAAATTGCGCAGGGCCATCTGGCTCAGTTTTCTACTGAGCGGGTTCGGCTACACTATCTTCGCGGCCTCCGGCTGGCTGAATTCATTAGCCCTGGGCTGTTTGGCCTTGTTCATCGCGCACTTTGGCGGCGGCTGTGTCTGGGCGAGCAGCAGCGTACTGTTGCAACTTACGACCCCGGATCGGCTACGTGGGCGCGTTTTCTCTGTAAATTTTGGTTTCAGCACTCTCACGACGGGCCTCTCTACCGTCTTGTATGGCTTGGCGTTGCAAGGCAACATCTCGCCGATGGCGCTGGCAGTGGTCGCCGCCGTCAGCTTTGCGATATACGGCCTGTTCTGGAATGTCATCACCTCGCAGGGGCGCCTGCACATTTCCGAGGTGACCATTAGTCGAGGGCATCGCAAGTCGGTGATTTAAGCCTCATGTGCCTATTCGCTGCTTTGCTACATAAAATCACCTCACCCTCAATCACTCTCCTTAAACGGGAGAGGGACTTCAAGGCCGTCTGAATTCCCCTCGCTGCGTGCGGAGAGGAGCAGGGGGTGCGGTTCGTCGGTATTCGTCTCCCCAAAATCGTGATCTACTGAAATTAGGAAAAAAGGCCAAGCGTTTGAGCAAGTGATGAAATTTTCTTGCATTGCTGCCATGCCCTGGAGCGGGTCGCGGCCAACAGGATAGCAAATGGTGTCAGCAAATACATTTTATTTCTTTCTCTGATACGTCACACTCAGGTCCTGTTCCCAATTTGAGCCATCGCGCGACAATTCACCATGCCAAGTGATGATATTGCCATCCGCACTGAACGTGCTAGTCATGCGTTGTGAGAAATCCGGTGATTCTCGCCACATCTTCCAAACGCCGCCTGCTAAACTCATCTGATATATTCTGGCAACACCCCGTTCATCGGAGTAGAGCATGGAACAGGGTTCAACCGCGTCATCATGGCCTATGACACTGAAGGCGCTGGGAATTCCCTGGCCGTCCTCCCAATCAAAATGCCAGATCAGCAGTGCGCCTTCCCTTAGCCATTCGAAAGACGAACGCCCTTGAACCGCGGATGGCAAATTAGGATGGGTACCCACCATAGTCCATTCACCAACCAAGATTTCAAACTGCTTGAGCGAGCGAGTTGGTTGTGGCGGCTGTCGTTCGGAATTCTTGTTCATGCTAACGCTCCTTTCGTGATCCTATTGATTGATTGTATCCCGATGCTTATCAATTCGGCCCAGGTGTTAAAAGTATTTCGTAGTCCTTCTCTAATTTTCAAATACGATCTAGAAGTCATTTGAAAATCAGGGAGCGCACAAATAGTTGCCGAAATTGTCGAATTATATGGCGAACATCTTTATTAATTCAATGGGTTTACGAGTGGTCAATGCGTGTTTCCCTTCTTTTTCGGGAGTGGTGAACTTTGTAGGTAGGAAGTCCGAAATTTGGCTCCAGTAGTCTTTTCTTGAAACACATTACCCACGAGATTCAGCACTCCCGGCTACCCAAATGCTTGACTCGCAGTGCCATTCGGTTATATGATGTACCCAAGCTGCTATCACAGCCCGGTTAGCTAAATCGCTAACCTTTATAGTTGAGTGCGACGGAGCCTTATAGAGGGCCGACCGCCGCCAAGATAGAAAGGACCTACCTTATGGTCAGTTTACACTGTCCCCCTGGCCTTGCACCGAGCGTGCAGGGATCGCGTCCCCCTTTGTTGTTGTTAGCCGCCCCCAAGATCGCTGGCTTGCTGCCCGCATCCGTCCCTTCACAAGCCGATCCACCGCCCGTTTTTACCTTCACCGATCCGCGCCTAGTCGAGATGCCCACCGAACAACGCGCTCGCCTGTTTGACGCTGCCCATGCGCTGCTGGCAATCGCCCTTGACTTTGGCGATGGTGGCCTGAGCGAGGAAGCCTTGCGCGCCGCTGAGGTTGTGTTTCACCGCGCGGCAGGTGGTCAATCCGTCGTCCGTCCGCTCCACCCCAAAGCTTACAATGCTGAGTTCGACGCTGACCTGATCGAGCAGCGCTTGGTCACCACTCGCCGCATGAACGAAGCGCGGGAGCGTGCCATCCGCGATCTGGAACAGCGCTATGGTCCGTTGAACTGGACTGATCGGGACGACCCGTTCAGTGCGGGAGCGGCCACACCATGAACGACAAGCCGATAAACGACCAGAGCATCACTGAGAAGCTCAGACGCGAGCAACGGCTGACGGTTGAGGAGGCCAAGCGGCTGGCGCCTGCCGCACAGAACGAGTTCCGCTTCCTGCTCAAGTACCTGATCACCGCGCTCGACGAACTGACCCGCCTGTCCAAGCAGCCCGGCGAACCGCTCGACCCGGCAACGCTGCGGCGGCTGACGACGAACGTGCAGGATGCCTACCTGAACGTGGACACCCTGCGCTCGTTCACCAAACAGGTGTGCGATCTGTTGGATCAGGCGCAGTCCGAACCGCGCGGGCCGTCGCTGCAAGCGGCCTATGTATCGGGCTGGAACGCCCATCTGCGTGATTTGCTACAACAACTGCCGGGTGAGGAATACGCCGAAATGCGCCGCCTGATCGAGCAGATCGCGCGCGATGAGGGCTACACCCCGCCGCCAAAGACGTAGCCCGCTGCCGATTAAAAATCAGACGACCCCGCCGGACTATTCGGGTGGGGTCATGTTCATAAATCATTTCAAGCAAGTTAGCATCGACCCCGCGCAAAACTGTCCCGTGCTATACTGGCGCTATGCTGCCCTATCATCGCTTTTTGTCGTCGATATTGCTGATCCTGATCGCGCTGACCGTTTTGAGCGTGATGGCGCTGGCTGGCTTGCGCTACACCTGGCAGGCGGCAGGCGCCCAAAATGATCAACGGCTGATCGCTGCTTTGGAGACGGCTACGGCGCTTGAGTCACAGTTGCTGCCAACGCTAACCTTAACCGCTTACCCGATGCACACTTTGCCGCCAGCCTGGACAGCCACCGAGACCGGCACACCGACGCTCACCTTTACGCCG
>JBBSEU010000224.1:0-10161 GCA_038239365.1 Aggregatilineales bacterium
CGCACCGAGTGACGATCATAACGTGGTCTTCAACTGGATCACGAATGGTTGGCCGGACGTGGGCAATGAGCCGCATCCGGTGCAGGCCGTGCAGATCATCTGGGCATTCGAGCGGGCGCGCACTGCACATAAAAATGAACTGCTCAACCTGATCTCGGACTATCGTTTGCCGCGCGAAGCTCTGCCAACTCAATGGCTGAACGATCCCGACGTGTGGGCGGCCATGCTGCCACACATGGGGTTGAGCGCGATGTTGCGTAACCTGGGCAACATGTCCAAGATCGGTTTGCTGGCGGATGGCAACCCGGAGACGGTGGCATTCGTGACGGGCAGCCTCACCTCGGCGGATGTGCTGCGTCGGGCGCGTGTTCATCCGGTGGCGGTGCTGTCGGCACTGCTCACCTATAAGCAGGGGCACGGCGTCAAGGGCGGTGGCAAGTGGTCACCTGTTACAAAGGTGATCGATGCGCTGGATGCTGCATTTTATGCAGCCTTTGGTGCGGTTGAGTCATCGGGCAAGCGGCTCATGCTGGCGCTGGATGTTTCCGGTTCGATGGGCAGCGGGCAAGTCGCGGGCGTGCCAGGACTGACGCCGCGTATCGGTTCAGCGGCAATGGCGCTCATCACGGCGGCTACCGAAAAGAACGCCCTGATCACGGGCTTTTCGGATAAGCTGGTGAACATCGACATTTCGCCGCGTCAACGGCTGGACGACGTGGTGAAGACCGTCGCAGCGATCCCGATGGGTGGCACGGATTGCGCGCTGCCAATGCTGTACGCGCTCGAAAAGGGGATCAAGGTGGATGGGTTTGTGGTCTACACAGACAGCGAAACGTGGTTCGGCAAGGTGCATCCGGTGCAAGCGTTGCAGCAGTATCGCCAGGCAACCGGGATCGCGGCCAAGCTGATCGTGATCGGGATGGTCTCGAACGGCTTCACGATTGCCGATCCAGATGACGCGGGCATGTTGGATGTGGTCGGTTTTGATACGGCCACGCCTAACCTGATCACGGATTTTGTGAAGGATAGCCTCACCCCCTCAATCCCCCTCTCCGCAAGCAGAGAGGGGGAAGTCAGCAATGAGTGAGATTGACTCAGCAGCCTTTTAATCCGGCCAGCGTCGGGCCGTCAACCGTCGCAATGGACAAATACCCAGCGGAAAACTGCACCTGCTCATTGGGCAGCACGCGCAGCCAGCGCGCTGCCGGGTTGCCGTGATTGCCCCCCGCATACAGCGCCGTCAGGCCGCGAAGCTGACCGTCTGTTGCACGATAGGCCAGCAGTGCCCCATCATCAGTGAGCGCATAGATCAGGCAGCCTGATCCGACTCCCAACAAGGGGGGTTGCATCGGTGTGCCTGTCAGCAGCGTTTGCCAGCGCAGCGATCCATTCGCGTTGAAGGCGAATAACTTCTGACCATGCCCCGGATAAACGACGATGTTTCCATTCGCATCGACGGCAAGCTGCGATCCACGCCCTAACGCCTGTTTGGTATCAATCATTGGCTGCCAGTTGAGCGCATTATCCAGATGACCGATCTGTGTGGCAACCATGATGTAAAAGCCATCGGGCGCGGGGCTAGGCAAGATTGGGGCGGGGGCGCTGGCTTGATATAAGGTTTTGCCCGTCGAATCGACCACCCACAACCGAAAGTTTCCACCATCGCCCGCGCACACTGCCAATCGATCCCCGCTGATCGCATATTGTTCGATATGCCCCCCTAACGGATCAGTTTGCCACGAAAGCGCGCCGTCGGATGTATAAGATACGATACGATTATCCGCCGCGACAAAAACAATCGCGTTCCCCAATCGAATCGGCGGTGAGGCTAACGCACGATCCGCTTTCCATGACGCGCTGAACTGGCTATCCGCGACGATCACGATCTGATCATCTGAGGTGCGCCCCAAAATGCGATTATCGGGCAGCAGCATGATCCCGGTCAGGCGCGCAACATCGAGCCGCCACAAGGTATCGCCTGCCGCTGAACGATGTTCAAGGTGATAATCTTCGGCAAAAATGGCGCTGCTATCAGACAGAAAGATTGGGGGCGCGGTAGGGCCGCCGGACGCGGTGAGCATCGAGCGGAAAGCGGGTTTTAGTTCAAGCTGCCAGCGTTCGGTGAAATCAATTGGGTGCATCCAACCGCCGTCGAGTGGCTCTACCGGGTAATAGCCGGGGCCGCCCGCGCTAGCCTTCATGCGCCGAATTTCATAATGCAAATGCGGTGCGCCGCGCGATGGATGCCCGACTGCGCCTACTACATCGCCTAGTTCGACGCACTGTCCGACTTTCGGAAAATTGTAGCCGTTGACCTGCTCCATGTGACCGTACAGTGAAAACATGATCGTATCATCGGGGAAGAAATGCTCGATGATCACGACACCTTTTTCGGTGTCCCAACCGTTTGGATCGGCATAGGTGACACGGCCACGCGCGGCGGCGTGAACCGGCTCACCATAGCGATCAAAAGCCATATCGATCCCGGCATGTCGCCCGCCAAACGACGCCCGATACAGGCCAAAATCATCATGGTCAATGCTGATGCCGTCGATTGGGTAACTGATCGCGTCCACGACTCCGCATGGGCTGGTATCATCCTGCGCGCGTGCGGCCTGTCGCGTCGTGAACAGCGGCGCGAACAACACCAAAATTATCAGAACGTGAAGGAATAATCGCCTCATAGGTTTCGCCTGAGCAGCTTTCCACGCGGAGAACCAATAATCTTGCCGTCTTCGTAGACCTTTTCACCGCGCAGGTAGGTTGCCACGACTTTGCACGTCGCCGTCCGACCCGTATAGGCCGACCATCCACACTTACTGAACAGATCGGACTCCTGAATCGTCCAGGTCTGATCGGTATCCAGGATGGTGAAATCGGCGTCTTTGCCGACTTCGAGCGAACCCTTGCGGTCTGCAATGCCGAAAATTTCCGCAACGTTGGTGCAGCCAAGCTGTGCAACTTGTAGAATAATACTGTTTAGATTATGCGTTTCTAATGGTTCTCCGCGATAGAGAGAGAACCATTCTGTAATAACCATAGCCAAATTCTCTTGTATTCCAGGCGTGCCCGATGCTGATTGGCTAAAGGCTAGTGTTTTTTCCTCACGAGCATGAGGCGAATGCTCCGAAGCTAATGTATCAACCTGTCGATGACTCATTGCCATCCTCAATCGACTCGGTTCAGGCCGACCCCGCACAGGTGGACTTACCTTGATCAGGGTTCCAAGCAATTCATAGTCATCGGTTGAAAAGATGAGATGATAACCAACAGCTTCTGCATATACGTTTATACCCCTCGCTTTGGCCTCTTGAATAAGAGCTACTTCTGCTCTTGTGCTGATATGACAAATATATGCTGGTACATCTGTATCTTTTGCCAACGCAATTGCCTCACCAATCGCAGCGATGGCAACCATTTGTCTCCGACTTTCGCTATAGGCCAGGCCATCATCACGTCCGGCGGCTTTCATCTCAGCAGACATGCGATTGATCAACGATTGGTTTTCGGCGTGGAATAAGGCAACCAAATCTTTGTCTTGCATGGCACGCAATCCAGCGTACAAGTCGCCCAAATCGGTGACGGTTGTTGGCGTGGTTTCGTGTCCCGCCATGAAGAACTTGACGCCAACCACTTCACTCGGATCGAGTTTGGCGATCTCGTCCTGATTATCACGCGCGCCGCCAAAGATCATCGCGTAATCGCAGTAGGCACGCCCCGCCGCGATCTGCTCTTTTTCACGCAGGCGTTGGATTGTCGTTGTCGGGGGGACGGTGTTCGGCATATCGAAGATCGTGGTCACGCCACCCGCTACGGCGGCACTCGTGCCGTGTGGGTAATCTTCCTTGTGGGAGAGTCCCGGTTCGCGCATGTGGCCGTGAACTTCGATCAGGCCGGGCAGGATGTATTTGCCACCATAGTCTATGATTTCTGCATCAGAGATTTTCTGATCGGGCGCGACAATGCCAGCGATCTTATCATCTTGAATCCACAGGCCAGCATCACGCACACCTTGCGGCAAAATTAAGCGTCCATAGACAATTTTATCGGTCATGGTTTAGCACCTGCACGGCATCTAGATACACGTCGATTCCTTTGGGGCAGACATCCATGCACTTTCGGCAAGATGGGCAAGTCGCACTGTAAACATCCAAACCATTGTCTATCGCTAACGCCATCCGATCCTGATCATCACGCGGATCGAGGGCGAAGCGTACCAGCTTGACCATGCTGAGCGCATCGGCGTTATGGGTGTTCAGGCTCACCGGGCAAACCGAAACACACGCCCAACACTCCACGCAGGTACGGACTTTTTTGCCCGCGTCGGCTTCGGCCTGTGTCTCGATGGCGTGTGGTTCGTGCTGTATCAGATATGGCTGGATATTGAGAAGGGCATCCAGGCGAGGAGTCAGATCGACCACCAAATCTTTTTTGATCGGGAAGCCGTCCAGCGGTTCTAACACATATTCCGCGCCGGGTTGAATGTTTACCGCGCACGATAAGGCAGGCCGCCCGTTAATCAACATCGTACAGACGCCGCACACGCCCTGACCACACTCCCAGCGATAGGCCAGATCGTGCGCCTGTTCCGCGCTGATCTGTTTGATCGCGTCAAGGATCGACATGCCTTCCTGATAGGGCACACTAAACGTTTGGAGTGTATCGGGGCTGCGCCGGATTGAAATTTGTGTCGAATCCGGCATTACATCTCACTCTGATTGACAATGCGTTCTTCAAAGTCGGCATAGATCGGGGCATCAAACTTGATCGTGATATTGCGACGTTCCCATTCCGCGACAGGTTCGGGGTAATCATAGCGGAAATGCGCGCCGCGACTCTCTTTGCGAAGCCGGGCGGCGCGCGTGATGACCTGTGCCGTTAGCAGCATATTTTCGAGTTCCAGGCATTCGATCCAGTGTCGATTGAACGCTGTATTTGCCGTACACGCGCATAGCGAACCATCGTAAAGACTACCTACCAAATCCTCTAATTCCGTTTCGGCCTGCGCCAACTGCGTTTCGTGCCGTTTGATGCCGACTTTCTCCCACATCAGGGCTTGCAAGCGGGAGAGTATTGTATCGGGTGAAACACGGGATGGTGAGCCGTGCGGCAAATATCGTTCTAACCGGGTCAATTCGTCTGATACTGCTGTCGGGTCAATTTCTGGCGTGTCGGCATGTTCGGCAGCATATTTGGCGGCACTGAGCGCGGCGCGTTTGCCCATCACCTGACACGAGGCCAGCGCATTCCCGCCGAGTCGATTGCCACCGTGATCGCCGCCCGTGACCTCACCTGCTGCGAACAGGCCTGGCACATTGCAAGCGCCCCACTCATCGATCCGAATGCCGCCCATCATGTGGTGCATTGACGGGTGAATCTGCATCGGGTCTTTGCGAATATCGACGCCCGACGCCAAAAATTGTTCCAGCATCGTCGGTAAGCGGCTTTCGATCTGATGGGCGGGCAAGTGTGCCACGCTCAAGTACACGCCGCCCGCTTCGGTGCCGCGCCCTTCCTGCACTTCGGTATAAATGGCGCGCGCCACTTCATCGCGTCCAGCAAGTTCCATGCGCTGCGGGTTGTACCGTTCCATGAAGCGTTCGCCGCCCCGATTGAACAACCGTCCGCCTTCGCCGCGCACGCCTTCGGTAACGAGTTTGCCGCGCATGGCACTGGGCATGATCATCCCCGTCGGGTGAAACTGGATCATTTCCATATCGACCAGTTCCGCGCCGACTCGCAAGGCCAGTGCGTAGCCATCAGCGGTATTGCTGGCCGCGTTCGTCGTGACCGAATACATGCGCCCGCCGCCGCCCGTACACAGGATCACGGCGCGCGCCCGCACGAGTGAGATCGCGCCGGAGTGCTGATCGATTACCAGCGCGCCGCTAGCCCTCACCCCCTGTCCTGACTCCCCTCGCCCTGAGGGAGAGGGGTTGGGGGTGAGGGCGGGTGAGGTTAATAATCCCGACACAAAATGCTCTGACCAGACCTTCACACGCAGCCGCCGCGCCTGATCAACCAGCGCGGATATGATCGCCTGCCCGGTGTAATCGCCCACAAAGACAGTATGCGGTTGCGTCTGTTTGCCAGAAAACCGCTGAGCGATCTTGCCGCTGGCGTCCCGATCAAAGATGCAGCCGAAGCGTTCCAGGTCGCGGACTCGATCCGGGGCTTCATTGGTCATAGCGCGCGCCAATGATCCGCGATTCAGGTAAGCGCCGCCCGCCAACGTATCCTGCAAATGAATTTCGGGGTTGTTGGCTGGATTCACATCGGTGAGCGCCACATTCAGACCACCTTCGGCCATGCAGGTATGCGCCGCGCCAAGCAACTCCTTGCTGACGACCAGCACCCCAACGCCCTGCTGCGCGATCTCAATTCCGGCGCGCAAACCCGCCCCACCCGCGCCCACCACCAGCACGTCGGTCACGGCTTCTTGTGAGATAGAAAGGGTCATTGACCGTGCCATTTTGCCAGCAAAGCGGCTTCTTTATCGGCAGCCAAACCCGCTTTCAATTCAAGGGCGCGTCCGGCAAGCTGCGTTTCATCGGGCGCATTCAACCACTGCCAGGTGTCGCGCACGGTCTCAGAGAGTGGCCGAAAGTGCAGTCCGGCAGCGAGTGCCTTCTCAAAGTTGGCCGCCAAAAAGCCGTCTTCGCCAATGCCTTCGGGCAACCAGAGCGGCATTTCCAGCCAGGGATTAACTTCCGCGTCGGTCAGGAATTTTTCGCTGACCCAGGTTAGTTGAGCGTCACTGCCTGTTTCGGTTTTGCAGGTTTCGAGTAGCTGCCCCATCGTTAAGGGGTAATTGGGGCCGGTGGTATTGAACGCGCCGGACTTGTGCGCTTCGATCATGTCCAGACACCAACCGGCCAGATCGCGCGCGTCGATGAATTGCAATTGCCGTTCAGAGCGTCCCGGCGCAAGCACTTCGCCGCCCTGAGCGATGCGCTTGACCCAATACGGAAAGCGCCCTGAATAATCATGCGGGCCCACGATCAGCCCGGCGCGAACATGCAGCGCACGTCCCGGAAAGGCATTTTCAACGGCCTGTTCAGACAGGGCTTTATATGCGCCGTAGTTATCGCCTGTCACTTCATCCGTTTCCTGATCGGTGCTGGCGAGTGGCGCGCTTTCATCATAACCGGGCGTGCTAAAATCTTTATAAACCGAAATGCTGGAAATGAAAGTGTACTGTTCAACCGACTCTTTGAGCCGTTCCGTCGACGCGCGCACCTGACGCGGAATGTAGCCGCTGGTATCGATCACCGCATCCCAACGCCGCCCGGCCAGCACTGACAGATCGCCACCCCGTTCGCCATACAGCTTCTCAATATGGGGGTACAGTTCGGCGTTGCTCTTGCCGCGATTAAACAGGGTGAGAGTGTGGCCGCGTTTCTGTGCAGCCTCGACGAATGCGCGGCCAAGAAAAACCGTACCGCCCAGGATCAACAGATTCATACCCGATTCTCCGCCAGCCAGCCCAGAATAGTCTGATGCTGTTCCGTGTTGATTTTACCCGCATCGTTCAGCGCCGCGATCATCTCTGTCAGTTTGAGCGCCGCATAGACTCGATAGCCGTGCGCTGCCAGCGTCTCGACACCGCCACCTTCCCGATCCAGCAGAACGGCAATATCGATCACATTTAAGCCAGCGACGCGCAGCGGCGCAATCGCTTCGAGTTTGCTATCGCCGCGCGTGAGAACATCGTCCACTAACAGGACGTTTTCGCCAGGCTGGTAATCGCCTTCGATCAGGCTGGCTGTGCCGTACTCTTTCCGTTCTTTGCGCGTGTAGATGAGCGGCTTGCGTGTGCGAAGTGAGAGCGCCACGCCAATCGGCAGCGCAGCGTAGGGTATCGCGGCCAGACGTTGATAGGTGACATGCTGTGTCACGCCAAAGATCGCGTCGGCGGCCATTTCGAGAACGTCTGGATAGGAAACGAGCAGCCGCAGATCAATATAGAATGGTGAGCGAATGCCCGATTTGAGCGTGAAATCCCCGAATTTGAACGCGCCAATGCGGTACAGTGCCAACGACAATGACTCAACCATATTTGTCCCTCAATCTGTTGATCTGATCGCGGTAGTCAATGGCTTTGGCGCGTGCGGCAGATGCAAAGTTCTGGCCTGCTTCGGCGTAAATGATCGCGCGGCCAACATTAATGATCGGGCCAATACCATCTACTGTTGAGCCATATTGTACGACAGCTTCCAGATCGCCGCCCTGTGTACCTATGCCCGGCACGAGAAAGGGGAGTTTCGGCGCGATCTGACGCACGGCACGCAGATCGTCGGGTTGGGTTGCGCCGACAACCAGGCCGACTTGTCCGGGGTATTTATCTCCAAGTTCGCTCATTTTTGCCGCGACATGCTGGTAAAGTGGTTTGCCGCCCACATCCAATGTTTGAAACTCGTTGCCGTCAACGTTACTGGTGCGGCACAGGGCAAAGATCATACGCGACTCATCCGCCAGAAAGGGGCGTAAAGCGTCCGTGCCGATGTATGGATTGAGCGTGATAGCGCCATTGGCAAAGCGTTCGATATAACCTGCATATTGCCCGGCGGAATTGCCAATGTCCCCAAACTTGGCATCCAGGATGAGCGAGATATGATCCGGCACTTTGTCGACGATCCGTTCCAGCGCATTCAACCCGGCATCGCCATGCCGCAGGAAAAAAGCAAAATTGAGCTTGTAGGCAGAAACCAGATCGCTGGTGGCCGCGATGATCGGTTCGCAAAAGTCAACCAGACCGCCGTAGTCACGATGGCCCACTTCTGAGGGATCAAGGCCAATGCACAGCCACGAATTGTTTTGCTGCTGCACGCTTCGCAGCCTATCGGAAAAAATCAGCATTTGCATGTTTGGCAGTACGCTCATCAGATTGCCCGTCCCTTCACCAATGCCAACAGCGCCATACGTACATACAAGCCATTTTGAGTTTGCCGAAAGTAGGCGGCGTTCGGCAGTTGATCGACATTTGGCGCGATCTCATCCACGCGCGGTAAGGGGTGCATCAGCGTCAGGTTGGGACGTTCGCGCATGAATGCGCTATCCACCACAAATTGACCGCGCAAGGCTTCGTACTCAGTCGGATCAACGAAGCGTTCTTTTTGGATGCGCGTCATGTACAACACATCGGCACTTTCGGCAGCGGCACTCAAATCGTCGGTTTCAGACAGAGTTGAACAGGGCAGGCTGTTTATTAGATCGCGCGGCATTGTCAGCGCAGCGGGCGCGGCCAACGTGATTCGCACATCCCAATGACAGAGTGCCTGAACGAGCGAATGTACCGTTCGGCCATGTTTCAAATCGCCTGCCAGAATCACATGCAAGCCATCGAGTGTACCGCGCTCATCCAAAATCGTGAACAAATCGAGCAGGGCTTGCGTTGGGTGTTCGCCCGCGCCGTCGCCCGCATTGATGACCGGGATACCCAAATGGGCAGCAGCAGCGGCGGCCTGTGCCGAACCGATCTCCGGGTGGCGCTGCGCGATCACGTCGGCATAGCCGCAAACCGTGCGGATGCTGTCGGCAATCGACTCGCCTTTGGCGGCGCTGGACGTGCTGCGGCCATCGGGCGTGCTGATCACCTGCCCACCTAAACGGTGCATGGCCGATTCAAACGACAGGCGCGTGCGGGTGCTTGGTTCGTAAAACAGTGTCGCCAGGATCAGGCCGTCCATCACTTGCAGCCGTTCGCCGTCGCGCAATCGCTGACGGTACTTTGCTGCCTGTGCCAGAACGAGTTCCATCTCACAGCGGGTGAGGCTGTTCATGTTTAGGATATGGCGGTTGTGGAGCGTGGCATTTGGGCAAAAAAAAGACCTTTGGAACTTACTCCAAAGGTCTATCGAAAACGGTTCATCTGCCCGATCAAATCGATCATGGCGGGGGAGACGCCTGTTTTTCCGCAAGGGGATACTGCTCATAGCTCGTTCCTTAACACTGATCACGAGGCAAAACGGTCAGAGTATAAGCGTAGTTAAAGAGATTGTCAAGAACTGATCAACAGAGGGGTGCGAGCAAAGGTTGTCAGGCAACGTGTGGCAGGGAAAAGGGAGCGAAATTACCCTTATTAGATAAGAAGGCAGCACGGGCTTTGACAAGTTTACGTGCGCCGTCTTTGCTCCAGCGCGCGCCGGAGAGCTTAAGGCG
>JBBSEU010000225.1:0-10080 GCA_038239365.1 Aggregatilineales bacterium
CGCCACCGAAGGTCGCACCACCTTTTTGATCACACACCGTCTCTCCCAAATTCGCTGGGCCGATCAAATTGTGGTCTTGCGCAAAGGACGGATTGTGGCAAGCGGCGCGCACGAAGAACTGCTGCGCATCTCTGCCGCCTATCGCCGCATCTTTGATACCGATCAGGCGCTCGCCGAAGTTGAGCAAGCCGAATTGCAGCCAGGACGTTAGCCTGAGGGGAATCTATGGGTGATATTTTTGATGGGTTGGACGTAGAGGCATATGACCGCCAATACTCGGATGCTGAGTTAGTTCGGCGTATTTCTCGCTACTTTGCGACTCAGCGGCGGCGAATTATCACGGTTACTGGCACGGTAATTCTGAGTGCGCTCACCGATACATTGCGTCCAGTCATCATCTCACAGGGGATCAACATCGTGACTGGCACTTCATCGCCAGCCGTCTTGTTTGGGTTGGTAGCCGTCTTTTACGTGGCGTCGTGCGCTTCGTGGGGCACCAACTATATCCGGCGGCGGGCAGCGGGACGGGCGATTGGCGACATCGTGCGCGATCTGCGCGATGATGCGTTTACGGCGGCAGTCTCACGCGATATGTCTTTTTATGACGAGTTCGCGTCTGGCAAAATTGTGAGCCGGATCACCTCCGATACGCAAGAGTTCGCGCAAGTCGTCGTCCTGGTCACAGATTTGATCAGCCAGGTCATGATGATGCTCGTTCTGTTCGTTTTGCTGCTCTTGACGGAGTGGCACCTGGCCTTGATTTTGGGTTTGCTGTCACCGCTGGTCATCATTGCCGCGCTGTTGTTCCGGCGAGTGGCACGCAGCGCCAGCCAGCAAGCCAGCCGTGTCCTGGCAAACGTCAATGGCATGATCAACGAATCGGTCACGGGTATCAACGTCGCCAAGAACTTTCGGCAAGAAGGCGCCATTTACAATCAATTCGATACGGTGAACCGCCAGGCCTATCGGATCAACTTACGGCGCGGCTTTGTGCTCTCGCTCATTTTTCCAACGCTGAATACGTTGGCGGGTCTGATCATGGCGATCCTGCTCTATTTTGGCGCGGGCAGCACCATCAGCGGCGCCATCTCAGTGGGAGCCTGGTATCTATTTATTCAGTCGGTCTGGTATTTCTGGGACCCGCTAACCAGCGTCGCCTCATTCTGGAGTCAGTTTCAGGCGGGCCTGGCCTCTGCCGAGCGCGTCTTTGCACTGATCGATGCGCCGAATGCCGTCGTGCAAACAGATGATCAGCCTGTCGCAGCACTGCGCGGGGAAATCGCGTTTGATCAGGTGCAGTTCCGCTACAGCGAACAAGAAGTCGTCTTGCCAGGGCTTGATCTGCACATTCAACCAGGCGAAACGGTTGCTTTTGTCGGACATACCGGCGCTGGCAAGTCGAGTATCGCCCGGTTGGTGGCGCGCTTCTACGAATTCCAGGGCGGCAGCTTGCGGATCGATGGTCGCGATATTCGCACGTTCGATCTGGCTGCGTACCGTCGTCACCTGGGAATCGTGTCGCAAGTGCCATTCCTGTTCGCGGGCACGGTAGCCGATAACATCCGTTACGCCCGCCCAGAGGCCACGGATACTGAGATCGCAGCGATGGCAAATCGCATCGGCGATGGTGAATGGGTGGAAATGCTGCCAGAGGGGTTGGATACAGAGGTAGGAGAGCGCGGCACGCGCCTTTCGATGGGGCAGCGCCAGCTTGTCTCCCTGACGCGCGTGCTGGTTCAAAACCCTTCGATCTTCATTCTGGATGAAGCGACTGCCAGCATTGATCCGTTTACTGAGTCGCAGATTCAGCAAGCGCTCAACCTGATCCTTGCCAAGAGCACCTCGATCCTGATTGCGCATCGGCTATCTACGGTGCGCTCTGCGGATCGGATTGTCGTACTGCGTAAAGGCAGCATCATTGAGGAAGGCAATCATGAGTCGCTGTTGCAGCAAGGCGGCCACTACGCCGAGTTATACAACACCTACTTCCGCCATCAATCACTAGCATACATAGAAGCAGCAAAAGCCCTTTAGCACCGTCGTAGAGGGCATCGCGGCGAGTCAATGTAGATAGCTCAACCTGGATAGCAAGGAGGTAAACAGTAGGGGGTAACATTGGACAAATAGGGGAGACGAGGGCCGCCATGCTGCTGAACATGCGGCGACTAAGGGACGATGCGAAAGGCTAGGAGGGGGTGCGGGAATTAGGCTGGCCGGAGGGAGTGCGTTGTCCGAGCTGCGGTTCAGCCCAAATCAACAAGCGAGCCTTTCACGAGTTGAATGAAGATGAGGTGCAAGGGATGACCACACAACCGCGCGAAGGGGGAGTAGCGAAAAAAAGCCAATGAGACGGCGCGGGGACGTCGAATGCGATCAGGGGTCTAGCGTGGCTGGGCCTAAAGGTCGCCCCGACATGGTGGCGAAACGGGGTCGTTGAGGGCGACGCCGAAGGCTAAAAGGCGCTCCTGGACGCGGTACGTTGGCGGCTGAAAAGCCGCCTATCTTGGGCATGCTTCAACGGAACGGTGAGGTGCTTTTACACAGGCTAGACAATGTTCAACAAACCACCATCAAGCCCATTCTGACCAAAACCATTCAACCGGGTACGACCGTTTTTAGCGACGAATACACCATCTATGCCCGCTTAAAACAGTGGGGTTATCAGCATCTCACCGTCAACCCTAGTCAAGGCGAATAGGCCCGTGATGACGATGGCGATGGTTTTCATATGGAAGGTTTCTGGTCACTCCTACGCTCCTGGCTGCGTCCGCATCGTGGTTTCTCCCAGGAACAGTTGCCTTTGTATCTCGCCTTCTTTGAGTTCGTTCATAATATTCGTCGGTGTGGCAAAGCACTTTTAGGCTCATTGCTCGTCTTATTGTTAGCTCCTTGAGTCCCAGCAAGAGCCTCGGGCGATTGATAATTCGAGATTGTACTGTGACCCTCACGATTCAAGCATTGACTATGGGCATTGTCTGTTATTCGAGCGCAAATTCGAACGGATGTCTAATGTAGCCAGCACAGGCGTGCGACCGGACCCCGAGCCAATAAGAAGCAGATCACCCCGGTCCGCACGTGCAGATGCTAACTTTTTGTTCTCTCTATTCGCCTTACAGAAACTTTTATGTTTTGCCCCCGTTCATCTGAGGGCGAATGTGGATCATCGTCTTGATGTTCTTTTCCCGGTGTTGGTCAATCGCTTGCATCGCAACAGCGATCTGATCCAATGGGTAGCGGGCACTGATCAACAGCTCAATGGGTGTCCGGCCTGACGCGATGAGATCGCGTGCTTCTAAAAAGTCGTTCATGCGGTACATCAGTGAGCCGATCAGTTTAAGTTCCCGATCCTGAACTATTCCCAGGTTTACGGGGACTTCATGCGGAAAAACGCCGACAACAACCATTGTCCCGCCCTTCTTGAGCGTCGCTATTCCATCGCGGACAGTGCCAGCCGCACCCACGCATTCAACCGCCACGTCCAAAGCCTGCTCGACTCCATAGGTCTGGCGACAAAAGTCGGTTAGCTTTGTCTTGCTGACGTCCAGGGCATACTTCGCTCCTAATTCCAGCGCTAAATCAAGTTTGCTGGGAATAGTGTCAGTTATTATGATCTCGGTCACTCCCCAGGCACGGGCCACCAGCAAGTGCATCATACCAATGGTTCCTGCTCCCAGGATCACGAGTCGGGTTTCGGGTTTGATTGGAGCCAGTCGCAAGCCATGAACACCTACCGCAAGCGGCTCGACAAAGGAGCCTTGTTCGAAGGTCATGTCGTTGGTTAATTCAATAATTTTGCCAGCCGGCACAACCAGATATTCAGCGAAACCGCCGTCGGTCTGGCAGCCGATCACTTTCAAGTTGTTGCAGATATTGTAATTCCCACTGCGACAGTTTTCGCACTCACCGCAGACCAGACTCGGTTCCGCGGTGACGTGCTGGCCGACTTTCCACTCTGTCACTCCTGGCCCCAATAGGTCCACCTGACCGGCGAATTCGTGACCCGGCGCAATTGGGCATTGAATAAATGGGTGTTCGCCATAATAGGCATGAATGTCCGACCCACAAACACCACAGGTTTCGATCTTCAGGCGAACTTGGCCTGGCCCTGGCACCGGTATTGAGACCTTTTCCACAATGATGCTTTTAGGCTCGATTAGATTGGCCCGTAACATAATTTAAACCCTCCATTGCCTGCGTTCAAAAGCAGTCGCTTCGAAACTTAACGGAATTGCTGTTCAATAACAAATGATTGAAGGCAAAAACCAACGAACGTTTGGATTCAATGCCTCAGCGTCAATTGACTACCCGCAGCATACCGCCATCGACAAAATAGCTTGAGCCGACGCAATAGCTAGCACGCGGTGAACAGAGAAAAACAAAGAAATAGGCCAGTTCTTCAGGCGTGCAAAAACGGCCAATCGGAGCACTATCTTTGGCAATCTTGTCCAAGTATTGCTCGTAGGTAATGTCTTTGCCCTGCGTCAATAATTTCGCAGTCTTTTCCCAATCCGGTGTCCTGATCAGGCCGGGGTTGATCAGGTTGACTCGTATGTTATCGTGGATCAGCTCATTCGCCAGGCACTTGGAAAACATTGCCAACGCCGCTTTCGTTGTGTTATAGATAGGTTCATAATCCAGTGGCTGCGCGGCACAGATCGATCCGTTGTTCAAAATCACACCGCCATCACGCTTGCGCATGAACGGTACAACACCGCGAGACATTCTGATGGCAGCCATAACGTGCAAATCCCAATAGTATTGCCAACGCTCGTCGGGCGCGTCCATAATCGTTTCTTCGCTGCCAGTTCCAGCATTGTTGATCAGAATGTCCACGGCGTTGAATTCTTTTTCTATCGTTGCCATGAAGTGACTGACATCCTCGGCTTTGCTTACATCTGCCCTGACACCAATCACCTTGACACCGTACTGCTCACTGATTGCCGCCGCTTTTGCAACGACTCGCGCTTCATCCCTGGCGCACAGGGCAAGATGAACGCCCTCCTGAGCCAACGCCTCCGCGACAGCCAGCCCGATGCCCACACTTCCCCCAGTAATAACCGCGATTTTGTCTTTTAGTCCCAGGTCCATATTTATTCCTGTCTTGATCAGGTAGGTTATTTGACGATTGGGATTTTGCTGCGGTCAATTGTAACGGCAACAGCGAGAACCAGCATGATCCCGAATACGATCTGTTGCGCAAAAATATCGACGCCGACAAACGTCATACCAATGCGCACCACCGATACAATTAACGCGCCAATAATCGTTCTGGTCACGCTTCCGACGCCACCTGTGATGGCGGTTCCGCCGACAATAACCGTCGCTATGGCCAGCAGAAGGAATCCGTCGGCACTGCGCGCCGACCCGGCAGACTGACGTGCCGCCAGCATCACGCCCGCTAACCCAGCCATTGCCCCAGAGATGGCAAACGCAATGACCTTGTAGCGATTCACGCTTACGCCGGAGGCCCATGTCGCGGCCTCACCCGCGCCAATTGCCGTGCTGTAACGCCCGAAGGACGTGTAGCGCTGGACAATAAAGCTGAAGATCAGGATTATCCCGCCGATAAATACTTCGTTGGGGATGCCCAACGTCCTGCCAATGGCCCACTGCACATAATTTGAGTCGTGGATTGCAATCGGAACGTTGCCGCCGTTGCTGATGAACAGCGCCGTGCCAACCCATACGCCGCTTGACGCCAGCGTCGCAATGAATGATGGGATACGCACCCGCGTATGCACAATCCCGTTGAGGATACCCGCCGCCAATCCGGCTAGCAAACCCAACACGAAACTCATGTACCCCAGTTGCCATTTAGACAGCGCCAGCGCCGCGATCACGCTGCATAGCGCGGCAATTGCCTGAATAGACAGATCGATCCCGCCAAGCATGATGACGAATGTAACGCCTGCCGCCAGCACGAATAAGACCGCGGTATCCGAGGCCAGCACGACCAATGTTTGCGCCGATAAGAATTCTGGCGAAAGCACAGACACCAGGATCACCAATAGGCCGAGCATGATCAGTGGCACAAACTGCCTGAAAGTATCGGAGTCCAGAACGGCAAGGTGGCGCGATGGTGTACTGCTTTGTCTTTTCATCAATTTCAAACCATGTATTCAATAAGTTGAAGCTGTTCAGGTTTGTGTCCGGGCATGGCCTCAAAGCGTTGGGTGATTACCCCATCGCGCATAACCAGAATCGTGTGGCTTAACCCGATAGTTTCTTCGAGTGTGTCCGCAGTCAGGATGATCGAAATGCCCTGGTTAGAAAGTTGACGGACTAGTTCATAGACCTCCTCTTTTGCGCCGACGTCCAGACCACGGGTGGGATGATCCAATATCAGGATTTTCGACTGCGCATTCATCCACTTGGAAAGGACAACTTTTTGCTGATTACCACCGCTCAGGTTCAGGCACAGGGCTTTGATGTTCGGTGTTTTAATTGCCAGCTTATTTACCCAGCTCTCGGCCAGATTGGTTTCCTGGCGATAGTTGATTAGGCCATGTTGCATCACGTCTCCCAGACTCGCCAGCGTCATATTGGAGGCGACGGATAAGTATGGCACTAGCCCTTCGGTACGGCGTTCACGTGGGATGTAGCCAATCCCTTGAGCAACAGCATCGGCTGGTCCTTTGAGGTGAACTTGTCTGCCAGCAAGGGCTAATCGCCCGCTGGTGGGCGAGATGAACCCGAACAAGGTGCGGCACAACTCTTCGCGGCCAGAGCCGATCACGCCTGCGATACCCAAAATCTCACCCTTATGCAGTTCAAAGCTGACATCCCGATAGGCATTCTGATAGGATATGTTCTCGGCAGAGACGGCAACACTTTGCTCATACGGTTGCTGCTGCGATTCGTGATAGTATTCGGCCTGTACGCCACGCCCCACCATCAGGCGGTGCAGTTCATGAATGTCTAACCCTGCGCCAGTCGGCTTTTCAGCAACAACCTGCCCATCCTTCATCACATACACCCGGTCACTAAGCGCCAAAACTTCGTCCAAGCGATGTGAAACGAAAATAAACGAGGCTCGTGGCTTAAGGCTGCGTACTCGAGCAAACAGAATATCGATATCGTTTTGCTCAAGGACAGAGGTTGGCTCATCTAGCAGGATAACGAGATGGTGATCGGTGCGCTCTTCCAGCGTCAACACTTTAGCCAGCTCGACCATTTGTCGTTCAGCAAAGCCCAGTTCCGAGGTACGAGTTGCCGGGCTGACTCCAGATTGTACCTTCTCCAATTGTCGCCGGGCGGCGGCATACAGCCTGCCCCAACGCATCACACCGAAGCTGATGAACTCGCTTTCGTGTCCTAAGTAAATGTTTTCGGCAATCGAAAGGTTCGGCAGCAGTGATTGCTCTTGGAACACCATACCCAGGCCATGCCGTGCCGCGTCACGCGGATTGCGCAGCGTGATAGGTTGTCCCTGAACGCGAATATCGCCGCTGTCTGGTGTATAGACTCCTGCCAGAATGCGCATCAGCGTGGACTTGCCCGCACCGTTTTCGCCCACCAGTCCGACAACTTCGTATGGGTAGACATCAATGCTGACATCCTGAAGCGCCCGGACACCGGGGAACGTTTTGCTGATGTGGTTGACTGACAGCACGGCGTCTTTGGATAGCTGCGGTATGTGACTCATGGTGACGTTCCTGCTTACTTGATGGTCTTGAGCCGCGCACGATTGATAGTCAGGGCGACTGCCACCAGGATGATCACACCCTGTACAGCCTGTTGAATATAGGGCGTGACACCCACTAAGATCATCCCATTGTTCAGCACCACGACAAGCAAGACTCCGACGAATGTGTTCAACACACCGCCTTCGCCGCCCGATAGAGCCGTGCCGCCGACGACCACAGCCGTAATCGCGGTAAACAACCGCCCTTCACCGATCACGACGGTACCCGTGCCAAGCTGCGCTACCATAATCAGGCCGCCTAACCCGGAGAAAATACCTGCCAACGTAAAGATGGTAATCTTATAACGATTGACTGGGACGCCGGACAGCGCCGCCAAATCCTCCGCGCCGCCAATCGCATACATATAGCGCCCAATCCGCGTGTAGCGCTGGATAAAATAGGCAACGGCCAGCGCCGCCAATGCAATCCAGACTACCCAGGGCAGGCCGAGAAAATCATCCAGGGCCAGGCCGCGCACATTCACATCCTTGATACGCGCTGTGACGCCGGCAAACAGCACAGTTGCAACGCCCAACCCCACGGATAACATGCCAAGCGTTACCATAAAAGATGGAATGCGCAGCCGGGTATGGAAAAACCCATTCAGGAAACCTAGCAGGCCGCACACAACCACGGGAATGATCAGCCCTATCAACCCCAGGTTGTTGTCGTTTTTATCGTTAAGCACCAGCAGGCTGATAAAAACTGCACTGACTGCTAAAATTCCTTCTACGGAAAGATCGATACTACCCAGGATGATAACGAAAGTTGATCCCAGTGCTAGGACAAGGATAGAGGAAGCTTGAACCGCTATGCGCACCCAATTTGAAAGCTGGAAAAACCGGGGTTCCTTCAGGCCGATTAATAAGCTCACGAAAAAGAGGGCAAGTAGCGGAGCGTAAGGGCTGAGACGCCGGGCTACGCGCCGCCACTGCGCGCTGCGGCTTGCGGCAGGGTTACCCGACGACTCCACGCTCAGCGCCGAGGGTGGTGTGTTTTGAGGCAATGACATAAAAGCCTCGCTGATAAGCAGCGAACGTGGGAGATTAGCGAACGATTGTAGGGCAATTGAAGATTACGGCCCGCAATTGCCCCGGATCGTGTTTTCAGGCTAAGTGGCGCTTACTTGGCTTTGGTCGCTTCAGAAGTCGCAGCCGCAGTCGGAACCGCGCCTGCATACTGAATCTGCCCAGAAACACGCCCCCACAGGTCTTCCCAATCGAGACGAGGCAGGTCGAGAACGTTTTTGTCGTAGTAATCCTGAGCATTCTTGGATGTGACGAGAATACCCGTGCCGTAGAACTCCCGGTGTTCCTTCGGTTCCTTGGCGGGATCAAACTTACCGATCTTGGCATGGTAGGCAATCGACAGGCCCATGCCCCCTTGCCAGAATGGATCCCATACCGTCGTGGCCGCAAATTCTTTAGCGAGAATAGCCTTCACGGCCTCATCAATGCCATCAATGCCGACAATAGGGACTTTCCCAGCCAGCTTTGCGCCACGCAGCGCCTCAAGCGCACCCAGCCCCATATCGTCATTCGCTGCCCAGACGCCCTTGATCTTGTCACCGAACTTGGTCAGCCAGGTGTTCATGGCATCGAAGGCTTTACCGCGCTGCCACTCCGCATACTGGTAGTCGAGCAGTTCGATCTTGGAGTTCTTCTTCAGCGACTCGTCTAAGCCGGCCTTGCGAGCAATAGTAGTCCCGTTTGCCGGTATTCCGCCGAGCGCCACAATACCACCCGATCCGCCCATCGCCTCGAACAGTGCGTCAGCCGTGGCGCCGCCGTATTTAACATTAGGAAAATCTATATGCGCCACATAATAGGGGTTGTTGTCCCAGGGGTGTAGATCATCTGGTTTGTTCCAATGCGTCACCACGTAGACCTTGCCTTCCATGCAGGCCTGTACAATGGGCAGTCCATCTGGCGTGTTGTTAGGGTCTACATTGAGACACATGTTGCCGCCCGTCTTGGCGATGATGGCCTTAATATCGGCGATGCCTTTTTCGCTGTTCCCCTCGGTGGTCAGGGTCACGTAATTCGCGCCGACAGACTCGGCAAATAGACGCCCTCCCCGATTCCAGGTGGCGTGATAGGGGTTTGAGAGTGAGCGGATGGAGTTTACGAGAGTCACTTTATCTGCGGCCAGAACGAGCTTGTTGATGTCGGTCATGCCAGCTACAACGACTGCACCAGCAGTGAGGGCGGTTGTGCGCAAAAATGCACGGCGGCTTATCTTGTTCATGATTTGTGTCCTTATAAATAAAAAAGGATCAAGTACGGGTACTAATCGTGGCTTGTAACGCATTGACAATCGTAAAAGCGGCTCACCTCCTTTGACGCTGATGTCCCTGTGTTAAGGTACAAAGGTATTTATTCAGGGTAACGATAAC
>JBBSEU010000226.1:0-10060 GCA_038239365.1 Aggregatilineales bacterium
CATTCAGCGGCGGCAGTTGCAAGTTTTCCGACGTGCCTAACGCCGCCCGCATCCAGTCCAGTGCCGCCCCCGCACTCGATGTTGATCCGCCGATCAGCCAGCGCCCCGGCAGCAAATGGGGGTACAGTTCTAGCGTCCCCGTCGGATCATCTACAGGCTGATCTACCACCAGCAGCAGCGATCCGGTGCTGCCTAGATGCTCCAGGCAATCGCCGGGGTGCAGCATCCCCGCCCCGATAAATTCCACATCATCTGCTGCGCCTACTACCACCGAACATCCGGCGATCAATCCTAACTCTTTCGCCGCCTCAATCGTGAGCGTTCCGGCGCGCTCCATTGGCGAACACACAGTGGGTAATCGGTCAAGCGGTGTCTCACACGCCCCGGCCATGATGGCTGACCATTCGGCGCGCGTCACGTTATAGATAACCATTCCCGCCGCCTCAATCGGATCGGTCACTGGATCGCCACCCGTCAATTCTTGACGCAGCCAATCCTTCGGCGCTAAAAAGGTGCGCGTCTTTGCCCACACGTCGGGTGTATGGCGCTTGTACCACAACATCTTGGCAGGCGGACTCGACGCATCCAGCCGCGCGCCACTGATCTGATAGATTTGATATTCTGTCAACAAATCACGTAAATAGGCCGCTTCATCTGCCGCACGCCGATCCCGCAAGGTCAGGCACGGCCCAAGCGCCGTGTTATGTTCATCAACAGGGACAACGCCGTGCATCTGCCCGGTGACGCTGATCACTTGCACCGCCGCTGGATCATGGCCGCCTTCCCACAAGGCGCGCACAGTCCTCACCGTCGCCGCCCACCAATCCGCCGTCGATTGTTCAGCCAATCCTGGCGCGGGTGCATAGGTTGAATAATCGGCGCTGGTATGGGTTAGGGCGCGGCATTCCGCCGAAAACAACGACGCCTTCACTCGACTCGTCCCCAAATCCAGCACCAGGATCACGCCGTCAGCACTCATGCAAACGCCAACCCCGGCAAACTTCCCACAAAACTCTTGACCTGTGCCGCCATTAATTCCGCCGGAATGTCCCCCTTGAGGCCATCGACGATCATTTGCGCGGCCACTTCCATATCGCCTTCAACTGCGCCTTGCCGCGTTAATTCCTGAGAACCGAGTCGCAGCCCCGTTCCACCGATGGCGGCTGGCACGCGAAACGCTCCGCAAATAATCCCGCACGTTTCGAGTCGTTCGGCGGAGTCCGCGCCTGCCGGGATGAGCAGCGTGTGCGATTGGGTATATTGCCCGTCAACCGCCAGCGGCGCGATCCCGCGTGAGGCCAGCGCCGCGCCCAACGCCTGAGCATTAGCGATCACCTGAGCGGCATAGCGCGCCCCATAATTCAGCATCTCCGCAAACGTCAGCGACAGGGCAGGCATTCGGAACGAGTGATGATTCGTCACCAGCGGCGGATAGATCGCTTTGGCGATCCGATCCATCAAATCGGCGCTGTTGCTGTAAATGATCCCGCCCTGTGGCCCCGGTAGTGTCTTGTGGGTGCTGCCATACACCACATCCGCGCCTTCAACGAGCGGCTGCTGAAACTTGCCGCCCGCGATCAAGCCCATCACATGTGAACCATCATAAACCAACACCGCGCCGGGAGTCGCATGAACCGCCGCCGCGATCTCCCTGACCGGATGCGAAAATAAAAACGCGCTGCTTCCCAGGATGACCATTTTTGGCTTTTTGGCGTCGATCATCGCCAACGCCGCTGGTAAATCGACATTCCAACGCGCCTCATCGAATGGCAAAAAGTCCGTTTTCAAGCCGACTGGCGAACGTTCCGCGAATTTGGCCGCCATGCGGTGGCTACCGCCCGTACTGCCCACTTCCAAGATCGTATCGCCTGCTTCGCACAATCCCAGGATCACACACGCGCCCGCGATATGCCCGGATAATGGTCTGAGATCAACTTCGGAAGCTCCGAACAGCGACTTTGCCAGCGCCTCAGCCTCCTGTTCGATTTCGACGACATAGCGATTGCCCCGATAGCGCCGCGCTGTCAGATCGCGCCCGGTGTAATCGGTATAGCGCCCGATCAGATCGTTGCTCAATGCCTGACGTACCGCCGGGCTGATCAGGTTTTCGGACGCGATCAAATTGAGAGTTGTTGCGCGCCACGCCTCATGTTCATCAATGAGCAGTTGGGCGCGTACCTGGATTTGTTTGTTGGTCGCATTAGTCATAGCGTAGAAAAGCTGTCAGCCCTCCGTCAACGAGCAGCGAAGCGCCCGTTATAAACCGATTTTCATCCGATGCCAGAAATGTGACCGCCGCCGCAATATCGCCGCCCGCGCCGGGATGCCCCAATGGGATGCACTTCGTTAAGCCCATGCGGAGCGGCTCAGCGTTGAATAACGCCGCGTTCCGATCCACCTGGATCGGCCCCGGCGCAACCAGATTCACCAATATGCCATGTTGTGCCAGATCAACGGCCATCGCTTTTGTGAGCAGCAGTAACCCGCCCTTACTGGTGACATAGGGCACTGCGCCCGGCTCAGCCGCGAACGAATTGATCGATCCGATATTGATGATCTTCCCGGCGATCCCGCGTGCAACCATCGCCCGCGCCGCCGCCTGCCCAACAATGAACGCGCCAGTCAGATTCACATCCAGAAAGCGCCGCCAACTGTCCAGTGACACCTCCAGAAACGATCCGCTGCCACCCAGCAAGCCAGCATTGTTGACCAGCACATCGATCCGATCAAAAGCCGACAAAGTTTGATCGATCAGCGTCGCCACCTGATCGGGCTGGCTTACATCGCAGCGCACGTATAGCGCCCCCTCATTCGATTCAGCCACGTCCGCGATCACGACAGTTGCGCCCTGTTCAGCGAAACGTCGCACAATCGCTTGCCCGATTCCCTGTGCGCCGCCCGTCACAATCACGACTTTTTTGGCAAACGACTCTGTCATGAGAATTGCTTTTCCTCAACGACGCACGTTGCCCATTCGCCCATCTGAATACTGCATAGGTGGCGCATGCCCATCACAAAGCCATCGGTTGCGGCAGTTAGATGCGCCAATGTGTCGCCAAACGGATTCCGAATGGTGGCGATGTGCGCGCCCGCCTTCACTCGTTCACCCAGTGAAACGCAATTCTCAATCAATCCGGCGGTTGGTGAGAGCGCCCAATCGCCGTCCAGATAAGTTTCATAGTGCGGCATTGCACCTGGATCGCCCTGCAAAATGCCGTGTGCCTGTAGCAATCGCCAGATACCGTCACGATACATTGCCGAGTCTGTTTCGAGTCGTCCGCCCCGCCCGCCGATCTCCCCACCCGTGACGGCGATCCCGATCCGCGCCGCCTCATAGCTCAGGACGCCCGCACGCGGCGGCAGTGCCCATACATTTTGAAGCCCAAGCCATTTCGCCGCTTCAAGTGAGGCCGCTGCACACTCCCCCGAAATGCCATTCCCGGCCTGATAAAACCCGGCCACAGGCGCAAAGGCCATTCGCACGCCGCCGCTGTGACAATCCACCAGCAGATCGGCGCAGCATATCACATTCTGAAACAGATGATGTGCCAGCCGATACGTGATCGTCCCGCTCGCATCGCCAGGAAAGGCACGCGCCAGATTGACCGCATCAATCGGACTGATTCGCAACCCCGCCTGATAGGCGGTCAGATGCGCGATTGGCACGATCAGCAACCGCCCCGTCACCTGATCGGGCGTGAGGCATTCGGCCAACTGCCACAGCGCCGCGATGCCCTCAAACTCATCACCATGAATCCCGGCAATGAGCGCCGCCGTTTTGCCCGGCTTTTCGCCTGAGATCACGATCAAGGGGATCGCCGCCGGGTTGCCATCCGCCATCCGACCGAATGCCCATTGCACGCGCTGCACTTCACCGGGCGGCACGCCGAACGGATCGAAATCCCAAACGGGGTAGCCCTCACCCCCCAGCCCCCTCTCCCAAAGGCGAGGGGGAGTCGAGATACGTGTTTCGTCTGGAAGTCCCTCTCCCTCGGGAGAGGGATTTAGGGTGAGGGCTGACATCTACAACTTCACCCGATGATCGACTCTTGGCACATCCGCCAACGCTTTGAAATCGCGCCCTACCTCGATCAATCGAGCGATTGTCGTTTCGATCATTGCCTTGCCCTTTTCGGCGGTTGCCAGCGACGCCGCACCATTGATCCCGGAGTCGGACATGCGACTCCAGTTGTTCATAAAATGCACCCACGTCCCGCCCGCCACATTCGGGTACAACCAGCGCGGTCCGCCTCGATCCGGCGCGAATTCGTCCTTGATCAAATCTTTCCTAACCAGTTCAGGGCGCAGATACAAATATTCTGATGTTTCCCATTCGCAAGCATGGTCGACGCCGCGCGGCCCAGCTTCCACCTGTTCCATGATCACGTCCCAGGCCAGTTCCCAATGGTTGATGCTGCCCGAAAGCGCCTCAGTCTCATTGGTCACACGCCGCGCGATTAGGTCACACAGCGGGCCGTTGCTGCCATGCCCGTTCACCCACAGAATGCGCCGGAAGCCGTGATACGCCAGACTCGCGCCCAGATCGAAGCAGTAGTCGATGAAATGCTGCATCTTGATTGATACCGTGCCGGGAAAGTCCATATTGTGATCGTTGAAGCCATAGTGAATGGCGGGCAGCGCAACCAGTGTTTCCGGGGCGCGTTCTGCCGCTGTCTCACAAATGGAAACGACGAACACGTTATCGGTATCAATCGGCAGATGTGGGCCGTGCTGCTCAATCGCGCCCACCGGGATCACGGCCACACGCCGCTCGGCAATCGCTTCGTTCACTTCCGGCCACGTCATGGTGGCGAACAGGTGCTTGCGTGTCACTTTGTATTACCTTTGCGTATTATCAATCCTAGTGTACTTGATTGACTCCCCTCTCCTTCGGGAGAGGGGCTGGGGGTGAGGGCTAACCCGCCGCTTCCATCACTTCGGGCATATTCTCTAACCGCGTTAGCCAGTAATGAGCGTCGAAGTTGTTATCGCCTGTCAGGAAGCGCCACAGCTTGATCCGGTTCAGGATTTCGAGTCGCCCGTCGCCCCACTCGAACCAGGGTTCCTGTTTCGTCAATATGCTTTGCACATCGTCCGTCTTGGCGGAGCCACCAAAGATCACCTGCTGCTTTTTCGCGTCTTCGGTCAGATCATCGGTGTTCCACAGGCGAAGCTGACGAACTGCCGGGTTCAGCCGCACTTTGAACATATAGCGCCGCTGATTGCTCTTGTTCTGCCGTCCGCAGTGCCAGATGCCATGATGCACGATCAGCAGCGTTCCGGCGTTACACACCGTCTGAATTTGCCCGACGATGTTCTGATAGCGCGCAATCTCACTTTCATTGATGCGCCGAAAGTGGCTGCCCGGAACGATCAGTGTGCCGCCCATTTCGCGGCTCACATCATGCGGAAAATACATCAACTGAATATCGAAGTGCATCCGAATGTCGATGGTTGAATCGCCGTGCAGGTTTTGCGCCGAATCTTCGTTCGGTTCGCGCACATGCACCGCCTGATGATCGAACAATGGATCAGCCCCGACCAGACTCTGAATGATCCCTTGTACTTGGGGCATTCTCAGCATTTCCCCAACTGCCGAGGGCGGCGGGTAGCACTGCGAAAGCGGCATCCCGGCGGGGTTGCTCTTAACTATCCCGGCATCAATATCGCGCATCACTGCCTGATTAATGGTGTCCGGGATCAGATCATCGAAGCGCAGATAACCTTTTGCCACAAAGGACGCCATTTGCTTCGAGTTGAGCAGGTATTGTTTGTCTACTACTGTCGGCATTTTAGATTTCCTCTAGCTTTTCAAGAATGAATTCGTTCTTTTGAAAAGACGTTGTGAACTCCAATCCCGGATAGGGCGGGATCAACTGCGGAAACTGAATCACCCGCCAACCGTCTTTAAGTGCATCCAATCCGGTTTTGTAAGGTGGCGTATCGCTGTCACCTGTGGTGTGTGCTTCCTTGCCAGTGCCGTCATAGACCGCCCACGCGCGAACGGCATCATCCAGCGCCGAACTTGCCAGATACAAAACGAGAATTTTTTGCCTGAGTTGTCCCAATTTTTCGCCTCCAACGGTTATGATTCAATGCCCGGCGTGCGAATCGATTTACCGTCGCCGCCCTCGAATAAATATAACCGCTCTGGCGCGAAACGAACGAACTGCTTTTGACCAACATTCAGGCGCGTATTACCCGGCGTCTGCACCGAAACCAGATTGTCTTGTACCTTCACATACAACAGCGTGGACGATCCCAATTGTTCCACGACTTGTACCACGCCCGAAATCCCATCTTCGCCTGTCAGATGCACATCCTCTGGCCGCACGCCCAATGTGATCTTTGTGCCGATAAAGGCTCGCAAGTCAGCATCCGGCGGCGCACTGATCCGCACGTCACCGAAGCACAACCCGCCATCGGCGCTAACGGTCACATCAAGGAAGTTCATCGGTGGGCTTCCCACAAACCCGGCTACGAATTGATTGGCGGGCGCGTGATAAATGTTCAGCGGCGTATCGACTTGCTGCAAAACGCCATTGCGAAACACGGCCACGCGATCACTCATTGTCATCGCTTCGGCCTGATCGTGCGTCACGTAAGCCACCGTCGCTTGCAGCCGATTGAAGATGATCTTCAATTCAGCGCGCATCTGCACCCGCAAAACCGCATCCAAATTGCTGAGCGGCTCATCCAGCAAAAACACCTTCGGATTCCGCACAATCGCCCGGCCAAGCGCCACCCTTTGCCGCTGGCCGCCGGAAAGCTGGCGCGGATAACGTTCCAATAATGGGGTAATTCCCAGGATTTGCGCCGCTTCGCGCACTTGCTCATCAATGACTTGGTTGGGCGTCTTGCGAATCTTGAGCGCGAACGCCATATTCCGATAAACCGTCATGTGTGGATACAGGGCATACGTCTGAAAAACCATCGCTATATCGCGCTGTGCTGCCGGGACATGCGTCACAGGCCGATCATCAATAATGATCTGACCGCTGCTGGGCGTCTCCAGTCCGGCGATCATGTTGAGCGTGGTCGTCTTGCCGCAGCCCGATGGCCCCAACAGCGACATGAACTCCTGATCGTGGATTTCCAGATTCAGGTCACGAACCGCATATACATCTTTGAAACGCTTCGTCAGATTGCGAAGCTGCACAGTCGCCATAATTTGCCTACTATTCTTTCACTGCGCCAAGCGTCAACCCGCGCACCAGATAACGCTGTGCGAACAGCGCGAACAACATGACCGGGATCACGATCACCGAACTCATGGCGGACATCGGTCCCCACTGCACGCCCTTATCGGTGATGAAGCTCGAAACGGCCAGCGGCAGTGTTTTGGCATTTGAGGGCGCGACGCTGGATGCTATCAAAAACTCATTCCACGACAGTAGTGCTGTCAAAATGGCCGCCGTGAGCAGTGCCGGAGTCGTCAGCGGCAGAATCACCTGAACGAATCGCTGCCAGGGGCCGCAGCCATCCAGCATGGCCGATTGGTCAAGTTCTTTGGGCAGTTCGTCGAAAAAGGTGAGCATCAGCCACACCACAAACGGCAGAGTCAGGCTCACATGCGCGATAATTACCGCCGCTTGCGTATCCAATAGGTGCAAATCCTTCATCAAAATGAAGTAGGGCAGCGTCGTCGTAATCTTCGGATAGAAGCGAACCAGCAAGAACGCAAATGCGATGATCGATGATAACCGAAAGGGCAGCTTGAGCCGCGACAAACTGTAGGCCGCTAATGATCCGATCATCACCGCAATGATCGTCGTGACGACGGTGATCACCAGTGAATTGATCAGGTAATTGACCGTATCTTTGGTCGGATCGAAGATATTCTGGTAGTGTTCCAGCGTGAAATGACTGGGAATGATCAATGGCGGCACGGTCAGAAACTCGTTGGGCGGCTTGAGGCTGTTCAGGAATAAATAGGCGAATGGTACGCTGACAACGACCAGACTCAAGATGATCACCGCTATCCGAAGTGTGTTACGCCCAATGTCAACCAGGCGATTGGTCTTTTCGTCTAGCATCATGCCCCCTTATTCTGTTGGGCGTTGAGCCTGCCGCGCCACACCAAAAAGCCAATCGCAATCGACATGCACGCAATCAGCAGAATCCACGAGGTAGCGGCGGCATAGCTGATGTTGAAATAGCGCAAACCCTGCTGATAAATCCAGAAAGTAAGGGTATGCGTCTTGAAGCCGGGGCCGCCGTAGGTGGTGGTATACACAATATCTAGCGTCAGCAGCGTATCAATCAGCCGGAACATCAAGACCAGGATCGTCACGGGCAAGAGCAGCGGCAGTGTGATGTGCCGGAAAATCTGCCAGCGTGACGCGCCATCCACTGCTGCCGCGCGAAACGGCTCTGTCGGCAGTGAACTGAGCGCGGCCACGTAGATGATCATCACGAATGGCGACCATTCCCACACATCAATGATGATCAGGGAAACAAGCGCCATCGATGGATTGCCCAGCCAATCCGGCCCCACAATCCCAATCGTGGATAAGCCATAATTGACCAATCCAGCGCGTGCGCTGAGCATCATTCGCCAGAGCGTCCCCACTGCGACGGGCGCAACCACCATCGGCATAATCAAAATCGTGCGCGTAATTTGCAGTAATAAGTTTTCGCCAACCGTCATATAGGCCAGAAAAAAGCCGATCAACATCTCGAAAAAAGTAGCTGCCAATGAAAACGTGATCGTCGTTGATACCGAGTCCAGAAAAACGGTGTCGGTGAACGCTTTCGTATAATTCGCCAGCCCAACAAACCCGCCCGGTGTAGAGGACTTCGCCAGTGACCAGTCCACCGTCGAAAAGTACGCCGAATAGACCAGTGGGTAGCCCTGCACGATGATCAAGACAAGCAGCGCCGGGATAAGGAACAGGACGAGCATCCCCTTTTCGCCAAGCTGCGCCCGCACGACTTGCCAGCGGCTGATCGGCGCTTCTTCAATTGGAATTGGAACTGCGGGGCTTGCCATCTTTTATGACCTTTGTAACCTTGATCATCTAAGTGTTGCCCGGCACATTCGCGCCGGGCATTAAGCTGAAAGCTGATTGATGACCGCTGATACCTACTTCTGCTGCAACCCCGCGCCTGCTGCTGCATCGAGCAATGACGGTGGGACAGCCAGAGTCGCCCACTTGTCATTGATCTGCTTCACGGCGTCTTCCGGCTTGACTTGACCCGTCGCCACCTGCACCATCGTGTTCGTCAGGAAGTCCTGCGACTCACCGCTGAGTGGTGGGTTCTTGGCGCGCTTGAAGCTGTCCAGCATTGCAGGCCATTGGTGGGCGTGCTGCGCGGCCAGGTCTTTATCATCATAGACGCTCAACCAGACGGAGTTGATCCCATAGTTGATGAAGTTATCTTTGGCCTGTGCCTCACCCGCGAAGGTGCTGATCCACTTCCACGAAATATCTTTGTTCTTGGCGCTGGCCGGGATGAACTGCTGCCACAGACTCAGCCAGGGGAAGCCCGCACCGGGGAAGTTCACTTCGCTCCAGTGTCCGGCAACCTTGCTGGTGGCCTTATCATCCAGTTTCTTGGAGCTAAAGCTCGGCCAATCGATCAGCATGGCGACTTTGCCATCGGCGAAAAGCTGTTCGGCTTCATCGAAGCTGAGCGCGTTGCCGTTCGGCGGCAGATACTTCCACAGTTCGGGCATCAGCTTGGCAAAGGCCGTCGCTTTCGCGGTGTCAAGCTCATACTTGCCTGCTTTGTTGACATAGTAGCCATCGTAGCCGCTAAAGAAGAACGCGCCGATTTGCTCCGGGTTGCCCGTTGAATGGCTGAAGCAGGCAACATCCTTGAGCTTTGTCGTGATCGTTTTGCAGGCGGCGATGAAATCGTCCCATGTCTTGAAGTTCGGATCAACGCCTGCCTGCTTGAGCAGATCGTTGTTGACCATCAAACCATAAGCATCAATGCCATACGGAATGCCGATGTGCTTGCCCTTGAAATATTCGGATTTGCCGACATCGAGCAGGCCGGGGATCATGCCCTTGCTGTAGTTATCTTTGCTGATGTAATCATCCAGCGGCGCAAA
>JBBSEU010000227.1:0-9945 GCA_038239365.1 Aggregatilineales bacterium
AAATCGAAGTTTGAAGATGTTACGGGCTTGGAGTCACTATGAGAACTGGAGTCAGACGCTAGGCTGGGTGGCAAATTTGAGTCGGTCATGAGTTTAACCCCGTTGGTGGAGAATGTAGTAGGCTGCATTATAGCACACTAAATATGAAACAGGCTTACATCGTTATGCAAAACGCCTATATATAATTTTTCACTATTGTGCATAGTTTTCATAAACGATTGCTCTTTTCCAAACGACATTTCAAACCAATGATTAAGTATTTAGTTCGTAGACACCATAAGCTGATCCGCCTGATGCCAACTGCGATGCTCTTTACCGAATTGATCGGCATCTTTTACACACTTTTTCGCAATTGACGCATTTACCGGACGTTTTATACACATTCTGGTTGTACTATAGTCATATTGATCGGCAGCACTTAATTATCAGCAGGTAAATGCAAATGGCTCAAGTTCAAAGTTTTTCCTGCCCGACCTGTGGGGCATCGCTGGCTACCGACGGCAATCAACTCGAAGTGCAGTGTCCCTACTGCGGTAACGAGGTCATTGTTCCGCAATCGCTGCGTAACCAGCAGGCGCTAACTGATCAGCAAGCACCGCAAGTGCCCTTGATCATCATTGGCGGCACAACCTTCAACCCGCTGGATGCAAGTGCCAGCAATCTGGCCGCCGTCTATCCACCTCGGCGGCGACGCGGCTGCGGTTGTAGCGCGATTGTGCTGGCGCTCATCATCCTAACAACGGTAGCCCTGCCAATCATCATTTCAGCCGGACTCGCGCCCGTCATCATCGAAAGCGTTCAGCAGGCGATGGGCACAGCGGGCGTTCCGGTTTCGATTATTTCTACAGTGAATGCACTCAAGCCAACCAGCGAAGTGGATATTTCCGGCGTTTTTGGAACCCTCGCTTCCACACAGGTGTCAGCACGCAGTAGCGCGACCACCGCTGCGCCCGCAAAAACGGCAACGCCTGCTGTGACCGCTGTTCCGGGCTTCGGCAGCGTATTGTTGAGCTTCGGCAGCAAAGGGACTGGCGCGGGACTGTTCGATGATGCGCGCGGTGTGGCCGTCGATGGCAGCGGGAGCATTTATGTCTCCGAGTACACGTCCGGGCGCATTCAAAAATTCGATGCGACAGGCCAATTCATCAAGGGCTGGATTCCAACGGGCAAGACGCCCATTCGCGCATTGGCCGCCGATCAGAACACAAATGTATATGCCATCCGCGACAGCGCGATCCTCAAATATAATGGCGGCACGGGCGATCTGATCACGAAGTTCAAATCCACCGATAACTACGATGACATCGCCACGACGCTGGATGGCGGCTTCGTGGCGGTTGCCGCCTCACCCAACGACGATTTTGTGCGCTATAACGCCAAAGGAACGCAGGTTAGCCGCATTAAAAAAGCGATCAGCAGCCAAATCCAGACGGCGGTAATACCGCGCGTGGCTGTCGATGGACAGGGCAATATTTACGCTGTCGAGTCGCTAACCTGGTCAGTCTTCAAGTTCGGCGCTGATGGTAAGTTCGTGACCAAGTTCGGTGGCAAGGGCGACGAGCCGGGTCAAATCCATGCACCCCAGGCGATTGCCATAGACAAGCAGGGGCGTGTGTTTGTGAGCGACATCAACGGTATTCAGATTTTTTCCGCCGATGGCCGCTTCATTGAACGAATGAGTCTGCCCAAGCCAAGCCTTGTTGCGTTCGGCATGACCTTCAATGCACAGGGCGATTTGCTCATTGCCGCCCGCGATCAGGTCTTGAAACTGAAGACAACGCATTAGCCATCAACTGATCAGGTTACTATAAGCCTGATCCGCTCTGTTTTTAGGGATTGGCTGATTACTGATCGCTGACGGCTGATAGCTCAAAAAATCCAGCACCAGACGGTTAAATTCTTCGGCACGGTCAATATGTGGTGCGTGGCGAGCCTGATCCAGAATCGCGGCGCGGCTGTTGGGCATCACTTTGGCAGCACGATGGATATGCTGCACTGGCAAAACATTATCCTGCTGCCCCCAGACGAGCAGCACGGGAAGTGATAATTTTTGCAGTTCCGCATCGGAGAACGTGATGAACTGACCGTTCAAGTTCACACCCGCCCGCAGCGTATTGAGCAGCGATTGTTTAGCGCCCGGACTCTGATAAAATTCGAGCATTCGCTCTCGATACGACGCACTGAGTCCCGCTGAAAGCAGCCGATCTCCCATCCACTCGATCACGGCGGGCAAGGGTTGAAACAGCATTTCGCCCAGCGGCCACACAGCCAGCAAGCGTGTGAACAGATCGATTTCCTGCCCCAGTCCCGCCGAACTGACCAGTATCAGCCGATCCGCGATGTGTGGATAGCGCAGACAAACCTGCATCGCCACGTAACCGCCCATCGAATGCCCGACCAGCGTGGCGCGCCGAATGCCCAACGCATCCAAAAAGCAATAAAACAACCGCGTCGAGTTGTCCGGCTGGTAAAACGATCCATCGGACGGCGGCGACGAACGGCCAAACCCCGGAATATCCAGCGCGATAACGCGATAATGTGCGCTCAACGCCTCAATGTTCCATGCCCAGCTTTCGATGGAAACACCCAGACCATGTATCAGGACAAGCGACTCACCACTGCCCACTTCCCAGTACCGGATCGTTAGCCCATTGACGGTCACATATCGATCTGCAAAATCAAACCGCATTTGGCCGAGTCCTTATCACGCCGACGGACGATCTACAAACGGGTTGATGAAAGGCGTCAAAGTCTCAAAGATCAGAAGTTGTTAACTAGTCTAATGTTACGCCGAACCGCGCGCAAAGTAGCACAGACCGCGCCAACAATAGGTACTATTAGGATCATCTTTAGACGAAAGTTCACATGGCATACCCGGATGTAATCATTTGTGGCGCGGGCATGGCTGGTGCCGCGACAGCCTATCAATTGTGCGTGCGGCAGGGCATGAAAAATGTCGTGCTGATCGATGAACGCCCGCCGCTGACGCTCACCAGCAGCCGAGGCACACAGGCCTATCGCAACTGGTGGCCGGGACCCGGTGACACGATGGTGCAGTTTATGAATCGCAGCATCGACTTGCTGGAAGAAGTGGCGTATGCGAGTCAAAACGTCTTCAGCCTGAATCGGCGCGGCTACGTCTATTTCACCGCCGACTCGACTCGTAGTCCCAAAATGCGCGCCTCAGCCGCTGAAATCTCCGCCTTTGGCGGCGGAACAGTACGTGAACATCCCGGCGCGATCCCTTATCAACCCTCAGCCGCGAATGGCTTTTCAGATGCGCCCGACGGTGCCGATTTGCTCTTCGATCCGGCATTAATCCGAAGCGTATTCCCGTACATTGCCGATGACATGATCGCGGCCACGCACGCCCGACGCTGCGGTTGGTTCAACGCGCCGCAGCTTGGCCGCTGGCTGCTCGAACAGGCGCAGGCGAACGGCGTGCGGATCATTCAGGATCGTGTTGTTGGCATGACGGCGGAACAGGGACGTTTTCAGAGCGTGCAGTTATCTTCCGGCGAGTCGATCAACGGCGGATCGCTGGTGATCGCGGCGGGGCCGCTGCTCAAAGAGGTAGCCGCGCTGTTGGGACTCAATATGCCGGTGATCAACGAACTGCACGGCAAGATCACCTTTCACGATCATCTGCACGTCTTGCCGAATGATGCGCCGTTTCTGATCGGTGATGATCCGATTCACATAGCGCCCTACGGCCAACTCCCGGCAGGCGTTCATCTTCGCACCAAAGGCGATCCTGACCGACAGCAGTTGATCGTTGTCTGGGCATACGACACCAAACCATCCGAAACCATCTTCCCACCAAAATTCGATCCAGCTTTTGCGGACATTCTGCTGCGTGGCATCACGCGACTTATTCCGGGACTCGCCGCCTATATCGGCCACACCGATCAAGTCGTGGTCGATGGTGGCTATTACACCAGGACCCGCGAAAACCGCCCGTTGATCGGCGCGCTGCCCGTTGATGGCGCTTACGTGATCGGGGCGCTGTCCGGCTATGGCGTGATGGCGGCACAGGCAGCGGGCGAATTGATCGGCACGTACATCGCGGGCGGCGCGCTCCCATCCTATGCGCCAGCGTTTGCCCCGGATCGCTATGCTGATCCAAAATACGTGGCACTGCTCGACGACTGGGACGCGCTGATCGGCCAGTTATAGAAGCCGGGCACTAGAATGCCCTCAATTTGAGTGTTTTTAGATTCGGCATCCACCGTCTATAATCTGGACATGGGCACAGACAAACTAACGCATCTGGACGAGTCGGGCAGCGCGCGCATGGTTGATGTGGGCGCAAAAGCTGATACCGAACGAATTGCCATCGCAGGTGGAGTCGTCACCATGCGTCCCGCCACGTTGGGTTTGATCCGTGACGGCGCGATCAAAAAAGGCGATGTGCTGACCGTCGCGCGCATTGCCGGGATCATGGCCGCCAAACGAACCGCCGATCTGATCCCGCTCTGTCACCCGATCCCGCTGACGCATCTTGACCTTGATCTGACGTTGGACGAATCGGGCAGCGCGATCCAAATTCGGGCGACAGCGCGTACTATAGGTAAGACAGGTGTCGAGATGGAAGCTCTCACGGCGGTCAGCGTGGCGGCCTTGACAATTTACGATATGGCGAAGGCTGTTGACCGCGAAATGCGGATCGGGGATATTCGACTGCTCGAAAAACACGGTGGCAAAAGCGGAGATTTTATCGCACCATGAATCTAACGATTTTGCTGTTTGCGACGCTCAAGGATCGTGCCGGGACAAACCGATTGCCGCTGGCTTTGCCCGGTGCAGAGGCGACGCTCGATGAGGTGCGATTCACCCTGACCACCCTACACCCGGCGCTGACCGAAATTTTAGGGTCAGCGGTGGCTGCCGTGAATCAGGAGTTTGCGTTCCCGGCGGATCGCGTTCACGATGGGGATGAAGTCGCCTTCTTTCCGCCTGTCAGCGGCGGCGCGTGGCCGGAAATTTATCGCCTGACTGCCGATCCGATTGACCTGAATGAACTCACCCGCGCGATCACCGTGCCTGCGACGGGTGCGGTTTGTCTGTTCAGCGGCGCAGTGCGCGGCGAAACCAACGCCGACGGCGCGCTGATCGAGACAATGGCGCTGGAATATGAAGCCTACGAACCGATGGCAATTGCCAAAATGCGGCAGGTGGTCGAAGAAATCCGCACTCAATGGCCGCTGGTGCAGGGCGTGGCCGTCGTGCAGCGGATCGGTAAACTCGCCGTCGGTGAGCCAACGGTACTGATCGCCTGCGCGTCCGGCCACCGCGATCAGGGCTGCTTCGAGGCGGCGCGCTACGGTATTGATCGACTGAAAGAGATCGTGCCGGTCTGGAAAAAAGAGATCGGCACGGATGGACAAAGTTGGGTCGAAGGGGGCTATCAACCCCGGCCAGATGATAAACAGGTTTCCCCCAAATCAATAGGATAAACGTCGCTTTGCCGTTCAATGGGCGGCGTGCTACATTCATCGGAGTTTGTAGATAGATGAGTCGTCGCGTAGTGGTCACGGGTCTGGGCATGGTCAGCAGCCTGGGTCATGATGCTGCCAGCAGTTGGCGGGCGGCGCTGGCGGGTTGCAGCGGCATCGCGCCGATCACCCTGCATGATTGCCGTCAATCGCCTGTCAAAGTGGCCGCCGAAGTCAAGCACTGGGAAGCTGCCCGCTACATGGACGCCAAAGCCGCGCGGCGCTGTGATCGCCATCAGCAGTTCGGCTTGGTGGCCGCTGCCGAGGCGATGCGCCAATCCGGCTTGACCATCACCGATGCCAACCGCGAACGGGTAAGCGTTCTGGTCGCATCGTCAACGGGCGGCTTTTTGACCTATGACGAAAATATGGAGTCGTTCCGGGAACACGGCGCGCGGCGCGTCAATCCGTTTGGCGTGATGATGGTACTCGTCAACGGCGCGGCGGCTATGATCAGCATTGAGTATGGCATTCAAGGGCCGTCGATGGCGATTGTGACCTCCTGTGCCACCGGATCGGATAATATTGGACATGCCTACCGAATGATCCGCGAAGGAATTGTCGATGCAGCGATTGCAGGCGGCGCGGAAACCCCGATTACGCCGATGGGCGTCGCCAGCCTGGATCGAATCAACACGCTGTCCCATCGTTCTGAGCCGCCCGCGATGGCCTGTACACCGTTCGATCTGAGTCGTGACGGGTTGGTGCTGGGCGAAGGCGCGGGAATCATGGTGCTGGAGTCGCTGGAAAATGTACAGGCGCGCGGCGCGACAATTTTGGCGGAGTTGATTGGTTATGGTGCCAGTTCGGACGCCTACCACCTGACCAGCCCCAATGAACAGGGCATTGGCGGCGCTCAGGCAATGCTCCGCGCACTGGAAGATGCCCGCATCGCCCCTGCCCAGATCAGCTACATCAACGCACATGGGACGGGAACGAAGATGAACGACGTGATCGAGACGCGCGCCGTCAAGCGGGTCTTTGGTGAGGCGGCCTATGACGTGCCGATCAGTTCCACTAAACCAATGACCGGGCACGCGATGGGTACAACGGCGGCGATGGAAGCGATCTTCTGTGTGCAAGCCATTCTCGATAATGCCATCCCGCCCACCTTGAACCTATGCGATCCTGACCCGGATTGCGATCTGGACTATACGCCGCTCACCGCCCGACGCACAACGGTAAACATCGCTATGAACAATGCACTTGGCCTGGGCGGGCACAACGCCTCGTTAATTTTCAGGGCGTTCGCATCGTGATCGAGACGCAGCCAACGGCGCTGCCACCCGAATTGACCGACTATCAGGCGCAGTTGGGGCTAAACTTTCGTGATCCGTCGCTGCTGCTGCGGGCGCTCACCCATCGATCTTATCTGAACGAGCATCCTGACGAGTCGGTTGAGGACAACGAACGGCTCGAATTTCTCGGTGATGCGGTGTTGGATTTCATCGTCGGCGACTGGCTGTATCGACAGTTCCCGGAGATGGCCGAAGGCAAGCTGACCCGACTGCGCGCCGGGCTGGTACGCACCGAGACGCTGGCCGGGTTCGCGCACGAGGCCGGAATCGGTAATATGCTGCGGTTGGGTAAAGGCGAAGAAGAAAACGGCGGACGTGAACGCATCAACAACCTGTGTGGCACCTTCGAGGCGATCAACGGCGCGTTGTATCTCGATCACGGTTTGGAGGCGGTGCGTGCTTTCGCCGAACCCTGGTTTGCCCCAAAACTGGACAATATCATTCGTGAGGACTCCGATAAGGATGCCAAAAGCCGCTTACAGGAATGGAGTCAGGCCATGCTCAACCTGACACCCGTCTATCGCGTGCGGAGCATTGAAGGGCCGGAACACGCACGACAATTTACGATTGAGGTCATCATTGGCGAGGAAGTTTACGGGGTCGGCAACGGCCACAGCAAACGGACTGCTGAACAAGAAGCAGCCCGCATCGCGTTAGAGTCGATGAGTGACGAAAGTGTTGAATCATGAAGAACTTGCTAGTAACGGGCGGCAGCGGCGACCTGGGCGGCGTCCTGTGTGAAATTGCTACTAAACTCGGCTGGAATGTAACGGCCACTTATCTCTCACACCCGGAGCGGATTCGTGCCGGGAAGCCGATCTACTGTAACCTGACCGACCCGGAGCATGTCCGGCGGAGCATTGAAGAAACCGCGCCCGATGCGGTCATCCATACCGCGATTACTGAACTAAGCCCCGGTTTTGAGACGGCAACCGGCATGGCGGCGGATTTGTTGTGGCGCTATGTACCCACCCAGGCGCGCTTGATCATGTTGTCCTCGGATATGGTCTTCGACGGCAAAGCCGCGCCCTATGCCGAAAACGCGCCGACCAGCCCGCTCACGCCCTATGGTCGCGCCAAAGCCCGCATGGAAAAATCCGCACCGGGGCTGATTGTCCGCACCAGCTTGATCTACGATTTCGACGCTCGCAACAAACAGGTTAACTGGATGCTGAACAAAATTCGCAAAGGGGAGCGCGTCAAGCTGTTCATCGATGAATTTCGCAGCCCAATCTGGGCCGTCGATCTGGCTGATGCGCTGCTCTGTCTGGCCGAGCGCGATGTGACGGGTGTCCTGAACGTGGCCGGGCCGGACCGCCTGAGCCGCTACGATCTGGGGCGCGGCTTGCTGCTGGCACTCGGCTATGACGCCGATACGTATATTACCGGTGGTTCACAGGCCGGGACAGGCCGCCCGCCCGATTTAACGCTGGATGTATCGCACGCCGAACGCATGTTGGATCGGCAGCTATTGTCATTCAACACTGCACAGGCGGCCTGGCAAAAAACGGGTGAATTTGCAGTGCAGCCAGTTAGCTTTGTGCCCGATACAAAACGCTAAAGCAATATATGGCGAGCTACTTCGTCTCTGGCGCGGCGGAAAACCACTTGTTGCCCCAGCGAAAGATAGTCGCCATGATTTCCTCAGCATCACGCCCTGCTTCGGTGAGCGAATATTCGGCGCGAATAGGTGAAGCGGGGATTACATGGCGCTCTACCAGACCTTTTTCTTCAAGTTCGCGCAACCGTTCGGTCAGCAATCGATCCGAGATGCCATAAATGCTGCTCAACAATTCGTTGAAACGATGCGGTCCTTTCAGCAAGGTATAGAGGATCACACCTGTCCAGCGGCGTCCCAATAATTCGCTGGCCTGCTGAAAAGCAAGACATTGCGCCCATTCCTCCTCGTTATGTGGTTGACAGTTTGTTGAATTGTGTCCAGGCATGTGAGTTGATCCTGACAAGGTGTCAATTTTTAATCTTCCCCAAGTATATCAAATACGCTTCGTGGCGGAAGTTCAGACTCCTTGACATCCCCTAGAAATTACTTATAATAGGTTGGTAGGCTACTAAAAGTAAGTTCGTTCAGGAGAGATACTCATGCAAACTACCAACCGTCAAGAAAGTACAGGCGTTTTCACACCCGCCGAGATTGATTTTCTAAAAAGCCAACCTCTAGCCCGTATAGCGACTGTTGGGGCTAACGGTCAGCCGCACGTAACGCCAGTTGCCTTCCGATACAACCCGGATACGAACACGTTTGATGTAGGGGGTCACGGTAGTTTTGCCAGCCGAAAAAAATGGCGCGATGTGCAGCAGAATCCACAAGTAGCCATCGTCATTGACGATTTAGACCCTGTCATCTGGAAAGCTAGGGCAATCGAAATTCGGGGTGTAGCTGCGCTTCTAACAACCGGTGGCGAATCTATTGGTCAAGGCTTTGGCCCGGAAATGTTTCGTATTACCCCCAAACGGATCGTCAGTTGGGGATTGGATACCGATACTAACAGCGCACCCAATGCCCGTTCAGTTAACAAGTAGTTCTCCACTTCGTATCGAGATATTCAGAGTGCATAAAAGCCTCTAAATGTTCAGGCGATGGATCGTTCAGTCATCAGCCGTTCGATCACCACCTCGTAACCATCGATCATCTTTGCCTGTGTGAACTGTTCGGCGCGAATCCGAGCCTTTGCGCCGTATTGCCGTCGTGTCGCCTCGTTTTGTAACAAGTCGTCCAGGTCCGCGGCCAGGGCTGCCGGATTTTCTGGTTCGGAGAGCCGTCCCGCGCTGCCAACCACTTCCGGCGCTGCACCTGCACAGACAGCCACAATCGGCAGTCCTAGCTTCATCGCTTCCAGGTAGACAAACCCAAACGTCTCCTGGCTGCTGGGGTGGCAGAAAATATCCGCCTGCCGCCACTCGCGCGCGAATTTTGCATCATCTGCCACATGGCCGAGCCACGTCACATTGTTTTGAATGTGTAGTTCGTCCGCTACCGCGTGCAGCCGATCCCAGCTCAGCCCATCTCCGACGATTCGCACTTCAAGCGTCGGGTACTTGGGGAGCAGCAGCGCCGCCGCCCGCAGCAAAATGTCAGTGCGTTTGCGCGGATACATCTTGCCCACCGACAAAATCACCGGGTGATCGTTTGG
>JBBSEU010000228.1:0-9919 GCA_038239365.1 Aggregatilineales bacterium
AGCGTCCCGGAGCGGCTCAGGTTCCGCACTTCCAGCACTACTTCGCCCGGCTCAGACGCTTCTTTGGCGAACAAGTCCGAAACAGGCCGCCCAACCATCATCTGAATGATCTGATCGGCAGTCGTGGCTGAGGCTTCTACCGTGCCGACATTCGCGCCATCGCGCAGCACCGAAATCCGATCACAAATCTCGAACACTTCCGACATGCGGTGCGAAATGAAGATGACGCCGATCCCCTGCTCTTTGAGGCCGCGAATGATCCCGAATAACTGCTGTACTTCGTTATCAGTTAATGAAGAAGTTGGCTCATCCATGATGATCACGCGCGACTTGACTGACAGTGCCCGCGCGATCTCAACCATTTGCTGCTCAGCGGTACTCAGGTTGCGAACCGTCGCTGTCGGGGGCAGGTTGAGGCCAAGTTGTGCGGTCAGTTCGCGCGTTTGGCGGTGCAGTTCGCCCCATCGCACAAAGCGTGCCGTGTTCGGTTCACGCCCGATGAACACATTTTCCGCGACGGTCAGGTTCGGCATCAGGTTCAATTCCTGATGAATGATCGTGATACCAAGCATCTGGGCATGATGCGGGTTGGCGATCTCGATTTCCTGCCCATCAAGCAGGATACGCCCCTCGTCTTTTTTGTAGACGCCGGACAGGATTTTCATCAGCGTTGATTTGCCCGCGCCGTTCTCACCGAGCAGGCCAAGCACTTCGCCGGGGAACGCTTCAAGCGTCACGTTTGCCAGGGCTTGCACGCCGGGAAATCGTTTACTGATGTTCTCCATTTTTAAGATTGGCTGTGCCATAAGCTGCCTTATAACCAAAAATTGTGCGTCTAAGTTGAGCGTTTAAAAGTTCTTAAAGAATGCTGGCAATTCGTACTGAGCAACATTATATTCGTAGTCTGGAAAAAGACAAAAATTCAAAAGAGGATCATTTGGATAGTAGCGAATTTTTGAGAGCATTACAGGGAGAAGTTGTGCAACTTGTTCCAACAATTGCCAGCGAAAATGGAAGCTGGATAGTCAAAGGGTTCATTGACCTCTACAAACGTATCTATGCCATGCCATCGGATACCAAAGTTATATCGAAGGTGCTGGAACTATTCCTGCTTCCGAAGTTGGCCGACTTTGCCGAGCGTAATGGGTACTCCGCTATCCTGGCTGAGCAGCAGAATTTTTACCCGGACATATCGTTTGTTTCCAGGACTGACCCGGTTGAAAAGTATGCTGTCGATATCAAGAGCACCTATCGCGTCGATGATCACTCTGTCAACGGTATGACACTGGGTGCGTTTACCGGCTATTTTCGAGACCGTACCAGCCGGAAGAACTGCCAGTTTCCATATGCCGCTTACCGAAGCCATATTGTATTGGGTGTTATCTATTCTAAAACATCCAACAAAATAGTTGACCCAATCAACCCACCTTACACAAGTTCGCCACTGGAAACAACCGTTTATAGCTTCGATGATCTAGAGCGAATTGAATCCGTAATCCATGATCTTATCTTTTTCGTACAACCCAAATATCGCATTGCTACAGCACGTCCTGGCAGCGGTAACACACGCAACATCGGTTCTGTTACAGTCATTGCTCAACTGGTAAATGGCAAAGGGCCGTTTGCAGAATTGGGCGAAGACGTTTACGACGACTATTGGATGAACTATCTGAATGTAGATATGGCACGTAAAATTGGCAGCAGTCCATCGTACAATAACCTGACAAGCTATGTACTCTACAAAAATAAGGGGCGTAATGTCGATCTCAAAGAAGCTGAAAAGTTGGATAAACTCGATACAGGTAACTCTACAGGTAACGTTGAATGATCTTCGTTCCCCCCATCAAATGCCAGGGTATCAAGACCAAACTTGTTCCAACAATAAAGGCAAGCCTGCCCAAGCCCATCGAGGGGCTATGGATTGAACCATTTTGTGGTTCGGGGGTAGTCGCGCTCAACGTTCAACCCGAAAATGCGATTTTGGCCGACAAAAATAAGCATATCATTCAATTTTATCAGCAGATTCAACAGGGCAGCATCACCCCAGGTGGCGTTCGCCAATATCTTGAACAAGCGGGTGAACACTTGAGGCAGCACGGCCAGACCTACTACAACGAAGTGCGGGCGCGCTTCAACCAATACGGCGACTCACTTGATTTTTTGTTTCTTAATCGCGCCTGTTTTAACGGCGTGATGCGTTTCAATCGGCGTGGTGAATTCAATGTTCCGTTTGGGCATAAGCCAGAACGCTTTCGCCCAGCTTATGTCACGAAAATTGTTAACCAGGTGCGTAAATTTCAGGCCATTGTGACCCGCTTGAACTGGCGTTTTGAAGTCGCCGATTTCCGAGAGACTTTGGCACATCTACACGAAAACGATTTTGTTTACGTGGACCCACCCTATTCGGGGCGTCATGCCGATTATTATACAACCTGGGGCGAAACGGACGACACCGCCTTGTTTTCCACGTTGCAAACGGCACCCGCACGATTTCTACTTTCGACTTGGCACCACAACCAATACCGTGTTAACCCGGCCATTAGCCACTACTGGCAATCTGACGCCTTTCAGATGCGGTTGATAGAACATTTTTATCATGTGGGTTCACACGAGTCGCAGCGAGGCGAAATGCTAGAAGCTCTGATTGGCAACTATCCGTTACCAGAATTGCCCATATTACCTGGAACTGCCGAACAATTACGATTGTTTGAAGAATAACTGCGTCCAATCACGTTATAAAGGCCATACTCAGTGAAGGAAATTTTAGAGGCACTGCTCAAAACTACCGTTGAGCTAGGCCGCCCCGAAAACGACTACTCGATTCTGGCCGAGGGGAACACCTCGGCGCGCACTGCCCCCGATGAGTTCTATGTTAAGGCCAGTGGCTATTCCTTGCGGGATGCGACACTCGATAGTTTTGTGGCCGTCCGGTTAGAGGCATCACTGGAACTGCTCGATCAGGAAATCACAGATGTCAAAACGGCGCTCGAAAGCCTCAAGAGCAACCCGGCAGATACCAAACGCCCCTCAGTCGAAGTGGTTTTGCACGCGCTGTGCCTGACGCTTGGTGGCGCGCAGTTTGTCGGTCATACACATCCGAGTGCGCTCAATGCGATTCTTTGCTCCGTTAACGCTGAACAAGCTCTGAGTGGGCGCATTTTCCCGGATGAAGTGGTCTTATGCGGCCCGGAGTCGGTGTGGGTGCCGTACACTGATCCGGGGTTGCCGCTGGCGCGTGAAGTCCGCACCCGCATTCACCGCTTCATCGACAAGCACAACATGCCGCCCAAAGTGATCCTGCTGCAAAGTCATGGCCTGATCGCTTTGGGGCAAACCGCCCGCGAAGTTGAGCAAATTACGCAGATGGCTGTCAAAGCAGCCCGCATTCTGCTCGGCACGTTTGCAGTTGGTGGTCCGCGCTATCTCTCAGAGGCAGAAATCGCCCATTTGTGGCAGCGCCCCGATGAAATTTATCGCCGGGCGATCTTGAAGTAGCGGCGGTGAAACGCTTTCTCGTGGCCGTCAGTCTGTCCTTGATCGGTTGCTGCCTGCTGCTGATCGGAGCGCGCACTGTTGGTCGTGCGTTGGAGTACCCGTTCAAACTATCGGGACGGCAGCCGATCCCGATTGCGCCGCCTTACGATCAAAGTCATCTGCTGCCATCTTATTTTCCCGGTGCAGATCAAAGTGTTAACCTTGACTTACGGAGTTCCGATGGGGAACGACTCATCCTGGGCAATGTCAACTACTTTCAGGCGGGGCACTGGGTTGCGGAAGTGGGAATCGTACTGCATACCAGCGCACAAAACGCCGCCGATACGCTGAATTACAACGCCGGGTTGATGGGTCACTCCATCTACTCGTATTTTCCAAAGGATTCAACGCCTTACGTTTTTTTCTATATGGATGATGCCCGCGAGAGCCGCCGCTTGTGTGTTCTGCAATACGTCAATAATGAGCGGTGGATCATTTCGATACAATCGGCCAGTTGTTCGGCATTGCTCGAATTTTTGCAAACTTATCCGTATTGAATGCTTATGCGTCGCCTGTTAATCGTGAGTGTCTTATTGATCCCGATTATCGGCCTTGCCATTGTTGGGATGCGCGGCGTCGGCCATTCGCTGGAATACCCTTTCCAATTCGCACAGCGCACCCCGATCCCGCTGGATGTGCCATTCGATGCGTTGTTCCCACTGCAAATTGGCGCATTCAAACGACTGCAAACCAACAAAAGTCCGCGTACCCTTTTGCAGGAGCGTTTACAAACCTCTGGCGCGGCCACCTATGCGCGCCCCGGCGACAAAGACGCTGTTTATGTTGAACTCCGTTTATATGCCACTGAGCAAATCGCCGGATTGCTGATCAACCCGGCTGATTGGCGGCTGCACAGTCGCAAGTCGAACAAATTTTTCGTGCAGGATGTACCGATGCCGTTTGTATTCACCATGACCACCGACGGCTATCACGCCTATCAACTCGATTATGTCAGCGGGCGTTGGAACGTCGAAATTCGCTCGATCAATAATCTGGATGCCCTGATCGCTTTCGCCAATCAATATCCCTACTAACGCACGAATGTTCTTGACAAGTCGAACATTTGATCTACAATAAATGTGGTTATTGATCCCATTCTCAGGAGGCCATACCATGATTTTGCCGATGCTCGAAGTCAAGAATTACGATGACAGCGTGAAGTTCTACACCGAAAAGTTGGGTTTCACCTCTGTGATGTCCATGAAGGGACCCGATGGTCAGAATATATTTGGGTTCGTTGCTCTAGGTGGCAGCCAGATCGGTCTGGGTCACGACCCCAAGCCGAACGTCACGTTATCCAAGGATCGCGGCAATGGTGTTGTCCTGATGATTTATCCTGACGATTTCGATATTGATGCTTATTGCGAAAAAGTGAAAGCGAATGGCGTTCCCCTTGTTGAAGAACTCAAAACCGAATACTGGGGAGACCGCGTCTTCTCGGTCAAAGACCCGGATGGCTTTTATCTGACTTTCGGTAAGACGGTTCAGACCGTTCCGCCAGACGAAATTCAAGCACATATGAGCCAGCAACCGCAGCCCTAAGTTGCGCTTAATCGGCTATTGGCAGTGTGAACCAGAAGTGGCTGCCCTGATCGAGCGTACTTTCTGCGCCGATGCAGCCGCCCATCGCTTCCACCCACGATTTGGTAATCGCTAACCCCAACCCCGTTCCGCCGCTGGAACGGGAACGCGATTTATCCCCACGATAAAAACGATCAAAAACGTGTTGCAGTTCACCGGGCGGAATGCCTTCACCCGTGTCGCTCACACTGATGTGAACCGTGTTGGCCTGCCGCTGCGCCGCCAGTCGAATGCAGCCGCCGGGCGTGTGGCGCAGCGCATTCACGATCAAATTTCGCAGCACTTGTGCCAGCCGATCCGGATCAGCTTTTACGGATGATATTTCATCAAGAGCGATATTGATTTGCGTGCCCTGATCTTCGGCGGCCACTGAAAAGTTATCCACCGCCGTTTGAAAGGTTTCGGCAACATCCACGCTCTCGATGTGAAGTGGCAGTTGTCCGGCGTCGGCCAGAGCCAGTTCGCGCAAATCATCTACAATGCGATTCAGGTAGCGTGTTTCATCATACAGCGACGCGATCTCGGCACGTTCCATCGGGTACAGGCCATCCAGCAGCGCCCGCAAATTACCCTGCAAGACAGTGAGCGGCGTTCGGAGTTCATGGGCAATATCCGCAATCAGGTTGCGGCGCAGGCTTTCGGCCTTGCCAATCTCATCGGCCATTTCATTGAAGGCGTGCGCGACGGCGGCGATCTCGCTGGCACCATCCGGTATGATGCGATGATTCCAATCGCGGGCGGCAAAAGCGCGTGCCCCATTTGCCACTGTTGCCAGCGGCGCAACCATCGTCCGGCTGATCAGCACACCCAGGACGATTCCAACCGTCCCAACAACAAATGCCGCAAACACCAAAATCCGATACAGCCGATCCAAAAACTCCTGATCGGGTGCAGGAAGTACCATATCGGCAGGGAGCGGCTCGGTCACGACATAGCCAAATGGGTTCTGCTGCGGGTCTGGTGTACCCGCCACGATCATTTGGTTTACAGATGCTGTCGTCAACACGGACGTATTACGATGAAAGATGTACGTGCGAAACTCACGGCTGATGCCAGCGGCGGCCATGATCCCCACAATGATGATCGAAAGCTGCGTCATGCCGATAAACGCAATCGTCAGGCGAATCCACAAGCGATTCATGTTGGGCGATCCTCTCGTAAGCAGTAGCCAATTCCGAAGACTGTTTCGATCAGGCGCGGCTCCGCCGGGTCATACTCAATCTTTTTGCGAAGATTACGAATGTGCGTATCAATCGTGCGCTCCATGCCCTCATAGGTATAGCCCAGGACGCGCTCAATCAATTCGGAGCGGGTGAAGGCATGATTGGCGTTTTCCATGAGTAGTTTGAGCAGCGCAAATTCCGTCGGCGTCATATCGACGGCGCGGCCACCAACACTTACGGTACGATAATCCACATCGAGTCGTACCCCGCCGATCTCCAATACATGTGAAACGGCAGCATTACCACCGGCTCGCCGCAAAATTGCCCGCGCTCGCATCACCAGTTCAAGTGGATTGAACGGCTTGGTCAGGTAATCATCCGCGCCCAAATTGAAGCCCACGATTTTATCTGTGTCTTCGACGCGCGCCGTCAGCATCAACACGCACGTTTGCGCCAGCCGATCATCACCGCGTATGGCGCGCATCACGTCCCAGCCGTCACGCCCCGGCAGCATCAGGTCAAGGATCACCAGATCAGGCCGTTCGCTTCGGATCACTCGCAAGGCTTCGTCGCCCTCATAGGCCGCATAGGTTTTCATGCCTACGTCTTCCAGGTACGAACGAACCAGTCGCACGATTTTGCGATCATCATCCACGACCAGAATTCGAGAGGCCATGCCTGCTGCTCCAAATAAAGGCGAAGTGTAACACGCGGTTATGAAGAATTTATGGAGACACTATATCCTTAAATTTTGTGATAGGGATGCGGCGCACGACTTTTTCAACTCTCCATCGAATGTTCATAACCCTCTGTCAGAGTAGCGCCTATCGAACATTCACTCAAAGGACGAACTATGCGTAAACGATACTTTTTGGCGCTGCTCTCACTGCTGTTGACCCTCAGCACCGTTCCATTTGCACGACTGCAAGCGCAGTCCACCACCACGCTCACCTTAGCCGTTTCCGAATTCATGAAAGACCTGTTCACGCCGGAACTAATCGGTCAGTTCGAGTCAGCACACCCCGGCGTCACAGTGCAGGTGGTTAGCGCATCGCAACCGTATGCGCCAGCCGCTAACGGAATCGAAAATTACCTTGATTCTGTAGAGAAATATGTCAGCGCGGGTGATGTGGTCTATATCAGCGGGGACTACATTTCGCCAGCAGCGACGCGCGCAGGCTATTTCCTCGATCTGACGCCGCTGGTCAGTGCCGATAAGACACTCAACGCCGACGATTTTTACGCATCAATCGTTTCCGCTTTCAACTGGGATCATCAAACCTGGGGGCTGCCGATTGCGGCCAGCGCCTTTGTCTTGAGCTACGATCCAGCCGCTTTCGATAAAGCGGGGCTGACGTACCCGGATGCAAAATGGACGGTTGACGATTTGGAAAACGCCGTTCGTAAGCTGGCACAAAAAGATGCCAATGGAAAAGTGACGATCCCCGGTATCGCTGTGTCCGATGGTGCAGAACTGCGGGCGCTGCTTTCAGCACTGGCCGGAACGATGCTGTACGATGATAACAGCGTGCCCGACTCGCCACAGTTCGCCAAACCTGGTGTTGAAAAAGCGGTTGATACCTGGGCAAAGCTGAAGTCCGAAGGGTTAGTTGGTGGCACTCCGAACGAAGCACCGCTCAGCGTCGCGCCGATTTTCACCCTGAACTTTCCAGGTACAAAGGCTAAGCACATTGGCGCACTGCTGCCCGGTGGCACTGCCGGACTCGATGTTGAAGGGTTCGCCGTAAGTGCGGGTACGCCTTACCCAGAACTGGCTTACGCGCTGGTCAGCTTCCTGACCACTCGTTATGAACTGGGCGCGCGTTTCGCTGGCGCACCTGCCCGTAAAAGCCTGAGCAATACCAGTAACGCGCCCGAAGGCGGTAACGTCATTCGCATAAACGGATCACCCGAAGTGACGGCGCTGACCAACGACGCGCTGCTGAAAGGCTTTAGTCTGACCGGAACGCGCTACGCTGATTATCTGGTTTTGGCCGCTCAGAAAGTCCAATCGGGTAATCTGGTTGGTCATGCCGCGCTACAACTACTTGAAAATCAGGCGGTCAAAGACCAACAGGCCGCCATCGCGCGAAAAGGCAAAAAGCCGATTGTGTTAGCAACGCCTGTCCCGGTTGTTGTACAAGCCGGTAAGGCAACGCTCAACTTCGGCTTGAATCTGAATATTCGCCCGGTGCCTAATCAAGACCTGTGGGACAAGTTGGCACAGGAATTTGCGGTCAGCGATCCACAGATCGGCAAGGTGAATCTCGCAATCCAGAATGGCTCAGTGGCCGATGAGTCGTCCACGCAGGACTGCTTTTACCTGCCTTTTAACGGTGTACCGAGTGCCAAACTCAGCAGCCTGTTGAATCTCGATCCACTCATTGCCAGCGATACCACCTTCGACAAAAACGATGTGGTTGGCAATCTGTGGTCACAGCTTCAGCGTGACGGCAAAACGTGGGCACTGCCGATCATCATTCAACCGTCACTGCTCAAGTACAATGCCGATCTGCTCAGCAAGGCCGGAATCAAACCACCAACGAAAGGCTGGACGATTGATGCGTTTGTCGATGCGCTGAAAATACTCAAACCGATGAGCAGCGGCGCACCGTTCATCAATATCAGTCCGGGCGGTACGTACCTGCTGATGCTTATGGCCGCCTATGGTGGCATCCCACTCGATTACCGAACCGATCCACCCACCTCCAACCTGACCGATCCAGACACCGTTCAGGCCATACGACAGGTGCTTGATCTGGCGAAGGCGGGCTACCTCAAATACAGTGCGCTGGGCAGCGTCGGAGGTGTGTTCATGTTTGGCGCGATCCCCGATGCACCAATCACGTCGGCGGAATTGAATGGCTTCAAAATTCCCGCTCAGGAAGCGTACAAAACGACACTGTACCCTACTGGCTCGAAGTACAATGCCATTTCGTATTCCGTCGGCACTGCTTATATCAGCGCCACGTCGCAGTACCCGGATGCGTGTTACCGCTGGATCAGTTTGATCGCCCGCCACCCTGAACTGTTCTCGGCCATGCCTGCTCGCCGCTCATTGATCAACGACACGACTATTGCAGCGGCACAGGGCGCGGAAATGACCGCTGCCTACAATGCGATTGACACGTTGCTCAAAGACCCGAACACCCTATCATTTCCGTTATTGTTCGATGGCGGACGTTCGCAGATCGGTTTCCTGATTCAGCACTGGATTTATGAAGCCTTTGATGCTTACGTCCTGGATGGCAAAGACCTTGAAATCGCACTCAAAGATGCTCAAACGTACATTCAGGGCTTCACTGACTGCATGGCGACGATCCCGGCCTACGATCCGTCGGATGCACAGGCCGCGCAGCAGTATCTAAAAGCAGGTCTGGAGTGTGTGGTCAAAGTCGATCCGCGCCTGAAGTCATTCGCAGGCGGCATCAAATAGAAGTTAGGTCTGCTGTGCCTGGGACTCGTGTTTCCAGGCGTTCATTTCAAAATACTGTTTGAGTCGCGTCAACATCTGCGCGTGCGAAGTCTCATGGTGAACCCAACTAAAGCTGGCAAGTATGATAAACTTAAGGGATGAGACGACGTGAAATCAAACTGACAGTGGACGAGATAGCAGCGTTTGAGCGAGCGGAGCGGGAAAC
>JBBSEU010000229.1:0-9818 GCA_038239365.1 Aggregatilineales bacterium
AAAACCGCCCAGCGTCGAACCCGATTGAATTTCGCCCAGAATGCTATCGTACTGCGGCACGATCAGCTTCTGAACGAAGGCAATGCCCAGTACATTGATCATTGAAAGCGGCACCAGGAACTTCCAATTGAAGCTCATCATCTGGTCGATCCGCAAACGCGGCACGGTGAAGCGTACCAGCATGAGCAGCAGATACATAACCATCGACTTACCGAAGAAATAGACGAAGCCGAGTGCCGCGCCCGCAATACCGGGTAATTCCGCACCGGGGCCGCGCCAGCCACCCAGAAACAACACCGTAAACAGCGCGCCCGCCGTGTACGAGTGGACAAATTCGGCGGCCTGGAACATGCCGAACTTCATACCCGTATATTCGATGTTGTAGCCCGCCACCAGTTCCGATTCGGCTTCAATCAGGTCGAAGGGCGAACGGCCTGTTTCGGCAAGGTTGCTGGTGAAGAAAATGAACGCGGCGATGGGTACGATGAAGATGTACCAGATGTGCTGCTGTTCAACGATACCTTGCATACTCATCGTGCCGGAGAGCATCACCGGAACAAGGACGGCCAGCACCATGGGCACTTCATAGCTGACGAGTGCGGCCACAGCACGCAGCGCGCCAAGCAGCGCGTACTTGTTGTTGCTGCTCCACCCGGCCAGCAAAATCGCCAGTGTGCCAAGCGAGGCCACTGAGACGAAGTACAGCGCGCCGACGTTCAAATCTGCGCCAACGAGTCCCTTGCTGAACGGGATAACCGCCCAGATCAGCAAAACGGCGGCAATCGCTATCAGCGGCGCAACGTTGTAAACAACTTTGTCCGCGCCGTCCGGGGTGATGTCCTCTTTAGTGAGCATCTTGATCAAGTCTGGGACGACTTGCAACAGACCCGCCGGGCCAACGCGGTTCGGCCCCATCCGATCCTGGATACGGGCGGAGAACTTGCGCTCCAGCCACAAACCCAGAATGGTGAACCAGACTAATCCAAACGAAGCCACCGCGACGACGCCCAAAAATGTGGCGACGAAGATAGCCAGATTCGGATTCCAACCAAGATTTTGTAAATATTCAATCATGCGTGTGCTGCTCCATCAGATTGAGCCTGTATTTTCCGTATTTGCGGATAGCTGATCTATCTTTAATTCCACTCAAGCGCGCCCTTGCGCCAGGCATAGACCAGCGCAACACCCAACAGTCCGACAAAAACCAACATTTCGAAGAAGGCATAGAAGCCAAGCTGATTGTAGGCAACTGCCCAAGGGAACAGGAACACCGCTTCGATGTCGAACACGACGAACACGAGCGCGTAAAGGTAATATTGCACCTTGAACTGCACCCACGCATCGCCAACGGTTTCGATGCCGCACTCGTAAGTTTCGGCTTTGAGTCGGTTGGCGCGCTTGGGTTGCACGATCTGCGCGATCAGGATTGGCGCGGCAGGCAGTGCCCAGGCTATCGAGAAAAAGATACCGATGAAGAGCCACTCGTTAACTTGCTGCATCTAGTTCGCTGCTCCATAATCCGTTTGTGAGAACTTTCGCATAGTTCGCCTAGTCTAACGCGCAAAAGGCTAAAACGGCAACCTGTCCGAAGCCGATTTAGTGGGTACATTAGGCGGTATTTCGCCGCACGTTCAGCGACGCTGTGACAACAGTGTAGCACGGCGGTTGTGAAAACGAAACAAGATTTTTACAATATCATCAGCTATTCAAACGATTCCAGAAAATGCACTTATGGAGACAACACACGCGCATGTTTATCAGCTTTGAAGGGCCAGATGGCGGCGGCAAATCGACACAAATTCGGCTGCTGGCCGATTATCTGAAAACGCAGGGGCATACGGTTGTCGCCACGCGCGAACCGGGCGGCACACCGATTGGTGATCAGGCGCGGGCAATCGTCCATTCGCTCAAGAACACGGGCATGGATTCGCACACGGAATTTTTGCTATACGCCGCCTCACGCGCTCAGTTGGTGGCTGAGGTGATCCGGCCTGAGTTGGCGCACGGACACATCGTTTTAGCGGATCGATATGTTGACAGCACGTTCGCCTATCAGGGTTACGGACGCAGCCTCGATCTGGACGCGCTGCGCTTGATCACGCACTTTGCGACAGGTGGATTGATGCCTGCGCTGACTGTTTATCTGGATATTGATCCGGGGGTTGCGTTGGAACGCCGTCATCAGGCCGCCGCCGGGGGCGCGGAATGGAATCGGCTGGATGCTGAAACGCTGGATTTTCATCAACGAGTGCGAAGTGGCTATCAACAGTTGATCGCCACCGATCCGGGGCGCTGGGTTCGGATCGACGGTGCAGGTGATGTGGACATTATACAGGCGTCTATTCGTGAGGTTGTGGGGCGTCTGTTATTGAAGCCCGATTGACCTGACACGCGCTTGACAATCACGCCTTTTGAAGGTATTATTGCCCGCGTTAGCAGACTCGATAATCGTCCGCCAAAAAGATCACCCAGGCGCGCTATAAATTAAGATTGTTGATTAAGAATCGTCCGCAAGGGCGTTTTCTCGTTTTTTTGCCTGTTTCGTGATGTTTTGCATCGCAGGAGCAAGGAATGGCTGAGCAAGTTCAATATCTGACCCCCAATGGTTTGCGGGAACTGGAAGCACGCCTCGAGTTTCTGCGAAGTGTGCGCCGTGCCGAAGTCGCCGCACGTCTGCATCAGGCGCTGGAAGAAGGCGGCGAACTGGTCGAAAATGCCGAATACGAAGATGCCAAGAACGAACAGGCTTTCGTCGAAGGTGAGATCATGCGGCTCGAAATTATCCTGAGCAACGCGCAGATCATCGAGACCACCGGCAAACAGGAATCGATTGGCCTGGGTGCCAAAATTACCGTCAAGGAAAAAGGCCGCAAGGAAACCGAAGTCTTTCAACTGGTGGGCGCTGCCGAAGCCAACCCGCGCGAAGGCCGCATCTCCAACGAAAGCCCGATGGGACGCGCCCTGATGGGTCACAAGGTTGGCGATATGGTGACGGTACGCGCGCCGGACGGTAACATTGTGTTCGAGATCAAAAAGATACAATAACCTGGACATCGCCTGATGGTATTCGCCCGTGCTGAACCCGTCAGCATGGGCGTTTTTGTTTATTTCGCCCTAATGCACTCACTAGGAGTCTATATGCCCTGGCAACCGACTAATAAGCTAGAACAAGAGCGCCTGGAAAAGCTGGCGCGGATCACCGAACGCGGCATCAATGCCTATCCCGGCAGGGTGCAGCGCACACACACGGCGACAGAAGCCATCGCCGCTTTTGAGCGCGCCGAACACGATGGCGAATCCGCCGAGTCGATAGAAGTCACCGTTTGCGGGCGCTTCAAGTCGATCCGCGCGACAGGCAAGGTCTCATTCGCCCACATTGAAGATGGCGTCGGGCGGATTCAGTTGTTCATCAAGCAGGACGCGCTGGGTGATGACGCCTATGAAATGTTCAAGCGCGATCTTGACCTGGGCGATTTTGTACAGGCGTCCGGTACGATGATGCGAACCCGTGCCGGGGAAGTGAGCGTGCAGGTGGCCGAACTGACCCTGCTGGCAAAGGCGCTCAGTCCGCTGCCCGTCGTCAAGGAACAGGAAGTCGATGGCAAACTGGTTCGCTATGCGGCCTTTAGCGATGTCGAGGAACGGTATCGTCAGCGGTACGTCGATCTGGCCTCAAACGCCGATGTACGCGAACTGTTCCGTGCCCGTGCCCGAACCACCAGCGCAGTGCGGCGCTTCATGGATGATCATGGCTTTTTAGAAGTCGAGACGCCGATCTTGCAGCCGCTTTACGGTGGCGCAGCAGCGCGGCCATTCACCACACAGCATAACCAACTGAACCAGGAACTTTACCTGCGAATCAGCTTCGAGTTATATCTCAAGCGGCTGCTGGTCGGCGGCTACGATGCGGTTTACGAGATCGGACGTGATTTCCGCAACGAAGGCGTCAGCTTTAAGCACAACCCGGAATTCACTCAGCTAGAGTTCTACAAGGCCTACATCGACTATAACGGCGTCATGGAATTGACAGAGCAGCTTGTTTCCTATACGGCCAAGGAAGTGACCGGGAAGACAACCGTCACCTTCCGGGGACATGAGATCAACCTTGCCCCACCCTGGCGTCGTTGGAAGATGCACGACGCGATTCAGGAAGTAACCGGAATCGACTATTTGCAGTACCGGACGGTGGAGACATTGTACGCGGTCATGCAGGAACGCAACATTCACGTCAAGCCCGGCCAGAGCTGGGGCAAGCTGGTTGAAGAACTGCTCGGCGTTGTCGAACCAACACTCATTCAGCCGACGTTTATCATCGACTATCCGCGCGATATTTCACCATTTGCAAAGGGCATCCCCGGTGATCCACTGCACGTTGAACGCTTCGAGTTTTATATCAGCGGGATGGAGTTCGGCAATGCTTTCACCGAGCTGAACGATCCGCAGGATCAGGAGCAGCGTTTCCTGGATATGGCCGCGCTGTACGGTGAAGGTGCGGACGACGAAACGCCGCTTGATGAGGATTATCTGCGCGCCATGCGCTACGGGATGCCGCCCAATGGTGGCTTTGGGATGGGCATGGATCGGCTGGTGATGCTGCTCACAGACCGCGAGTCGATCCGCGAAGTGCTGCTCTATCCTCACCTGCGCGAACGCAAGCCCGGCGAAGCACCGACGGATGAGGCCAGCCAGCCAATTGGGATCGAGGAAGGTTAGGCTGATCTCAGATTGTCTCCTCTCCGTTTGCGGAGAGGGGCAAGCTCAAGCCTTAGTGCGTATCTGTACCTCGGCAGCGACGGCTTCAGTACCTTCAGGGGCGGCCACCAGTGGCGTATCAACTGCATCCGTTTTAATGTAACCGAGCGCAACGACTGATCCCGTTGGCAGCACGGCCAGACTGGTGATCGATCCCACTTTTCGATCCCCGCTGTGCAGTTCCGTCCCGACTGGAACGGACTCGGCCATGCGAAGTGCTACCAAAGTTTTCGCCAGTTTGTTACGGCTCTCCATGCGGGCGATGATCTCCTGCCCGATGTAGCAGCCCTTTTTGAAGCTGACCGCATCCCACAGCCCCGCTTCAAGCGGAATGTAATCTTCGGTTAGTTCGTGCCCGGAGAGCGGGATCGCCGCTTCAATACGGAGTTGCTCATAGGCGTTTTCATCGCCGGGTTGTACGCTCTCCAGATTGAGCAGTGCCGTTTCCAGCTTTTCGCGTTCAGCAGCGGGCGCGATGATCGTGTAGCCGTCGCCCGCCATCGGAAACGAGCGCGCAATCAGGCTCGAAACGTCCGCGAAAGTCACCTCCATAAAATGGTGCAGCGGTAATTTGCTGGCACCGGGCGCGATCTGTTCGGCAACTGTGCCCGCCGTCAATCCGAACAGCCCGAACTGGCAGGTTTCGGCACTCACATCGCGCGTTTTGACCTTATCCTGAAAGAATATGTGGCGCTGCAACCAGCCGCGCACCGTCGCCACACGTTCAACGCCGCAGATCGCCAGCGCCGTTTCGCCGCGATTGTAAACGATCAGCCGATCAATGATGCGCGCCAACGCCGTTGTCAGGACGGTTGCGCGCCCTTCGCCCGGTTGCAACGTCGTGAAGTCGTTGGTGGACATGCGGTGCAGCAGATCGAGCCGATCCCGATCCAGCAGTTCAAAGCGCCCCTCAACAGATCGATCAATCAGCACGCTTCCGGTATGTGCCGCCTCGTAACCACTGCTCATAAACCGTTCTCCTCGCGCCAGACGCGAATCTCATCGGCGTGTTCCTGTTCGTGCCAGTAGCCGTTTTCCGCGATCAGGTACGAAAGCGGTTCGCCTTCCATCCACATAAAGCGTTCGCCATCTTCAAGCGTGTCTTCATCGAGTTCTTCAACCATTTTCAACAGGTGCTTGTGAACGCCGTTGAAGTCTTCCAGCACATCGGCCAATGGACGACGCACCGCCGTCCGATACTGTTCCTCGTTCCATTCGTCCAGGTCTTCGATCTCGACGATGTGCGGCACGCGCGCCGGGTTGTCAACGCCTGCCAGCGCCGTCACCAGTTCCGATTGCCACGCGGTCAGGTGTGCCAGCACATCCTTAATCGACCAGTAGCCGACCACATGCGTTCGCAGCAGCACATCATCGGGCAGGTCTTCAATCGCGGCTAACAGCGCGCCGCGTGCCTCGCGGATTTGTTCCAATAGTTCCTGTTTTGCCACTTCCAAACCTCGCATATTGACGCGGTACATCTCTACGGCTATAATAACGCCGCTTTGTCGTAAACAGAGCATTTTGATCGACCAATTTTCCCCACTGCGACGCCCTCACCCTGTGTGGGATTGTCCGCAGCGGCGAAAAGCGAAGATTGGAGCAAGTATGTATGCAGTGGTTATTACCGGTGGACGGCAGCACAAGGCGGTGCCCGGTACGATTATCGACGTAGAAAAGCTGGAAGCCGAAGAAGGCCAGGAGCTTGATCTCGATCAGGTGCTGTTGGTTGTCTCAGATGACGGCACACCGCGCATTGGTCAGCCAAACGTTGACGGCGCAACCGTCAAAGTGACAGTTCTCGGCAACTATCGCGCCAAGAAGATTCATGGTTGGAAGTACAAGCCGGGTATGCGTTATCGCCGTCAGTGGGGACACCGCCAGACGTACACCCGTTTGCGGATCGAGTCGATCAACGGATAGAAAAAAGGACGTTTAACAATGGCTCACAAGAAGGGTGCTGGCTCCAGCCGTAACGGGCGCGACAGTAATGCACAGCGGCTCGGCGTCAAGCGTTTTGGCGATGAGTTCGTGATCTCTGGCAACATCATCGTGCGTCAGCATGGCACGCACTTCTACCCGGGTCCGGGTACAGACATCGGCAAGGATTACACGATTTTTGCGATCACGACGGGCTACGTCTCGTTCGACTGGGTACGTGGCGGTGTTCGCCAGATCAGTGTTCGCCCGGAGCGCAAGAGTACGCTCAAGCTGCAGGAAGCCGCTCAAACCGAATCGGCTCAGTAAGATCAGTAAGAATAGCACGCCTTCGGGCGTCTATTGATCGACCTCAGAAACTAAATTGATATGTCGTTGCGCCAATCCCACGCGATCCGCAGCGCGAAAGGCTAATTGAATAATGCGTGAAGGTATTCACCCCAAGTGGTATGCTGATGCTACCGTTGTCTGTCTCTCCTGCGGGAAGACATGGACGGTTGGCTCGACTCGCCCCGAAATGCGTCTTGATATTTGCTCCAACTGCCACCCCTTCTACACGGGCGAACAGCGCATCGTGGACACCGAAGGTCAGGTTGATCGTTTCATGAAGCGCCTCGAAGCGCACGGCACGATTGCCACCGAAGTCGAAACGACCAAGCAGGCGCTGGCCGATCTGCCGATTGGTTCGCTCGATCTGGGCAAGCAGTACACCGAACTGCTTGAAAACAACGGCATCAAGAACATCAGCGACTTCATCAAGCGTTTGCAGGACGGCGGTGATGAAGGCGTCCTGGAAATTCGCGGGATTGGTCGCAAAGTGCTGACCGACGCCAAGAAGCGTCTGCGCGCACGTGGCTACGAACTGCCAGTGCCGCAAGCCTAATCAAACCATAGCTTGTCTAAAGGCAGGGGATTCTAGTCCTCTGCCTTTTTTATTGCCTGTATACCGTTACACAAGGGAAGCATTTATGAGACACCGCGCAGGCCGCATCGAAATCATTTGCGGCAGCATGTTCAGCGGAAAGACGGAAGAACTGATTCGACGGGTGAGGCGCGCGCAGATCGCCCGCTTGCAGGTGCAGGTCTTTAAGCCGGAAATGGATACACGCTATGCCGAACAGCGCGTCACCTCACATAATGGTCAAAACTATGAAGCGATCCCGTGCAATCATTCGGGTGACATTGTGACGCAGCTACAACCCGAAACTACCGTTATCGCCGTTGATGAAGCGCAGTTTTTTGATCACGATCTGATCGAGGTAGTAGAGCGTCTGGCGGCGCGTGATGTGCGCGTCATCATGGCCGGGCTTGATCTCGATTTTCGGGGTGAGCCGTTTGGCCCGATCCCCGAACTTATGAGTCGTGCCGAAGAAGTGACCAAGCTGCACGCGATCTGTGTGGTGTGTGGCGAAGAAGCCAGCCGCACGCAGCGCCTTGTCAATGGCGCACCGGCACGTTATGATGATCCGATCATTATGGTGGGCGCGGCAGAAAGCTATGAGGCACGCTGTCGGCAGCATCACTGCGTCCCGCGCTAGAAATTCAGGATATGATGCTTTCCTTTAACGATCAGGTTTACGCGCTGGTACGGCGCATCCCCAGCGGCAAGGTTTTGAGCTATGGCCGTGTGGCGTGGCTGCTCGGCGTGCCGAAGGGCGCGCGGGCAGTCGGTTGGGCGCTGTACAGCCTGCCCAACCCAACCGATGTGCCCTGGCAGCGCGTGATCAGTTCAAAGGGCTACATCAGCAACAAAGCCTATCCCGGCGCGGCGGAACTGCAGCGCCAACTGCTCGAAGGTGAGAGCGTCGTTTTTGACGACTTCGATCATATTGATATGAGCAAGTTCGGTTGGGAAACTTCCGAGTGGGAAGCACGTAGTATCATTGACGAAGCTACTTTGTTGGCAGGTGGGAAAAATTCACAGACCGAAACGTGATCGAAAGTAACTTCTGTGGTCTGAAACTGTTTATAATACGTAGACCAACAGCGTGTCCATTTTATCAGGAGAGATGTTATGAGCGTAACGACGATTGGTTCAGCGGTTCCGCAAACCGTTGAGCGCATTCAGCCGGAAGGGTTGTGGCTCCGTAACCGCAACTGGGACACGATCTTTATGACACTGAGCGTGCTGCTCGTGCCGATTCCGTACCTGTGTTATTTGATCGGGTTGCAATTTGGCTTGCCCGAAGGTATTGCCCGTAATGGCGTGAATCTGGTGATCGCATTTTTTGTGGGCGGCCCGCATATGTACGCGACGTTCATGCGAACCGCGCTCGATGAAAAGTTCGTGCAGCGTTACCCGATGTTGATCCGCTCGTCCATCGTTATTCCGATTGTGGTGGTTTCGCTGGCCTTTTTGAACCTGACTCTGCTGCTGACGATTTTCTTTTTCTGGGCATCAATCCACGTCCTGCATCAGGTGACGTATGTTGCTGAACTGTACAACCACCGCAAAAAATCGGCGGTTTCGATGTGGGCACGCCTGATCGATTATGCACTCATCCTGACCTGCCTATTCCCGGTGGCCGCTTACAAGATCAGCCAGAACGATTTCGCCATTGGCAGCAATGACCTGACGCGCGTGATCCCGGACTTCTTCAAAGCCGATTGGCTGTGGTGGTCAGCAACGGCGGTATTCGTAGTTGCCCTGGTCGCATTCATCATCAAAACCTATCGTGAGTGGCGCGGCGGTTACATTCATTGGCCGAAGACGGTCTTCATCACGATTACGGTTGCCGTCGCCTTCACCATGCCGATGCTCAAGAATTTGGACACGGCCTTCCAGGGGCTAAACACCTGGCACTCGTTCCAGTATCTTGCCCTGACCATCTACATCGTGCGGATGCGCCAGCAAAGCGGCGAACTGGAATCGTCCTCGAAGCTGATTAATCGCGTGGCAAGCGGCAAGAATGCGCTCAAGCTGTACGGCTTCACCGTGAGTATGGTCTTGGGATCACTCTTGTTGGGCGTGGCCGTCTGGTTCACTGTGGGGCTGGTCGATCCGACACGTTCAAGTGATATGCGTTTCGACACGGCCTATTACACCGCAATCCTATGCTTCCTGTTGATACACTACTATCACGATCATTTCCTGTTCACCGATTTTGAAGCGGTGGATCGGGCAGCAGCCA
>JBBSEU010000230.1:0-9795 GCA_038239365.1 Aggregatilineales bacterium
ATTTGAGCAACCCCGCGTAAGTCAGGCCGCGCGCCTTATCTACTAACGTGATCGTTGGCCCGTTCGGATCGAGTGTCGCGCGCAAGTAGGCGTTCTCGATGCTCAATTCGCGCTGTGGGGTGTGGATATCGGGCAAGGGGGCGGGCGCTTTTTCCGGCAGGATCAGGCTATAACTGGTGTAGCCGAAGGGCGGCACATTCGGCGCGGTGAACTTGAGATGATAAGTCATCGGACGCCGGAAACGCAGTTCAACCGTTTGAAGTGACTCGTCCTGATGCGTCGTTTCGGCCAACTGGGCTAACTGGTTGATCGTGTGCAGAGTCGGTTCACCGTCAGTGATGGTTACGATGACAGTGAGCGTTTCGCCCGAACGCCGCGCATAAACATCGCCCGGCGCAAAGCCAAGCAGCCGCCCGTTTTGAATCGCCGCCTGTGCCCCGTGCAGCCCATCTCGATCCAGCGTCAGGCGTGCGACATCGGCCACCGGATCGCGTTCATACAGCGTGAAATACATCAACTGCCCGCGCGCGTCGATGATCTTGAAGCCATTCTCGAACTGCCCCGGTACATCAAGCATTACATCCAGCAGATCGGTACGCGCCGTCGAACTCGGATTGAAGACGATCAGCGCCGCGCCGTCACCATTGAGCGCCGAAGTATCTACCGATGCAGCCAGCGCGTTCAATGCCCCTTGTGTGATTTCCTCTCCGATGTGCAAAACTTCATCGAAGCGTGCGTTCATATCCGCAACAACCGCGTCACTCACTGCGCCGTTAAGCCCATCACTGTTTTCGAGCAGCAGTCGCCACGCCCGGCCAATCGCCGTTTGTGGCTTGTTCAGTCGTGGCGCTGAGACTTCGACATTCATACCCAATGTTGCGGGCGTTTCCGCGCCCTGAAGTTCTGCCCAGGCGGCGAACGGCTCAACCCATTGTGTCAATAAATTTTCGGCAGCATGGTTGCGCTGCTTGATCGGCAGCCGCGCCGAAAACGTCCCCTGTCGAATCGGGTGTCGCATTGGACTGCGAAGTTCACCTCGCACGACGGACAAATCGCGCGTCTCAGATCGGATCAACTCAAAATAGTCGGGTAAGCTGCTGTGAAAGACGGTATCCGGCAGTGCCCGCGCCGCATCGCTGATCACATCCGACAGACCCGGCATGGCCGCCAAATATTCGCCGCCGTTGAGAATCAACAGGTGTCCGGTGGCGGCATGAGGCGCGAGGTTTTCGCGGGCACGGCGGATCACCTCAACTGCATCTAATGGCAACCGTTTTAGCACATCGCCATCACGCACATAGGCCAGCAGCACGCGCGATCCATCGGGTGCTTCCCAGAACAGTTCGGCGGGTTCATCACCCAAACCGCTGACCACTACCGCTGCATCCAACCCGAACCCGCGCAGAATTTGCGGAAGCTGCCCGATTTTCGGAATATTGCCCGGTAAATAACCCACCTTCATCGCTGCGCCAAACACGCGCGCCGTTCCCATTCCGATCAGCAAATTTCGCAGATGGGTTTCGGGGCTGGACAGGAACGGATCGGGTTGAACGTACCAGGGGCCAATCAGCAATTGGCCTTCGCGGATATGCGTTTCCAGCGCGTCGTAACGTTCCGGGCGCAGGCTCAGATAATCCTCGATCAGGATCGTCTGGCCGTCCAGCATGAAGTGGCGGTAGCGCGGCTCAGTCTCCAATAGATCGAGCAGCGCATCCATGAGCGACACAAAGCGCAGCCGCAGCGTTTGCCGGGAAAGGATACGCTCCCGCGGCCAGCGAACATGACTGACCACGTGAAGCGTATAGGTGGCGCGCTGCGCTGAGGTCATACGCTGTTAGACGCTTGTTGGGTCGCTGGGCGTGGTCTCAGGCTCAGTGGGCGGCGCGTCTGTTGGCGTAGCGGCGGGTTTGGGTGGCAGACGGCGCTTGAGTTCCTTGATCTGAATCTTATTGATGCGCTGGCACTTCGGGCAGTGGACTGAATAAAGTGTCTGGTGTTCGGCTTCAGCTTGAGTCACTGCCGTTTCCAGGTCCTCGTTTTTGAGGCTGATCAGGCTTCGGCAGTAGGTACATTTGGTAGAAAACATGAGGTTATTCCTTCACGAAATGAGTTTGGCGATAACGAACGCAGTTGCAGCCGCCAGACCGCCCACTAACGCGGTTTGCAGTGCGCCTCTGATTGGATGCGTGCCCGTTAGCCGCCCTTTAACATAGCCAAAGATGACGAGTGCCGTCAACGTGGCAATAACGGAAGCAACTTGCGCGGTGGCAATATTGCTGATCAGGATGTACGGCGAAAGGGGGATAAATCCACCTACCGCATAGGCCGCTGCGATAGTGATGGCGCTCGTCAGGGCGCGGCTTGGTTGCGGCTTTTCCAGGCCAAGTTCAAAGCGCATCATAAAATCGACCCAGGCTTCTCGGTTGGCGGCGAGTGCCTCTACAAGCGGCGCGCTTTGTTCGTCGGTAAGCCCATAGCCCCGAAACACATCCCGAACTTCCACTTTCTCGGCCTGCGGCATGTCGATCACCTCTTTCTGTTCACGTTGGCGTTCGGCAGTGTAGTGATCGGCGTCATTGCGTGCGGCCAGGTAGCCACCCAACCCCATCGAGATCGACCCTGCCGAAATTTCAGCCAGTCCTGCCGTGACGATCACCAGTGTGGACGCCGCTGTACCAGAAAGTCCGGCAGCCAACGCAAATGGCACCGTGAGTCCATCCGACATGCCGATAATGATGTCGCGTATACTTTCGCTGGCGGTGAAGTGTCGCTCAATGTGTGGCGTTTGCGGCATGGACTCTCTTTCCCTTTTTCAGACAGGTAAGGCTCTGGCGTGCATCATATCACGCGAGGTTACAGCGCGCACTTGATCGCCCGTCATGACGCTAACTGAGAATACCATAGAAAAATCAATTTGTGAGCCTTCGAGGTAAGGATGAAATCTCCCCCTTCGTGCTGCCAAAACACCATTGACGCACGCGCCCAGGCGTCGTATACTAGTTGCCATGCCGGAGTGGCGGAATTGGCAGACGCGAACGACTCAAACTCGTTTGGGAAACCTTGTGGGTTCGAGTCCCACCTCCGGTACAGCCTTTAGCATCAACGCAATTTGCGGTTAGAATAAACAGCCGGGGTCACATGATCCCGGCTGTTTTTTTGTGTTATACCCTGAACATCGGACAAGATGCGGCGCTTAATCACTTCTTTGCTCATTGGGCTGGCAATTGGTTTGCTGGTTGGACTCTATCTGGGCTGGGTACAGTTCCCGGTACAGAGCGTTGATAATCCGCTGCGTGCCCTCTCCCGCTCGGATAAAGATCACTATACGATCATGGTGGCGCAGGCTTACGAACTGGATGGCAACGCCGCCGAAGCGATTCGACGCCTGCAACCGCTCAATGTCCCGAATATCCCGATCTATGTACGCGACGTGACCGAACGCTATATTTCCGAAAGCGGCATCGGCAGCGAGTCGGACATCCGACACTTGGTCGCATTATCTAGCGCGCTCGGCAACTTGACTCCGCCGATGCAGGCTTTTGTTGGCGCACCAGCCCTGACATCTACGCCGGGTTCGCAATGAGATCAATTCGACCTCGGCTTGGCCTGTCTATTGCGGGTCTGGTGATTGGGGCGGCCATCGGGATCGGCCTCGGCTTATTTTACACGTGGACGGTTAACCCGGTTGTGCGTACCGATGTGTTCCCCTGGCAGCTTAATAAAGAAAGCCAAACAAACTGGATGATCGCGGCCAGCGTCGCCTGGGCACGCGATAACGACATCTTTCAGGCCGCGAACCGACTCAATGAGTTACATCTGAGTGATACAACGTTTCAGCGGTTGGCCGATACCGCCTGCGAACTGGCACGCAGCAGCTACGCCCAAAGCGATACCGGCCTGATTGCGATACGGGCGATGGTCAATCTGGCCGCCGGACAGGGCAAGACTAACTGTGCTTCCGAGTTGATCATCCTGAATACGCCGACAATCGCGCCCACCGCCACGATTGTTCAACCCACTGCCACATTGATCCCACCGCCGAGCAAAACCCCGACTCCGCTGCCCGGCCCCACCGAAACGCCCGCTACGCCCGGCTCACCCACCGCCACAACCGCTGTCGGTAACTTCAAAGTAGTGCGTTACGAGCCGTATTGTTCGGTCAAAGCATCCGGGGTGATTGAAGTTTTGGTTCAGGAAGCGAATGGTGACGGAGTAGCGGGGATTCAGGTAGAGGTAGATTGGCCGGGTGGCAAAGATCGTTTCTTTACGGGGTTGAAGCCTGAACGGGGTATCGGTTATGCGGACTTCACCGCACGTCAGGACGAAACGTATACCGTTATTTTGCCCGGTCTGGGCGAACGCTCCGATCCACTCAAAACGATCCCCTGTAATGATCGAGACAATGGCGGCAGTGCGATCACGTCTTATCGGGTCTACTTTCGGCGTGTCGGCAAAACGGGTTAGCGATTCAGACCCTTTGCACCAATATCGGTACGGTAATGTGCGCCCTCAAAATGAATTGCACGCACCCCGGCATAGGCGCGATCAATTGCCGCTTGTAAAGTATCACCCATCCCGGTAACGGATAACACGCGCCCACCTGCCGTCACAATCTGATCACCCTCACGGCGCGTCCCGGCATGAAACACGATCACATCATCCGGGACTTGATCGAGTCCGGTAATCACCTTACCTGTTTCGTACTCGCCGGGATAGCCACCCGATGCCATTACGACGGTAGCCGCGAATTCTACAGCGGCGGTCAACCAATTGGGCGGTGCGCCGCGATCCAAGAAATCAAATAAATCGCTGGTCATTAAAGGCAAAATAACCTGCGTTTCGGGATCGCCCAATCGACAATTAAATTCCAGCACATAGGGTTCGGGCGTCATCATAACGCCTGCGAATAATACCCCGTGAAACGCGATATTTTCAGCTTTGAACCCATCCTCTGCCAAGCCGATCAATACTTGGAGTGGGTCGCGGCTGGCAGGCGCATAGGCACCCATGCCACCCGTATTTAGTCCTTGATCATGGTCGAGCGCGCGTTTATGATCCTGGGCTGGCGGCATCGCCCACCCTTTTCGGCTGTAGCGATTATCGCATAAGGCCATGACCGAAAGTTCATAGCCGGAGAGTGCCTTCTCGATCACGATGCGTGCGCCAGCATCCCCCAGCGTGCGATCAATCATCAGCGCACGGACAGCCATCTCCGCATCGTGGGCGCAGTCCGTCATGTAGACGCCTTTGCCCGCCGCCAAGCCATCGGCCTTGATGGCTAACGGTTGATCGCCTTCGAGCAGCAAATAGCGGAACGCTTCATGCGGATCATCGAAAATTTCAAAGGGCGCAGTAGGGATACCGTGCCGCTGCATGAACTGTTTGGCGAATACTTTGGAGGTTTCGATCTGTGCGGCGGCCTTCGTCGGCCCGAAAATTTTGAGGCCCGCCGCCTCGAATCGATCCACGACGCCAAGCGCCAACGAAGATTCCGGGCCAACCACCGTCAGATCGGGTTTATGTTGGAGTGCCCAGGCCAGCAAGCCATCAATATCCGTCGCGGAGATCGGCACATTGTTCGGCGTGCCCCCATTGCCCGGCGCGACGCTCACCTTGCCGACGCGCGGGGACTGCGCCAGCTTCCAGGCCAGCGCATGTTCACGACCACCGCTGCCAATGACTAAAACATGCGCCAAGTTGCTCATCAGGGCTAGAACATCTCTTCTTCGCTGTCGCTGCTGCCGCGACGGAAGCGATAGGTGATACGCCCACGTTTCAGATCGTATTCGCTCAGTTCGACGCGAACGCGATCCCCCAGCAGAATGCGGATGTAATACTTACGCATCTTACCCGATAGATAGGCCAGCACTTCATGGCCGCCTTCGAGCGAAACTTTGAATGTGGCGTTGGGAAGGGCTTCGATAACCGTTCCTTCAACTTCGATTTTGCTTTGTTCTTGTTTAGGCATAGGACTCCACGCGAAAAGGGCAAAACAGCGGTCTGAACCACTGCTTTTGCCCCAAAAAACATTATGATGCTGCGCTACGCATTAACCCGCAGCGGGTTAGCGCATTGGTTTATCCTGCTTGCGACGTGCGCGGCGGATAGCTTTTTTCTTCTGAATACGGCGCAGTTCGCTCTTGCTGACGTGCCACCGCTTGCGGCGCACGGTACTCAGGATACCGCTTTTGGCGACCTGCTTACGAAAACGCTTGAGCAGTTGCTCCTGCGATTCATTCGGACGTAAAACGACAGTTGCCATCTGGGACTCACCCCCTCACCCGACACAAATGTCCCGGCACTGCTGCGCCGGGCGGTTTGGTTGATTATCAAAACCTCACCCCGGTTAACTTTTGCTCAAACGGGGTGAGGGGCATTTTTCTAACAGCGATGGTTAGGCCACTTCCGCTTCGGCAGGTTCAGCAGCTTCGACCATCTCCTCAACCGGGGTTGAGTCTACCTCATCTTCGGCCTTTTGACCAGTCCCAGGCGGCACGGTGGTCAGGATCGTGCCATACTCGGCAGTCCAGCGGGCGCGCTCCTCGTCGGAAACGTCCTTGAGGCTTAGCCCTAACCGCTGGCGGTGTGATTCAATCGTGATGATTCGCATCAGCAGGTGTTGACCTTCGCGCAGCAGCCCGGTTGGGTCTTCGGGCGGCGGCTCCGCCATTTGGCTGGTGTGCAGCAGCGCCTCGATGCCCGGCTTAAGGCTCACGAACGCGCCAAACTGTGCGACGCGGCTCACTTCGCCTTCGATCAGTTGGCCGACGTGGTACATTTCGTCTACCATCGCCCAGGGATTCGGCTGCAACCGCTTGAGGCTCAAACCGATCCGCTTGCCATCCTGATCGAGCCGAAGTACGAAGACTTCGACCTCATCACCCACCGACAGGACTTCCTTCGGATGCTTAACGCGATACCAGGCCAGTTCGCTGATGTGGATCAGACCGTCAGCGCCACCCAGATCGACAAACGCCCCGAAGTCACGCAAACCACTGACGATACCACTCCGAACTTCGCCTTCTTTCAGTTCACCGAGCAGCAGTTCCTTGCGGGAGTCGCGGCGGCCACGTTGAGCATCGCGCTGGCTGAGAACCAGGCGGCGGCGCTTGCGGTTCACCTCGATCACCTTGACAGAGACCTTCTTGCCGATCAGATTGGTCATGTAATTCTTGCGGTCATTCTCGTTCATGCCGCGCGGCAAATCCATTACATGGCTGGCCGGGACGAAGCCGCGCAAGTTGCCGAACGGGACGATCAAGCCGCCACGATTCGCATCCTGAACGACGCCTTCCCAGACCTCGGTGCTTTCCATCAGCTCCTCGGCCTTGACCCAATCTTCGCTCTGGCGCGCTTGCGACACCGAAATGATCAGGTTGCCGTCCTGATCTTCGGGCTGCAAAACCATGACCGCCACCTCGTCGCCAATCTTGTAGATGTGACCTTCCATGCGCTCCAGGTCATTGCGCGGCACAACGCCGTCGCGCTTCATCCCCAGGTCGACGATCATGCCCTGGTTGTCGATGGCGAGAACAGTTCCGGTCAGCAGGTCACCCCGCTCCGGCTGTTCTATCGCAAACGACTCCTCCAACAGGGTCATAAAGTCCATCTCTGGACTCACTTCCGAACGTGCTACATCCATACGTGGTGCAAAGCCCCCCAAGACTAAAATTTAACTCTTGCAGCAGCCCAAAAAGAAGCGGCCTTCTCTGTGCATAGAAGCCGCCAGTCCCCTGATGCTCTTGAAGCGCGGTGGTGTGTCCGCGCCGCCTATTCTGCTGAGTCGAAACGCATTGTAAACGTGGTTCTGATGTTTGTCAAACAATGTTTCTTAATGTTTGAATCAGGGCAGCATCCGTTTTGGCACGACTCGATTCGCTGCCCGCCACCACCGGAAGCCCTCGCCATACTGAACGCCACAGCCTAACCCGCGAAACTCACTCATCACCCGCGCCGAGCGAATGATCGCGTTCTGATCGGCGGGCGGCAGGACGAAGTTCGGATCGTAGGCGGGGCCGGGCATATGCTGGCTTTTGTGCTGCAATAGCATTTGCACCTTAAGCTCCCACACACTCGTAATGTCTACATAGTCTTCTGGCGTGAAACTCAACCCGAACTCCGCATCGTAAAATCCAACCGGCACAGGCTTGCGAATCGGTGGCAGCTTGGAGCGATAATTCGAGGTTCGTGATACCTGCGCCGCATCCATCGTGAGTTGATTTGTCGCGTTGTGATCGGGGTGATAATCGTCCGGCGGGTGCGTCAGGATCACATCTGGCGCACATTCGCGTATCACTTCGATGAATTTGTGGCGGGTCGGCTCATCGGCCATCAGGTCGCCATCCGGCACACCCATCCAGACCAGTTCCGCGCCGATAACGTCTGCGGCGGCCTGTGCTTCCCCTTTGCGAATCGCGGCGATCTGTGCCGGGTCACCTGCCGGGCGGCCACGCCCATCGGTGACAACGCACATCCAGACCTTATCGCCGCGCTGCCGATAGAGCGCCAGTGTCCCGGCGCAAAAGGCTTCCAGATCGTCGCCATGTGCGCCAATTGCTAAAACGTTCATGAGACTACTGACCAATTATCTTGTGCTGTAACACCGCCATCAGTCCATGTCCAGGTAATTGTCTGATAGGTAAAGGATATTTCTTCATACTCCTGATACTTCGCCAGGTCTGCATTTCGGGTATCAGGCATGTGAAAATCAATATTTGAAATATAAGCATTCGTCAGCTTCACAGTATAGTCCTGTGATTCCAGCCCTGCGCGCGAGGCCGACCAGAACTGCAATTCCCAACTTGTGATAATCTCATTACTTATCATCATCATGTAAAGTAGCGGCGACGACTTATCCACTTCCTTGGTGATGGTAAAAGGTTTATGCATACGTTTCCCGGTGGGTAAGCCAGAAGCCGCATCACGGGGGGACGTAATCGAATGAGCTGCTGCCATGACCTGAATACTGTTTTCGCGTCCTTTTGCCGTGACCGAACCTTTGATATCGCCTTGCTTTTGACCTTTTATGCGGAGATACGCATGAAGTACCATTCTTTACTCCCCTACTAAAGATGTCAGCTAGTTTGAGAAAAGTATATGGCTCAGCAAGGCGTTGCGCCAATTTTTGCGTCAGTGCCGAGAATCGATCTTGAAACGTCCACGAGCTTATTTATCGTTTTGAATAGCTGGTGTTCTGTGTCAATTGTGCCGCAATATCGAGCAGGCTTTGCCTGATGTCTGTACCCACATAGCCGCTTGAGTGCGCGGCAATCTCCCTGCCTAACCTTACCCAAACATCGTGTCTTTGATCGAAATTGGTAAGTCCCAACAGCCATTGGTCAGCAAAGGTAATCCAAGGCGTTTCGGGTGATGTACGTGCGTCCAGTTCGGCATTGTACAACCAGGCAATCAGTTCCTCTAATTCAGCATGGCTAAGTGATGAAGGTATTCTCAAGGCGAGGATCAATAATGCAAGAAGGAAAAAAGCATCCTCCAAATGTTGATCAGCTGATGGAAACAATGGCAAACGTTGAACCCGCCATGCCACAAAACGAAGCGCCGCGTTTTGGGCAGCCTGCTCAATGTTTGGCAAGCTCGCCAGAAGTTGGGCAAGAGCCGCATTTTCACTATCAGAATAATTCCAATTCGGCGGTTCAGCATCAGCGCGTAACAGTGCCGCACACGCAAATGCTCGGATGATGTGCCCCCTCAACTGTTTATCAACTGCGTCTAAGCTGTCTGGCTCAGACCAGCGGGTGAGGTTCAAAACCTCTCTCGGCATCCATGTCATTATCC
>JBBSEU010000231.1:0-9676 GCA_038239365.1 Aggregatilineales bacterium
GCACCAGCCGTCAGACCGCGCACAAGTTGACGCTGACCCAGGACCAGCAGGATCAGGGTGGGCAGCAGCACGATGATCGTGGCCGCCATCTGGGTATTGAAAACGGCATATTCAAAGTTACGGAAGATGGAGATACCCACCTGAGTGGTTCGCCATTCCGGGTCATTGGTGATGAGCAGCGGCCAGTAGAACTGATTCCAGGTGGATAGGAAGGTGTATACGGCCAGCGTCGCCAGTGCCGGACGGGAGAGCGGCAGCAGAATCGACCACATATAGCGCAACCGCGTGCAGCCATCGACCAGCGCCGCATCGTACAGTTCGCGCGGCAGCGTCAGGAAGTATTGACGCAGCAGGAAAATCCCGAACCCGCTGGCGATGAACGGCACGATCAAGCCCTGATACGAGTCTTTCCAGCCGATTTGGGCGACGAACAAATAATTCGGGATGAGGGTCGCCTCAAAGGGCACCATCAACGTACCCAGCGCGAAGAAGAACATGAAGCTCTTCCCCGGAAACTCCAGGTAGGCCAACGCATAGGCGAACAGCGCCGAGGTGACCGTGACGCCAATCGTGACGCCTGTCGAAACCACAAACGAATTGAGAATCCAGCGCGCCAGAATCGGCTGCTGCCGGAATAATTCCGCGAACACGCCAAAATCGAGATGGCTGAAATCCGGGATCAGGTTTGGGGCAATCGTCGGCCCCTGCAAAGCCAGCGAGAGCGAGAACAGCAGCGGAAAGGTGAGCAGGATCGCCGCGCCGATCAGCAGCAGGTACAACACGCCATTCGTCAGGAGACGCGCCGGGCCGCGTCGTGTGCCGATCATTCCAATCATTGGTAATGTACCTTTCGGTTCAGGACGCGGTATTGAATCAGCGTCAGGAACAGCAGCATCACAAACAGCACAAGTGACATGGCCGAGGCAAACCCGTAGCGGTTGTCGTACCAAAAGGCGCGGTAAGTGGCATCCACAAAGACGGTGGGCGTTTTATCGGGCAGCAAAATCTTGAATTGCGTAAAGGCTTGCAGGCTGCCAATCGTGTTGATCACAACCAGGAACAGCAGTGTTGGCGAGAGCAGCGGCAGCGTGATAAACCGAAATGATCGCCAGCCGTTCGCGCCGTCAATGGCCGCGCTCTCGAACAAGTCCTGCGGAATCGCTTGAATACCGGCTAGGGTGATGATGAAATTGAAACCCAGTCCCGCCCAAACCGTCATTGCAGCTACCGCTGCCAGCGCCGTCGAGTCGCTGGCAAGCAGGCTGGGCGCGTTTACTTGCAATAGTTCGATCAGCCACTTGGTGATTTTGGTACTGGGGCTGTAGATCAGTGCGAAGATCACGCCGGCGCTTGCCAGCGAGATGGCGATGCTGCTCGTGAAGATCGTCCGAAAGACACCGATGTACCGCACACGCGCGGTTGCCAGCATCGCCAGCCCCAGCCCGATCACGATTCCAGTTGGCACCACCAAAAAGGTGAAGCCGAAACTGGTCGCAATGCTGGTCAGGTATTCGGTACGCCCACTGCCATCCAACGCCAGGATACGCAGGTAGTAGTTGAAGCCGTTGTAACGTACTGCTTCGCCCTGATTGTTGGTGACATTCATACTCAGGTAGATCGCGCGGAAAAACGGCACATAGGTGAACAAAATAAAAATGATCAGTGCCGGACTCATATAGAGCAGCGCCCGAAACAGATCGCGCAAGCGGCGGCTTGTCAGCGCACTGCTGGCGGCACTCGCCTCAAGAGCCTGTGCACCTTGCACGCGCGGCTGTGTTTGTTCTGTCATTAGTACCTCTTGGAGTGCCGATACGATAAACAGGGGGTGTTATGCACGCATCAAGAGGATATAAAGCGGGCGTTAACAGCATATGAACAGATGAGGTGATCGCCAAAGCGTCTGACTCAATTTATCTAGGCTCTTAAAACCATTAAACAAACCCTAATATAACTTGTCTATATCAGTGTTTCTACCGTTGTGATACATTCGTGATACCCATCGGTACTTTAGGGTCATTGAGTACCCTTCCGTTTTCGTGAAAATAGTAAAAGTATTCAGAGAAGGTCATCACCTGATGATCTTCTTTACGGAAACTTTACGGAAGTTGAGAGTGCATGAACGTACAGCATAAGCGATTTGCAAGTATCTGTTTTTTGATTGGCCTGCTGATCAGCATTAGCAGCACACCAGTTCGTTCGACGGCACAGAGCAGCATCGCCAGCATTTCGCCGCTTGAAGACACAACCACAATCCTGCAAAATCCACTGATGGGCTTTGAGGATCATGAAACACGCAGCACCTGGTATCCCTACAGCACCGGTTATCTACGTTCAACAGCGGCTTGTGATCATGGCGCAACGTGTGGCCCGCTCAACTGGGATAAGATCAATCCGCAGATCGATACCTATAACTTCAACGACATTGACGTATTCCTTTCGGAATTAGCAAGTCAGGGGAAATTTGTCCAGTTCCGCATTCGGAATGTGGTGGGGCGTGGCTCGATCCCGACCATTCCGGCCTGGGCAGCCGCAGCGGGTGTGACCTACTCGAATGGGCGAGAGCCGTTCGGTGGTAGTTCTGACCCGGAAATCGACTATCAAAAGTGCGTGTTCCTCGACCTGTGGGGGCGGCTCGTGAACGCGCTCGTGCAGCGTTATGACAATAATCCGGGCGTGAATGTGATCGATATTGGCAGCTACGGCTGGTATGGGGAGTGGTTTTCTGGCAAAACGGTTTTGCAGCGATACCCGACGGGTCAGGTCTATGACCCGACTGACCCCACCTTACAGCAAAGCATTGATACCCGCACACGCATTGTTCGGATGTTCACGGGCGGCAGCGGTTCCGGCCATTGTGTCGATGGCAGTGGCCGCGATCAGGTGGTTAGCTATTCGTATCCAGGCTTCAAAAATAAACCCGTGCTGATCAACCAGGGCGACCCCGAAGACGTGCAGATTGGCATTGCCAACGGTGCGGGCATTCGTTTTGATGGTGTTGGCGCGAAAGACGGGCGAACACAAACCTTTCGGACACAGACCAGCAGCTTTGTCGCGCAAACCTGGCAAACGAAGCCAATCATGGGTGAATTCGGCTCGACTGATTACGCCCCGCTTGACAGCACCTTTATGCAGCGTTCATTGTGCTTCGTGCGTGAATTTCACCTTTCGGCGCTGCATCATGGCTTCAACAGCAAACCAACCATTGACCTGAATCCACTCTTCCGCGAACTGGGTTATCGCATCGTGCTGAGTCAGGCGACGTATCCCACCAATGTTTCAGCCGGGTCAGCAGCGGCCTTCAATTTCACCTGGATCAACAAGGGCACATCGCCTGCTTACCTCAAATATCCGTTGAAGCTGTACTTCAAGCCCGCCGGAACGAATACGGTGGCCGCCGAAGTCACGCTCCCGGCGACGGACATTCGACAGATCATGCCAGCGGGCATCATTTCCAATAGCGCCGACTTTTTAAGCTGCCCGAAAGCGGCACCACAGCCATTATCTACCACTGAAAACGTGCTGATCCCATCATTGGCCGCAGGCAGCTACGATCTGTACTTTGCCTTCATGGAGCCAACCTACCTCAATCCGATTCAGCTTGCGCTTAGTACTAAAGATAGCAGCGGGCGCTATTCGATGGGGCGGATCAATGTCGGCAGCGGCTCTGGCATCCCAACTGTTCACCGTGCCGATACACCGGGCGTTTACTACAATGGTGTGTTCTACCTGCGAAACACGAACACAGTGGGTACGGCTGATTTGACGATCCCATTCAAGAGCGGAGCAGCTCCATCTACTGACGATCTACCCGTTGTGGGCGATTGGGCGGGCACGGGCGTTGATACGATTGGCGTCTACAATACGCGGCTTGGGGTCTTTGCCCTGCGGACTTCCAATACGGCGGGTGCGGCACAAATCGCCTTCGTGATGGGTAATCCGGGCGATCAACCGATTGCCGGACACTGGGACTCGTCAATGATCGGGGATGGCGTCGGTGTCTATCGCCCTTCAAATGGGTTGTTATACGCCAGGCGTGCGTTGACGAATGGCTATGCCGATTACACAATGGTGCTGGGTAATCCCGGCGATCATGGCATTGCGGGCGACTGGGATGGCAACGGTTATGACAGTGTCGGTGTTTTCCGCCCCTCGAACAAGAGCTTCTATCTGGCGAACAACATGGGCGGCACGACGACACAGCCCGCAATCATCTTCAGTGATTACAATTTCGCTTATGGCCCCGCTACTGGAGTCCCGATTGCGGGCGACTGGAACGCGACAGGTGTTTCGCGCGTTGGTTATGTATTGAACGGCGCGTTCTACCTGACCAATTCATTCAGCAGCGGTGTAACAGATATGAACTTTGCGTTTGGTGTGCCGGGCGCATTACCCATCGCGGGCAAATGGACGGCTGCCAGCGGTTCCACATCGAGCAGCGTTCAAATGCCGATGGCAACTCGTGCAGCGGCTTCATCAATCATTGTGGCAAAGCCACCAACGGCTGCACCACCCGATCCCGATGGCCGATTCGACTGAGATTGACCATACTGTTCAGCCTGACACATGTTGTCAGGCTTTTTTATTTCCTGTAATTGGCACTCGATAAGCTATAATCTTTTCATCACTCAAAAATTCGGGTTCATCAACATGACTGCAACTCACAGCGAAGTCCTGATCATCGGCGGCGGCGGCATGGGGCTGGCAACGGCCTATCGCCTGGCAAAAAGCGGCCATGCCGTGCGTGTGCTGGAACAATTCAAGCTGTATGGCACGCGCGGCAGTTCGCACACCGAACACCGCATCATTCGCCGTACCTACAACGATGATATTTATTCGCGCCTGATGCTCGACGCCTACCGACTCTGGGCAGAGTTGGAAGCGGATGCCGGGCGCAAACTTGTGTACCTGTGTGGTGGCGTCGAGATCGGCCCGGAAGATGATCCAACACTCCTCGATTTGATCCGCATCAGCCGCGAACTGAACGTGCCCACCGATGTTTGGACTGCCGAAGAAGCGCGCAAGCATTACCCGCAATTTCAGTTGCGCCCGAACCGGATCATGGCGTTTTGCCCGCTAAATGGTTTCCTGGCAGTCGATGACTGCGTGCGGGCACACGGCGAACTGGCGATCAAATACAGTGCAATGATCCACGAGGAAGAACCCGTCCTGGAGATCATCCCGCTTGAGCATGGCGCGCGCGTTGTGACGACAAAAGCAACTTATACCTGTGATAAGCTGGTCATCACGGCGGGTGCCTATGTGAAAAAACTGCTCAAACAGACCGGCCTGGATGTGCCGTACTTCATCGAAGTAAATCAGGCGCAGTGGTTCAAAACAGATAAGCCAAAACTATTCATGCCCGATCAATTCCCGGTGTTCATTGTGCGCGATGATCGGGAAGTGATTGGTGGTATGTACGGCTTCCCAACGTTCCGCCGTGAAGGGATTAAAGTGGGCGTTCACCACTCGAATCACTTCATCGAGGTTGAAGATTATGATATGAAGCCGAACCGTGACACCACCGAGCGTGTCTGGGAGTTTGTAAAAGAATTCATCCCCGATGCTTCGCTGGAAGTGATCGACGTGGCCGCCTGTCTGTACGACTTTCCGCCCGATGAACATTTCGTTCTGTCCTTGCACCCGCACTATCCCGATATTTCAATGGCGAACATGGCGGGGCATGGCTACAAGTTCGCGGCACTGATCGGCGAAATCATGTCACAGTTCGCCACGCGCGGCACCACGGACTTTGATCTGACGGGCTTCGGCGTAGATCGATTCTTCGATGCAAATGCCGTGCGCCGTCCGGCCATTCACGTCGATATTTTGCGCGATGGGGCAAGCCATTAGGCACAAACCGCCCGCTGGCCTCAAAAGTGCTACAATCCCCGTAAAGTGGTTTGTACCAGAGTTCACAATACATACAGGATTTAGCGTAACTATGCTGAACAGGCCAGGAAGTCTCTTTGCACGGCGTGCCGGACTGATCGCGTTTGTGGTCGTGATATTGGTGTTTGGCAGCGAACTCACGCTATCACAACTGCGCCGCCGGGATATATCGGTCAGCTTACGGGTGATTACGGCCACGCCTGCACCTGGTGCAACTCAAGCTGCCGTGCCGACAGAAGCACCCGGCCAGCCTGCCCCAACCAAAACGCCAACACCATCCATCTTGATCATCACGCCCAACGATGAACTGATCGTCAATGTACAGTGGAGCTACCGGATCGGGCCGCGCTTCCCGCGCACGATTGTACGTGCCACCGCCAAGATCGAGAATCGTTCGGTTGGCGAAGGCCGGGTGATCGTCGATTGTGGCGGCGCGCTGCTCGACTGCACTGGCAGCGAACCGATCTCACTTCGTTACACGATTCCTGATACAGGGAGTGGTATTCAGACGGTGACCTGGCCGGTAGGAGATTACACATTGCTAATCGAACGCAGCCTGGGCGACCTGCAATACACGTCGATACAGCAGTCCGAATTCCGGGTACGCTAAACCCGTTACCGATTCTGCACGTTGAGATCGCGCCGAGTCTGGTGGTACAATCGCCCGTCAGAATTGCTATGATTCACCCTTGCCTTCCGATCCTGGCAAGAAGAAAGGATTCGCCTCGTGTCCAATAACCCGCCTTCGGATGTGGTGGCGCGTATTCAGCCGTCAACGCTCGTCTTTGTGGTACTGGTGCTGATCGTCGGCGCGCTGCTGCTGGCAACCACCGGGATCGATCCGCAAGCAACGGTTCGCGCCTCGCTGAGCGCAACGCCTGTGCCGCCAACCATTACACCGAGTCTCGCCCCAACCATCAATGCGTATGCCTCTGTGGGTTATAAGCCCTACACGAGTCCCGATAACATCCTCAAAATCGAGTACCCCGATCAATGGACGCCCGTCATTGATCCAAGCAGCCCGCTCACCTATGTGTTCTCGCCGGGTGGCAGCCAAAATAACAGCGGGGCGGTTGTCGTGATACAGGTAGGAAGCAATGCCGATCTCGTTTCGGGATTATCAGGCGCAACCGTCAACAGCACGCCGCGTGAAGTCTTGACGCTGGCCTTCGGCGCGCAGGCCGGACAAGCTCCCATCAACGTCAACGATGTGAAGGCAGGTTCCTATACGGGTGCCGGTATTCACCAGACGAATCCACTGCGTCAGGGCACGCCCACCAGTCAGGAACGTGAACTGTGGGTGTTGACGATTGATCCGGTACACGTCGCGGTCATTCAGGCGACGGCATTGCCCGGCGAATGGACGAGCAAATTGCAGCCGATCTTCCTGCATATGATGAATTCGATCAGCTTTGATTCGGCGGCGATCACGAAGGCTGCTGGCACTGCCGCAGCGACTTCGGCGGCCACAAGCGCGTCAACGGCTGCCGCGACACAGACGGTTGCGGTTACGTCAACGGTTACTTCGGCAGCAACACTTGCCGCCACAACCGCCCCCACAAGCGTTGCAACTACCCTTGCCACGATGGTTTCAACACCGCGTGCAACTAATGCGGCAACAATGGCTGCGACTGTCGTATCCACTGTAGCGGCCACTCAGAACAGCGTTGTGCTGCCCACGATGGTTCCGCCGCTGCCAACAGCTACCAACGCAGCGAAATAAGGTTATGTTGAGCCTGGGACTTGCGTTCCAGGCTCAAGTCGGTGATCCTCAAGCCCGCGCGCTTGCTACCCCGCTCACGGCTTCAATGCGGCGTTCGGCTGTTTCACGTTCGGGGGCAGGCCAGGCGGCGATCCCCGTCCCGATCATCAACACGATTCCGCCCCACCACACCAGATTGATGAGCGGGTTCAGGTAAATTTTGAACGTCGCCCGATCCCCCTGCCAGCTATCGAGCAGCACGTAAAAATCCGCTTCGAGCGTGCTGTACTGCCCAGCGATGGTCATTGGATTTACGTCTTTGCCGAAAAAGTCTTTGCGCGGGCGCAGCGCCGCCACAACCTGACCATTTCGCAGCACCGTTGCATTCGCCACGACCATCGCGCGGCTATCATCCGCATCGGCCTGGAAAATATTGTCATAGCGCAGCGTGTAGCCGCCAAGTTGAATCGATTCACCGGGGTTGACCGTTTGCTGCGTTGTTTGCTGATAGGCCGTGCTGCCAATGATCCCGATGCCGATGATCACGATCCCCATGTGAATGAAGTAACCACCGTAGCGCCGTCGGTTGCGGCCAAACAGCGTCCAGAGTGCTTGCACCGGGTTTTCGCTGTGTGCCCGAACACGCGCCTGTGCGCCGCGATAGAACTCTACGAGTGTGCTAAACCCGGCTAGCGCCACGATCCCATAGGCGAACGTTGCGCCAACGGTTGTGCCCAGTACCAGCAAAACGATTACGGTGATCGCTGTTGCTATCAGGCTGAAACGCATTGACTTCCCCAACGTCCGCCACGAAGATCGTTTCCAGGCAACCAGCGGTGCAACACCCATCAGTACGTACAGCACGGCGAACAATGGCACCGTATAATCGCGGTAATATTCGGTATGCAGGGTGATGCGCTGCCCGGTCAGCAGTTCGGTGAAAGTCGGTGCGTAAATGCCCCAGGCCACCATCAGGGTAATGGCGATGAACACCCAGTTATTCAGAATGAACAGCGACTCGCGGCTCAGTACACCGTCCAATTGATGTTCACTCCGCAAATCGCCGCGCTGCCAGCGCCACAACCACAAACCCAAACTCCCGCTGATCATCACCGCCAGAAAGACGAACATGGGCGTCCCAATTGCACTGCGCGCGAAACTGTGAACCGAATCAACGAGACCGCTGCGCGTATTGAACGTGCCTAACACAACCAGTAGAAAACTCAGGATCACCAGAAACATATTCCAGACCTTGAGCATCCCGCGCTTTTCCTGGATCATGACGCTGTGCAAGAAAGCCGTCGCGGTGAGCCAGGGCAGCAGCGCCGAATTTTCTACTGGGTCCCAACCCCAATAGCCGCCCCAACCCAGAACGTCATAAGCCCAGCGCCCACCGAGCAGCAATCCCAGACTCAGGAACAGCCACGCCACCAATGCCCAACGGCGCGTCGCCCGAATCCAGTTCGTATTCAATTGGCCGGAAGCCAACGCCGCCATCGCAAACGCCCAGGGAATCGTCATGCCAACAAAACCCGAATACAAAATCGGCGGATGGATGATCATGCCGGGATGACGCAGCAGCGGGTTCAAGCCTTGTCCATCGTTTGGCTGGAAAAGCTGCGCGCCAATTGGGGCAAATACCGCCTTAATCGGGTGTTCCAGATCGCCGTTGATCGTCCAGTATCGGGCGAATGGATTCTCAACGAGGACGTTCAGAATCAGGAAAAAGCCGAGCGTCGCCATCGTGAAGGTGATCACCCAGGGGATCAACCGCCGTTCGACCCGCCAGTTGAGCAAAATCGCCGCGCCAGTGAAGGTACTCATCACCCATGACCAGAACAGCAGCGATCCTTCCTGACCGCCCCACAGCGCCGTCAGTTTGAAGAAGGTGGGCGCAGCGTCGTTGGTTGTTGCCCATACATATGCGATGTTGTATTCGCCCGTCGCCTGTGCCGCGATCATCGCAATACAGGCTGTCGTAATCAGCGGCCAGGTGAGCAGTGCTGCATTGCGCGCGCTGAGTATCCAGCGATCCAGATGGTTGACCGCGCCATAGGCCGACGCGATCATCGCAAAACACGCGCA
>JBBSEU010000232.1:0-9639 GCA_038239365.1 Aggregatilineales bacterium
ATGTAAATAGACGCGCGCCAACTGCGCATTGTCATACAACATCCTTTTTCAAAGTGCGGCACGAGCCAATTGTCAGTAAGCAGCCGAATGTCAATTGTCCATTGGACAAAATTCTCGCCGACAATCAGCAAGGAAGTGTGTCGTCTTCGCCATTGTCTGTTGGACAATGACCTCGAGATTCGATTCATCAGAGAGAATGTCGTCCTTCGTATTGTCCAACGGACAACAGCCGGTCGGCGTCAATCAAAGGGAGAATGTTGTCCTATGTATTGTCCGCTGGACAATAGTGTGCCAGCGCATCGGTCAAAAGAGACTGTCGTCTTTGAATTTTGTCCAGTGGACAATGGTTGCGGCAAGCTAGCAAACGAAAAGAGAATTAAGCGAAAACGCAAAACCAATTTATCCCGATGGATTAAGAACCGACAAGCGCTTGTGTTTGCGCTACCTCATTGCCCTATGCACGATTCGGCATTACACTCTGCGGGAGGGTTATTTTGCACATTTTTGAGAGATTAGCGGAGAGATCGCGCATGAATATATGGCCTTTGCCACGCATCACTTTTCGAGAACTCAGCACCGTGCGCGAGTCGCGGCCTACGGCGCTCATTACCGATCCAGCAACCTGGGCGACCATCAAGCGCGTGATCGAACTGCCAGTGGCGATTCAGGCCGAGCCACCTAACGCCGATAGCGACTACCTGGACTCACTCGGCAAAGACCTGCCCTCCGAGATCGGTGTGGTCTATGCGGTGGGGAACGGCCATGTGATCGATGCCGCCAAACGGATCGGCGGCCTGGGCAAACGGCCTGTTGTGATCGTCCCTACCGCTTTTTGCGATGATAACCCGATCACCTGGACGGCATCAGTACACACCAAAGACGGCTTCAAGAATGTGGAGACTGGCCCCGCCGAAGAAGTGATCATCGACTGGGACGTTGTGACCGATTCGCCTGCTTACATTCGCGGTGCTGGCATCGTGGATATGCTCTCGATTGTGACGGCGCTGCTTGACTGGCGCTATGCCTCACAAAAGAATATGACCACGCCCGATACACGTCTGTCCGGTTGGGGGATGACCGTCGCAGCGTCGCTGGCTTCGCAGGCGATCAAGAATGCTGCCGCCATTGGACAGGGAAAGCCCGAAGCGTTGCGCGGTCTGCTTGACCTGATGTGTATGTCGGTGCAGTTGGATAACCAGTTGGGGCATCGTCGCGCCTCACAGGGGACGGAACACATCTTCGCCGATCACGTCAAGGTCGATCCGGGCGTAAGCCATGCTGAACGAGTCGCGGCGGGCATTTTGTACGCCTCGGCACTGCACAATCAGGATGTGACGCCGTTGAAAGATGCGCTTCAAAAAGCAGGCGTGCGGCTCGATCAACTCAAGGCAGTCGATATTCGCAGCGCGGCAAATACGCTGCCGGACTATGCCCGCAGCAACAACCTGCCCTATACCATTTTGAACGATCAGGTCGGTAAAGAGAACGTGGCGAACGTGCTAAGTAAAAGCACCTTGCTCAGCGCCTCACAGACAACCTGAAAGGCGACGCTGTGCCGACACCGATCCCGAATATCTGGCAAATGCAGTCGCAAGGCGATGCGGATGGCCTGATCGATGCGCTGCGCCATTCCGATTCCAGTGTGCGACGGCGGGCGGCGGCGGCACTGCGGGCGATTGGGGCCTGGCACGCTGTCCCGGCGCTGGAAAATGCGTTAACTGTTGAGAACGACTGGCAGGCACACGCGGCGATCAGTGCCGCCGTACAGTATCTTGACCGCGATATTCACATCGAGCAAATGGTCAAGAACAAGGATTTGCGCGGCCTGACCAAGATGCTGAACAGCACCCACGCCAACGATGTGCTGATCGCCTGTGCCGCCTTGGGCAGCATGGGGGATCGGCACGCCGTAGAGCCGTTGATCATCCTATTTCGCAATCCGTTGCAACCTGCCAAAGCGCGCCTGGCAGCGGCGGAAGCACTGCTCAAGCTGGAAAGCGCGCCCGCCGTTGTAACGCTGCTCGGTGCGCTGCGCCGTGATGACTGGCAAGTTCGGCGTAACGCGGCGGCGGTATTGGGGCAATTACAGGCGACGTGGGCGGTTGAACCGCTAACCCTTGCGCTCAAGGATTCGATGCCCATTGTTCGCAAAACAGCGGCGGCGGCACTCCGTCGCATCGGCACGTCCGAAGCGATGGCGGCGGCTCAGAAGTTCGAGGATCAAAGTCGGCGCACGGCGACGCGCCCGCTCCCGGAACTACCGGACACCGGTTCATTGGCGAAACCAGTCGTCAAACCCGTTGAAAAGACAGGACTGCTGGTTGCGCCTGAGCCGATGCCCGTCACTAAGCCGCTAACGGAGACCAAGCGCGTTGCTCAGGACGCCGATCAGCCGCGCACTCAGGATGACGAGCGTCGGGACACCGAACAGAAGGCCGAACAGCAGCAGAATGAAGCGCCGAATCCGCCGCCAAATCACCAGTGATTGTAGCTGTGCCAATGTGATGCCAGTGGCGACGGGCAGCAGAGTATTCAACGATTCGGGTTCGGCCAGCGCGGGCGTCACATATATTTTCAGGCGCGGCGGGCGCGGCTCATCACGCGGATTATCTACTTTGCGCGGCTTCAAATAGGCCAGCGATAATTGGCCGTCGGGGATCATTTCCCAACACTGTATCTGACTCAGCGCGATATGAGTTGAACGGCGCAGCACGCCCGATTGTAATTCGATTTGGTCTTCACTGAGGATCACGCCGCGCCCTTTTCGCGTCAGTTGTAACGCACCCCAGGCCAGCGGGCCGCTCAGCAAGACCAGCGTCAGGATGCGCGCCGCCGGGTTTGGCATGAGCAGCGCGATCACCAACACCACACCGATCAGAATCAGCGCCGGACGAAGGGGTTCAACACGATAGGGGTGTAGCATCAGTTAGCGCGGGGAGTCGTTCCAACCCGACTCGCGCATACTCTCCTCAGCCTGCGCGGGATCGTGGTCTTCACGCGGAAGTGCCAGATGGTAGGGCTGCAAGTCGGCTTCGACGGCCAGATAGACCAGACCTTCACCGATCATGATCCCGGTCATGGCAACCGACTCACGCAGCAGGGCGGTGAGCGGGCGACCAGTGCGTCCGGCAATATCGGCGGCAATGTCCCGCAGCAATGTCAAGCCGTCGATCCGCAGCCAGATTTCGCTGCCCAACGAATCAAGCGTTACCACACGATTCTGATAGCGATCATAGACGGCTACCGCATCGGGCAAAATGGCGTACATTCCATCACGGCGCGGGTAACGATCCAGCATCGAAGACATGCTCAGGTCTCTACGGCTAGTTTGAAAGCGATTGAAGGGCAAGCGCAATACGTGTGCCCAGATCGGCGGGTGCATCACGCGGGATGGCTTGCAGTGCGCTTTGTGCCTCTACCAGACTCAGTCCGAATTGGTAAGTGAGCGCGTTGATCACATCCGTATCCAGTTCATTGATCGCAACGACCGCTGGCATCCCGCCGATACCGATCTTGTTCTTGAGTTCAAAGACGATCTTTTCGGCGGTCTTTTTGCCAATGCCCGGTACGCGCGTCAGCACTTCGGGTTCATCGCGTCCGACGGCGCTTCGCAAATGATCAACCGACAGGGTGGATAATATCGCCAGACCGATCTTGGGTCCCACACCGTTCACGCTGATCAAAATCTCGAACAGGGCGCGTTCTTCTTCGCTCGAAAAGCCGAACAGTGTCAGGCCGTCCTCCCGTACCTGTAAATGCGTGTACAGGACGACATTCTGCCCCGCCCCGGTGATGCTGTCGAACACGGTTTTGGGCACATTGACGCGCAAGCCAACGCCACCCACCATGACCACCATCGATCCTTTGGAGAGGCTTGCCACCTGCCCGGAAACAATATCAATCATTACAAACTTTCCGATCTCATCAGGTGTTCTATTTTAGCGCATAAAAGCGGTTAGCGGTGAGGGCTATCTTTGATTTTGCACGCGCCGCCGTTCGGCTTTAACGGGCGTTGAGGTGGGCAGCATATCGGCCAAGTGCGGAAATAGATCGGTAGCGTGCGGGATATGTATCGCGCCGACAAACGCATCCTGAAAGCCGGGATCGGTAGCCGTTTCGACATAACGAATCGTGCGTGCTAGATGATCGGCTTCGGCACGTCCTGCTTTGTTGAGCAGTGCGATTCGTGCGCCATCGCCCGCCGCATTGCCGACGGCCACCACTTTGTTCAGATCGCAATCGGGGATAAGCCCCAAAATCATCGCGTACTTCGGATCGATGTAACTGCCAAACGCGCCCGCCAACATAATCCGTTCGATTTGCCCGCCGCCATGATGATCGTGCAGCAGCGTCACGCCCGCATATAGTGCCGCCTTTGCCAATTGAACGGCGCGTACATCATCCTGTGTAATCGTGATCGCCGCGCCCGTTGCCGATTGATCGGGCGTCGCCAGCAGATAAACGCCTTTGCGCCCTTCAAAACTGATACGCGGATGATCGCGCGTCACAAAACGCCCATCGCCGCTAATGATCCCGCTCAGGTACATTTCGGCAATCGCTTCGATGATGCCCGATCCGCAAATGCCCGTCGCATGTAAATCCTGATCGGCGGTGTCTGACCACTCGTCCTGACCGATCAACTTGAAACGCGCTTCGAGTGTGTGCGGATCGATTCGGACTCGTTCGATGGCACCGGGCGCGGCGCGCTGACCATGCGTGATCTGCGCGCCTTCAAAGGCGGGGCCGGTCGGACTCGATGCGGAGAGGACGCCGTACTTATCACCCAACAAGATTTCGGCGTTCGTGCCAACATCCACGATCAGCGTCAGTTCGTCCTGGCGGTGGGGTGCTTCGGCCAGGGCGACGGCCATACAATCCGCACCCACATGTCCGGCCTGACAGGGCAAGGTGTGCAGATATGCGCCGGGATGCACGCGCAACCCCAGATCGCGCGCCTTGATGTCCAGCGCATCCCGAACGGTGAGCGTGAACGGTGCGCCGCCCAACTCCACCGGATCGATTCCCAGAAACAGATGGTGCATGATCGTGTTGCCGACAACGACCAGATCAACAATATCATCGGCCTGCAATCCGGCAGCCTTCGCTGCCCGCGCTGCAACATCGTTCAGCGCCTTGATCACGATCTTGTGTAATCGAGTCGCACCGTCGGCGTTCATCATGCCGTAGCTGACGCGCGACATTAAATCTTCACCGTAGGCGATTTGCGGATTCATGGCTGTTTCAGTTGCCAGCACTTCGCCGGTTCGCAGATCGCATAGGTAGGCGGCAATCGTCGTTGTGCCCAAGTCAACCGCTACTCCAGCCAATCCTTCACGATAGCCGGGACGCACACGGATCACTTCTCGTTCTGACCAGAGCGTGACCGTCGCTTTCCAACTCCCGGCGCGCAAGACCTGTCCAAGCGTCGGGATTGATTTGGCATCAAGCGTTATCCCGGCTAAGCCCCATTGATCCGCCAATGCCGCCTGTAACCGCTCCCAATCGCTGCGCCGATCCCCAACCACTGCCGGATCAACTTCGACATATACCTGACGCACAATCGGATCGATCTCGATCACGCGCGCCGATGCCGATTTGCGGATCACCTGTTTTTGCGCCTGGGCTTCGGGCGGTACATTGATCGCCACATCGCCGCAAATGCGCGCAACACACGCCAATCGTTCATCAGGCCGGAGCGCGTGCGACTCCCGATAGGCGATCTCCGGTGTTTCAACGGGTGTGATGTGATCATCGTTGGAAGTGATCGCATATTTGGCGAACTGCCCGGTGCTAACCGATACGCGGCATTTGGCGCAGGTTTGCCGTCCGCCGCAAATATTCTCGATGCCAACGCCGAGTAAGCGCGCTGCCTCTAGTACGGTTGTACCAGCCGGGACGACGCCCTGCCTGCCGGACGGTTGAAATACGATCTTGTGTTGATCGGGCATGTAAACGATTTCCTGATTGATAGCTAAATAGCCCTCACCCTAAATCCCTCTCCCGAGGGAGAGGGACTTTCAAGCCGCGCCCTTTTGACTCTCCTTCGCCCTCGGGAGAAGGGGCTGGGGGTTGAGGGCACTTGATGGTCTTTAATCGAACACGACGGTCTTATTGTTGTGGACGAGAATCTTGTGCTGAACATGCAGCCAGATCGCGCGGGCAAGTACCAGTTTTTCTACGTCTTTACCCTTGCGGATCAAGTCCTCAACCGAGTCTCGATGCGTGACGCGGACGGTGTTTTGTTCGATGATCGGCCCGGCATCCAGATCAGCGGTGACATAGTGGCTGGTCGCGCCGATGATCTTCACGCCGCGCTGATAAGCTGAGTGATAGGGCTTTGCGCCCGGAAAGGCGGGCAAAAACGAGTGGTGAATGTTGATGATCCGGTTCGGGTATTGGCCGATGAACTCTGGTGAAACGATCTGCATGTAGCGTGCCAGAACAATGAAGTCGATCTGATGATCGCGTAGTAATTGAATCTGGGCGTCTTCCTGTTCGCGTTTGTTGGCGGCGTTGATCGAAAAGACGTGATAATCCACGTCGAATTTGCGGGCAACCGCGCCAAGTTCAGGGTGATTGCTGACCATCAGCGGGACGGTCACAGGCCATTCGCCTGCCTGACAGCGTGCCAGAATATCATACAGGCAGTGATCGGCTTTGGAGACGAACAAGGCCATGCGCGGCACCACATCCGAGAAATGCAGCGTCCAGGCCATGCTGAATTGAGCGGCAACCGCTTCAAACTGATCGCCAATGGCCGCGCGCGGGATCGTAAAGCCGCTCAAATCCCACTCGACGCGCATGAAAAACACGCTCTCCAAACCGTCCACGTATTGATCGAGATGCAAAATATTGCCGTCATGTCGTGCAATGAAATCCGTTACCGTCGCCACCAGCCCCTTGCGATCCGGGCAGGAGATAAGCAAAATTGCCGATGCTGTGCTGTTCAACATAAGTTTCCGTTGGTAGTCATCCGAAGCACGGAATGGTACTATAGTCTGTTCATTATCGGAATGTTCACTTTCAATAACTGAGAGCGTTCGCTCAAGGACTCCTAGATGACTGAAGCTGCCAGCCCACAATCGCGCCAGATCACGAAGGTGCTGATCGCCAATCGAGGCGAAATCGCCGTCCGTGTGATCCGTGCTTGCCGCGAACTGGGGATTCGTACCGTCGCGGTCTATTCTGATGCAGATCGAACCGCGCTGCATGTTCGCTACGCCGATGAAGCCTATCACATCGGGCCGCCGCCGCCGCGTGAAAGCTACCTCAAAATTGATACGATCATCGACGTGGCACGCAAGAGCGGCGCGGACGCGATTCATCCCGGCTATGGTTTTCTGTCGGAGCGTGAAGCATTTGCAGGGGCATGTCAGGATGCCGGGATCATCTTCATTGGCCCGCGTGCCGAGTCGATTGCGGCGATGGGCGATAAACAGTCGGCGCGGTCAATTGTCAAAGCGGCAGGTGTGCCGACGATTCCCGGTACGGAGATGGGTCTGGGCGATGAGGAAATCATCGCGGCGGCAAACAGCTACGTCGGCTTCCCGGTGATGGTCAAAGCGGCGGCAGGTGGTGGCGGCAAAGGAATGCGAATTGTGCGCCGTGCCGAAGACCTGCCCAGCGCACTGGCCGCCGCGCGTCGTGAAGCCGAAAACGCCTTTGGGGACGGCACGGTATATCTTGAACGGCTGCTTGAAGGGGCGCGGCATATCGAGTTTCAGATATTGGCCGATATGTACGGCAACACAATTCACCTGGGTGAACGCGATTGCAGCATCCAGCGCCGCCACCAAAAACTGGTTGAAGAAGCGCCGAGTCCATTTCTGGATGAGGACTTGCGTCGCCGCATGGGTGAGATGGCTGTTCGCGCGGCACAGTCGGTCAATTACCTGAACGCCGGGACGATTGAATGCCTAGTTGACCGCAACAAGAACTTCTACTTCCTCGAAATGAACACGCGTATTCAGGTTGAACATGCCGTGACCGAACTCGTGACCGGGATCGATCTGGTCAAGGAGCAGATTCGGATCGCGCGCGGGCGGCGCATGGGGCCGACTCAGGACAGCGTTCATATCACCAATCACGCAATTGAATGCCGCATCAACGCCGAAGACCCCTACAATCGCTTTTTGCCCTCTACCGGGACGGTGACGGTTCACCTTGCGCCTACGGGGCCGGGCGTGCGGCTGGACAGCGGCATCTACGCGGGCTACGAAGTAACGCCCTATTACGATTCGATGCTGGCGAAACTGGTCTGCTGGGGTGCGACACGTCCCGAAGCGATCCGACGAATGAGTCGCGCTTTGCAGGAATATCGCATTATGGGACTCAAAACAAATTTGCCGTTTCATCAGAAATTGATGGACAGCCACCACTTCATCAGCGGCAAGGTGGATATTGGCTTCGTGGAGAGCCACCCAACCATGATGGAAGACACCTCGGAAAAGGATGAAGGCGAAATCGCCGCTATTCTTGCCACACTGGTCACACATCAGCAGCAGCAGTACGCAGCACAGGTAGTCAGTGCCAATGAGCGCGACACCTCCAACTGGAAATGGGTGGGACGCTACGAGCGGATGCACCGCTGATGGATCGGAACGCAGCACTCGACTCGATCCGCTACCAGCCGGATGTATCTGTGCTGATCGTCGGTGGCGGCGTGAATGGGATCGGCTTGCTGCGTCATCTGGCATTACAGGGTGTCGATGTGCTGCTGGTTGAGCGGGCGGATTTTTGTGCGGGGGCGAGTGCCGCCTCAACCCGCGTGATTCATGGTGGCCTGCGTTACCTGGAGAATAGCGAATTTCGATTGGTGCGCGAGTCGCTGCGCGAACGCAACCGCCTGTTGAGCAACGCGCCGCACTACGTAAAACCGCTGCCCACGACGATCCCGATCAATGATTGGACGAGCGGGTTAGTGCATGGCGCGCTGCAATTCCTTCGGCTGCGCCACAAGCCGAACAAACGTGGCGCGGCGCTGATCAAGATCGGATTGAGCCTGTACGATGCGTTCGCGGGCATGGGGCGCTATTTGCCACGTCACCGCTTCAAAAGCCGTAAGCAGGCATTAGCCGAACGCCCACAGCTTGACCCGAATATCGTTTGCACGGCCACGTACTACGACGCGCGGATCACCTATCCTGAACGGTTGTGCCTGGAACTGGTACTTGACGCGCAAGCCATTTCAGCACAAACGAAGGCGCTCAACTATGTAAGTGTAATCGGCGCAGAAGGGCAAACCGTCACTTTGCGCGATGAACTGAGCGGCCAAACAGTCACGGTCAAGCCTGAGATCGTGGTGAATGCAACGGGTGCGTGGATCGATTTCACGAATGGAGCGATGCAGCGTGAAACAAAATACATCGGCGGCACAAAGGGATCGCATCTGGTCATCGATCACGCCGAACTGTGGCAGGCCACGCGCGGCGAAATGCTCTACTACACGAACAAAGATGGCCGCATCTGCATCTTTTACCCGGTTTACGACAAAGTGATCGCGGGATCAACTGATATTCCGACGGATGATCCGGGCGCGATTTGTGATGAAGATGAAGTTGCCTACATGCTTGAGTCACTGCGACAGGTGTTCCCAACGATCAAAGTAGATCGTTCGCACGTCGTCTACCAGTTTTGCGG
>JBBSEU010000233.1:0-9634 GCA_038239365.1 Aggregatilineales bacterium
GATCAATGGGGAGCGTGTACCTTTGAGTCCAAACCTGAGTCCGCATGGCTGGCCGACACGGGCGCTGTTTCGGGCACTTGACGCTTATTGTGTGGCACACCAGCTTGGCGAAGTTTTTGTTGAGATGACCTTCGTTCTCGAAGCAATACCGAACTGGGTAGCAGGTTCACGGCAGCCCGACGTGATGTTTATCAGTGCTGCACAGTACGCCGCCTACAAAGCCAACACGATAGAGCGCAGCAAGAAGCCGATGATCGTGATCCCGGAAGCGGTTGCCGAAATTGTCTCTCCAACGGATCGCTATTCGGATGTCAACGCCAAAGTTGAACTCTATTTGCAGGATGGCGTCAAGCTGATCTGGGTGATCGATCCACAGCGGAAAGTGGTCATGGTCTACCGTGCAAGCGGCGATACAGAACAAAAGTTGACGATTAAGGATATGCTGGATGGCGGTGATGTGATTCCGGGTTTTTCGATGCCTGTTGCGAATTTATTTGAATAGAAAGTGTCTATGCTAGCCAAACGAATTATCCCCTGTCTGGACATCAAAGATGGGCGAGTCGTCAAAGGAATCAATTTTCTGGATTTGCGCGATGCAGGCGATCCAGTTGAGCAAGCCGCGATCTATGATCAGGCGGGCGCGGATGAACTGGCACTGCTCGACATTACCGCCTCACACGAAGACCGTAACACGCTGCTCGATGTGGTGCGGCGCGTCTCGGATGCGATCTTCATTCCCTTTTGCGTAGGCGGTGGCATCCGCACGGTTGAGGATATTCGCGCGACATTATTAGCGGGCGCGGATAAGGTCTCACTCAACAGCAGTGCCGTTAAAGACCCATCCATCATCCGAGAGGGCGCAGAACAATTCGGCAGTCAGTGTATCGTGGTAGCGATGGATGTGCGCTGGAATTCCCAAACAACGCAATGGGATGTTTTGATTAATGGTGGCCGCACGCCAACAGGTTTAGAGGCGATCTCGTGGGCGCAAAAAGCTGAATCACTTGGCGCGGGTGAAATTTTGCTAACCTGCATGGATAAAGATGGCACACGCGACGGCTACCAACTTGATTTGACGCGCGCCATTGCCGAAGGCATTTCGATCCCGGTAATCGCGTCGGGTGGCGCAGGCAAAGTCGAACATTTCTATGATGTGTTGACCACTGGTGGCGCGGATGCAGCTCTGGCCGCGACGCTATTTCATTATCACGAATTGACGCTGGCCGATCTCAAGGATTATTTGCACGCGCGTGGCGTCCCCATTCGGATGGGTTCACCGTATGCTCTCACCTGATCGGATTGTCGAGCGGCTCAACTGGGATGAACACGGCCTGATCCCTGCCGTTGTTCAGGATGCGACGAACGGCGCGGTATTGATGGTGGCCTGGATGAATGCCGAGTCGCTAGCCCTGACGCTCCAAAAAAATGAAGCCGTGTTCTGGAGTCGAAGCCGGGGCGAACTCTGGCATAAAGGTGCAACCTCTGGTAACGTGATGCACGTCGTCGAACTGCGCGTCGATTGTGATGCGGACACGCTGTTAGTGCGCGTTGATCCGGCGGGTCCAGCCTGCCATACTGGGGCGACATCGTGTTTTTTCCGCACGCTAGAGGAACTTGAGAATGACTGATACGCTTGAGTCGATTTTCGCCACGATTCAGGATCGCAAGGCGAACCCGAAGCCCGGCTCCTATACGAACAGCCTGTTCGATGCTGGCATAGATGAGATCACCAAAAAAGTGGGCGAAGAAGCGATTGAGGTGATTATCGCCGCACAGCATCAGGGCAACGAACGCCTGATCTCGGAAATGGCCGATCTGACCTATCACTCGTTGGTGCTGCTGGCACAAATGGGACTCACCCCTACCGATATTGCTGCCGAATTAGCCCGCCGCCATCGTTAAATCTTCCGGTACTCAGCACATTAGAAACAGGGTAGAGATGCTCAAAACGGCAACTTCTACCCTGTACCTTCGTATTGATCAGTGTTGACGTAGTACAATTTCGATGATAAAATAGAACGCAAGTTCTAAATTCCCCGTCTCGATGATCGTTCGTTTTCCACAAGTTCATAGGTGAAAAGAATATGCTCAAAGAGCGAGTATTATCTATTCGCGCCCTGGTCTTTTTGTGTTTGCTGGCGATTGCACTGGTCGTCGGTTTTTATCTGGGTACGCGCGTCAGTTCCCCATCGCAGCGCGTCACGCCGACCAGCAATATCGCGGCGGCCAACCAGCCCGAAGTTGCCAGCCCCGTCGAAGGCTTATCATCCATTTTTACGCCCGAAGTGCTGCACTGGGCACCACTCATCAAGGCATGGGGACAAGCCTACAACGTCGATCCAAATCTGGTGGCGACGGTCATTCAGATCGAAAGCTGCGGCGATCCGACAGCGGTCAGCAATAGCGGCGCTCAGGGTTTGTTTCAGGTTATGCCGATGCACTTTACCCCCGGCGAAGACATGCAAGACCTGACCATCAATGGACGGCGCGGCATGGAATATCTGGCGAAAAGTTTACAGTTGGCGAATGGCGATCCGGGTCTGGCGCTGGCGGGCTATAACGGCGGTCATGGTGTAATCGCAGGCGGGTGGGCGCGCTGGTCTGCCGAAACACGACGCTATTACACCTGGGGAACGGGCATCTATAAAGATGCAGTGACCAACCAAACCAGCAGCCCAACTTTACAGGCGTGGCTCAACGCGGGCGGGCGCGGCTTGTGTCAGCGCGCCCAGGCGCAGCAGGCCGTCGCCCGAAACTAACGCGACTTACCCCTGTGATGAGATCGGCGCTACCGTTTCGTCCTCATCTTTGTAGCGTGTCATGCCTTCGCGGATCGCCTCGATGATCCCGCCTTCAACCGCTTTGTGTGCCTGACCAATCGCGTTTTTGATGCCCTTCGCATTCGTGCGACCATGCCCGATGATCACCACGCCATTCACACCCAGCAGTGGTGCGCCGCCAATTTCAAATGGATCAACCTGTTTATAGACACTTCGCAACGCCGGGGCAACCAGCAAAGCACCCAACTTGACCGCCAGATTGCCGCCCAAAAAGCCATCCTTAATCAGCCTGAACAGTGTATCGCCCAATGCTTCCATCGACTTGAGCGCGATGTTCCCGACAAAGCCATCGGCCACCACCACGTCTGCCGCGCCTTCCAGCATCTCCTTCGGCTCAACGTTGCCGACAAAGTTCAGACCACTGTGACCCATCAGGAGGGCAGTTTCCTTGACGAGTTCGTTGCCTTTACCTTCTTCTTCGCCGTTGGAGAGCAGCGCCACACGCGGGTTCGTCGTGCCGATCACGCGCTCGGCATACAAACTGCCCATCATGCCGAACTGCACCAGCCATTCCGGGCGCGAGTCGGCGTTCGCGCCCAAATCCACCAAAATGACCGTTTTGCCACCGATCTGAATCAGTGAAGTGAGCGCCGGACGCTTGACGCCGGGGATACGTCGGAGGGTGCTGAGCGTCGCCAGGGCAAGCGCCGCACCGGTGTTCCCAGCACTGACAAACGCATCGGCTTTGCCATCCCGAACCAGATTCAGGCCAATCGCCATCGACGACTCTTTTTTAGTACGCCCTACCTGGCTCGGCTTATCGTGCATATCGACAGCTTGCGGCGCGTGAACAACTTCCAGCGGCAGCCCGGTTGTTGTGTGCTTTGCCAGTTCCGTTTCTATAGCGGTCTTATCACCGACCAGGATGACTGTATCGCCACTTTCGCGCGCGGCCAGCACCGACCCTTCCACATCGGGCACCGGGCAATGATCGCTGCCCATCGCGTCGAGTACAATTCGCATGAATGCCTACCCCGCTCAGTTGAACGAAAACGGCCTCGGATCGTCCCGCCAGCGCATCCCGTTTTCGATCAGCAGTTTCAAAATTTGCGCTTCTCGATGCAGCATTTTACGCTCTAATCGCAATAATGCCAGCAGTTCGGACATATTGAGCAGTTCTTGCTTATCTTTCATTGGTGTGCGAAGGATGATCGCCGTCAGAAAGGCCAGCGTAACCGGATCATTGGGCAGCTTTTCGATCTCAAACTCGACATTGCCCAGCGTAGCAAAAATTTCCAGGTAGCTTTGCAGCATTGGCGATAGATGGCTAGCGGTCTTCTTGGCGATTGGATTGTTCGTCCCTAATAGTGGAAAATCCTCAACGATACCGACCAGATAGGGTTGTTCGCGGCGCACTTCGTTAATTTTGAAACGTCGGTAGCCCAGCGTCTGAATGTTCATCCGATCATCCGGCAAACGTTCCACCTGGGTGATGTGCGCGGTTGTGCCCACATCATAGATCGCCGCGCCCGGCCCGACTTCCTCACCGGATCGGATCAGCACCACGCCGAACGGCTGTGCTTCCTGGATACAGTGCCCAATCATCAGCTTGTATCGCTCCTCGAAAATATGCAGCGAAAGTGTCATGCCTGGGAACAGGACTGTATTCAGTGGAAATAGAGGGATTTCGCGTTGTTCGCTCACAGGCTTTACCGTCGCTTTGCTGATGTGTGTGCAGATTGTACGATTTTCGCACCGGTACTGCCAAACCGATTCACCACCGCTTCGGCAGCGCGTGCGCTATCATAAGCGTTTATTTTCGGGAGATAATCTTATGAATCCGTCTGAAGTACGTACTGTGTTCTGGCAAGACGGTCAGGTGATGATGATCGATCAGCGCGTTTTACCGCATGAATTCAAAATTGTTGGTTTCGATACCTATCAGCAGGTGGCCGACGCCATCCGTGATATGGTAGTACGCGGCGCTCCGGCGATTGGCGCATCCGGCGGTTACGGCATGGCGTTAGCAGCGTTTAACAGCACGGCGCAAACAGTCGATGATCTACGGGCTGATCTGCAAACCGCCGCCGCTGTGCTGCGTGTGGCGCGACCAACGGCTGTGAATCTGTCATGGGGTGTGGATCGGATGCTGCGCTGCATTGAAAACTCATTCGAAAGTGCCGACGATCTACGGACGGCATTGCTGGCCGAAGCAGAACGAATTGCCGATGAAGACATCCTGATCAATCAGCGGATGGGCGCAAACGGCGCGGAACTCGTGCCGAATGAGGCGACGATCATTCATCACTGCAACACCGGCAGTTTGGCGACGGTCAGTTGGGGAACGGCGCTCGGCGTGATTCGGAGCGCACATGTGCAGGGCAAACAACTGCATGTACTGGTCGATGAGACCCGTCCGCGTTTGCAGGGCGCGCGCCTGACGGCCTGGGAATTGGCGCAGGCGAATATTCCGCACACGATCATCGCGGATGGGGCAAGCGGCCACTACATGCGCCGCAAACATGTTGATTTGTGCGTCGTTGGCGCGGATCGAATCGCGGCCAATGGTGATACCGCCAACAAAATCGGCACATACAATCTGGCGGTTGTGGCGCACGAAAACAACGTACCGTTCTATGTGGTTGCGCCGTTCAGTACCATTGATTTAAGTTTGCCACACGGCGACTTGATCGAGATTGAGGAGCGCGGTCAGGACGAAGTGTTGTCAATCAGCGGCACACGCATCGCACCAGATGGATCAAAGGCAGGCAATCCAGCCTTCGACGTAACGCCAAATCGTTATATCACGGCCATCGTCACAGAGTACGGCGTCATCTATCCGCCATTCGACGAACATTTGAAAGCATTGGCCTCACCCTCTGCATAAGCAGAGTGCCGGGGAATTTGTTCCCCGGTGTAACGGGGAAACCATCCTTAGACGCTGGTGGTGCCGCCGCCGCCCGCCGCGCGCCCCGCTACGGACAAGGCAACCCCGACCGCGATCAAAGCGATCACGACGCCGACGCCGAAGGTCAGCACAGTATCAACGACGTTGAACAAAAAACGTAGAATGCCCGACACAATCGCAAACGTAACGAAAAAAGCGATGACCGCAACAACTATACGCCCCATGATTGATTTCCCTTGTTGACCACACTTGCTTACGCCTCAGCAATAAGCAAGTGGTGTGCCACAAGGTAAGTCAAGCAGGTGAATAGATCAGGCGCGGCGGGCAGAGACGCGATTCATCACGCTCAAAGCAACCCGCACGCCAACAAGTGCGATCACGGCCACAATCGCCAGATGAATGATCGTACCCAACGTGCCCAACACAGCCTGCACAACGGCCAGTGCCAACATGCCAATTACTACAAACGCAATAACGCCAACGATCAACCGTACCATGATTTTGTTTTCCCCTTGATCTACTGACTCAGCATTACGCAATTGCATGGTGTGGAGTTGCACCCTGTCAGATTTTTTCGATTTCGCTGGATGGTATTCTGGCCTCGGATTTGCGCTTTCGGCGGAAGTTGGCAGGCCGCGTGGCTGGGCCGCGTATGACCGCTTCCGCCCGCCGATAGACCGTTATCGCCCGTGCGCGCCAGAAGGCCAGCACGTATTCAGCTTCGCGCCTGCCCGCTGACAATCGATAGCGGAAGCCGCGCGGCGCTCTTACCGGGATCGACTGCCACTGAACGACCATCGCGCCCCAGGTCAGCCCGCCGCCAAACCCGATCATCACAAAATGATCGTTGGGCTTCAGACGCCCTTCTTTTTCGGCCTCGCACAGGGCAATCGGGATCGAAGCGGCAGACGTGTTGCCGTAGCGATGAATATTGCTGAAAAAGAACGACTCGGAAATGTTCAGGCTGCGCGCTGCCGCCGCGATGATGCGCTGATTGGCCTGATGCGGGACGATCAAGGCAACATCGGCCAGCGTCAGGCCAGCTTTTTCGAGCGCCTCACGAATCGACTCATTGATGATGTGCGTCGCAAACCGGAACACTTCGCGGCCATCCATGTGCAGTTTGTGCAGCAATCGGCCATCGGGCAGCGTGACCTGACCAACAGTGGGAATGCCGAGCAGATCGCCGCCAGAGCCATCCGAGCCAAGCACGCACGCCAGAACGCCGCCTGGCTGATCGCTGCCCTGTAAGACGATTGCGCCCGCGCCGTCGCCAAACAGGATGCACGTCGAGCGATCATCCCAATCCATCACACGCGAATTCGTCTCCGAGCCGATGATCAGCGCCGTGTTGATGCTCCCCGAACGGATCGCCTGTGCGGCCATGTTCAGTGCGTACACAAAACCGGAACAGGCCGCACTCAGATCAAACGCGCCGGATTTGGTCGCGCCGAGCAGGTTTTGAATTTTGCAGGCCGTCGATGGGTAGAAGTTTTCGGGCGTGGACGTGGCAACGATGATCAGTTCGATCTCACTGGGCAGCACGTCGGCGCGGTCAAGTGCCTTGCGTGCCGCCTCAAAGCCCATGCTGGTGACGGTCTCTTTGTCGGAAGCAAACCGCCGCTCATGAATCCCGGTACGCGTGCGAATCCACTCGTCGGTGGTATCGACAACCGCTTCCAGGTCTTTGTTGGTGATCACAGTTTCGGGCACTTCCATGCCCCACCCCACAATATGGGCGTAACGCGTCGGGGTGAATCGTCCATTGGCGGGCGAACGGTGTCCATTCGCTGAATGGCCGTTCGTCTCGTGACCATTCGCACTAAGCCCGTTGGTACTGTGACCATTCGGGCTATGTCCGTTCGAGCGGTGACCGTTAGTGGTTGCCATTTGCGTTATTACCATTGGCATATTTTGCCAACACAAGTACCGCGTTGTGCCCGCCAAATCCGAATGAATTGCTCATCACCGTATTAATCGTGTGGCTAACCCCCTTGTTAGGCGTATAGTTCAGATCGCAGTCCGGGTCAGGCGTATGCAGGTTGATCGTGGGCGGGATGAACTGCTCCAAAATCGACTTGACGCTGAACACCGCTTCGACGCTGCCCGATGCGCCGAGCATGTGCCCGGTCATCGACTTAGTGGAGCTGAGCGGAATATCGTAGGCTTTTTCGCCAAAGACGGTTTTCATCGCCTTGGTTTCGCTGGAGTCGTTGAGCGGCGTACTCGTGCCGTGCGCGTTCACATAATCGATCTGGTTGATCGTCAGTCCCGCATCACGCAGCGCCTTTTCCATCGCTTTGGCCGCGCCCGCGCCATTTTCGAGTGGTGCTGTCACATGGAACGCATCAGTCGTATTGGCATATCCCAGAATTTCGGCGTAAATGTGCGCGCCGCGTGCCTGCGCGTGGTCAAGGTCTTCCAGAACCAGCACGCCCGCGCCTTCCGCCGTCGCAAAGCCGTCGCGCGTCTTGTCGAACGGACGTGAAGCCGTTTCGGGCGAGTCGTTGCGGCGCGAAAGGGCAGTCATGTTGTTGAAAGCTGCGATAGACAGTTCGACGATCCCTGCTTCGGTGCTGCCCGCCAGCATGACGGAGGCCGCGCCGCGCCGAATCATATCCGTTGCCTGACCGATGGCGTCATTGCCTGTCGCGCAGGCCGTCGAAACGGCCATGTTCGGTCCCTGCAAGTGGTACTCAATCGCCACCCGCGCCGAGGGGCTGTCGGGCAGCATCATCGGGATCAGGAGCGGGCTAACCACGCGCGGCCCACGCTCGAAGCTGGCGTTGGCCTGATCGATAATACTCTCGATGCCGCCGATGCCCGATCCGATCAGGCAGCCGACTTCCCAGGAATCTTCGTGTGCCATATCCAGGCCGCTGTCCACAATTGCTTGCTGTGCAGCGGCCATTGCCAACTGCGTGACGCGATCCATGCGGCGCACTTCACGATAGCCAAAAAGCGCCTTCGCATCGAAGTTTTTCACTTCGCCGCCGAAATGCACTTCCAATTTGCTGGTATCAAAACGCTGAATCGGGCCAATGCCGTTGACGCCGTTCGCCGCGTTCTCCCATGCTTCCTGTACCGAGTTCCCAATCGGGCAGACAACGCCCAACCCGGTGACGACAACGCGCCGTCTTTCCATTTGCCCAACTCCTTATCGAAGTGTTGAAACTACCCCGTGTTTGATCAGAAGGCACTAATGATAACCCAATGATCAGATAAACGTTGCTATTTGAGTCAGCCCTCACCCTAAATCCCTCTCCCGAGGGAGAGGGACTTTCAAACCGGGTGACCCCGATCTAACTCCCCTTCGCCCTTACAAAATGCCAGGACACAGCACATTCATGATCGTGTCAATCTTGACTCCCCTTCGCCCTCGGGAGAAGGGGCTGGGGGATGAGGGCTATTATTTACTCTCACCCGACTTGAAGATCAAACAGGTGGTGGTGGCGTGCGCGTACAGTTTGCCCTGCTCATCGGTCAATTTGGCCTGTGCCGTCGCCATCGTTCGGCCAAGATGGACTATTTCACCTTCCGCGCGCACGTACCCCGTGTTCAAGGTGATGGCGCGCACAAGGTTCACATGCAGTTCGATGGTTGTGTAGGCCGTACCCATTGGCAGCATCGACTGGACACAGCAGCCTAACGCCGAGTCGAGCATGGTGCTGGCAATGCCGCCATGAACAACGCCAATCGGATTGTAGTGATATTCGGCGGGTTTGAGGCCAAAGACCGCCTTACCGGACTCGACCCTTATAAGTTCCATCCCAAGCATTTCGGCGATGGGCGGCGGCGGAAGCTCACGGTTTGCCATTTTTTGCAGATATTCGAGACCACTCATCTGCATACCCAGTGCCGCGCCGATCATCGGGTCCTGCCAGGTGAAGGTTCGAGTTCGTTCGGCAGTTGGTTGATCCACTTCATCGCTCCTTTATTAGCGATC